>NZ_JBGKBE010000002.1:0-538635 GCF_041358175.1 Muriicola sp. E247
CATTCAAGCAAGCGAACCACGCCATTGGCGTGATTACTTCCTGTATCCACCCATGCAGCACTTTGTTTGCACGGGCGGGCAGTCAGCAATAGGTCACCGCCTTTTTAACCCTGAAGTAATTCATTTTACTTCAGGGTTTTTTTATGCATCAGCCCCAACAACTTACCCCATCCTTAACCCAATTACTCCATCGCTAAAAATCTCTTAAAACTACATCTTACCCCGGGGACATAAGTCCCTCTTCCCCCTTACTTAACAAAATATAGGATGACCACGCAACTTCATATCAGAAGACCATAAAATTGAATTTTGCCAACTATTCGTTTTCAACAAACACAAAAGTTTTCATTTTCTTCTATATTTATAACCATCAACTACAGTCTTTATGAGCAATAACCCTCAAGATGAACGGTTTAAAAAATGGTTGGATATTCTCCAGCAAGAAAGTTGGCAACTAGAACTCATCATCTCAGGATTCGCGATCTATGGATTATTTATGATTATAGATCCAATTGAATTAGGTAACCTGCAGGCTCAAAATGACGGTAATACCTATAAAATATTTCTTATGCAAGGCCTGTTGGTCTCCTGGTATATTCTTACAATTAATTTAATAGGTCACGTCATCTTGAGAGGTTTGTGGATTGGAGCAATAGGCCTGCGATATGTATCTGGTGAAATTGACTATGATAAGTTAGCCTATAGTCCAAAATTCACAAGGCATCTTATGAAGCGGGTAGGATCTTTTGATAATTATGTCGCTACCTTGGAAAAATATTGCAGTATAATTTTTGCTGTAACCTTCCTGCTGGTCTTTTACCTATTAGGTCTCCTCGCAATTGCTTTTTTGTTTACCCTAATTGGCTTGTGGATCGATAAAGAGGATACACCAGACTGGGTGCGCTACGGTGTGGCAGTACCAGCACTGTTATTTTTAGTAATTGGCGTATTTCTCACCTGTATAGATTTTATCACTCAGGGATGGTTGAAAAAGAAAAAATGGACCACCTGGTTCTACTATCCTGTTTATTGGATATTCAAGTACATCACTCTTAGTTTCCTCTACAGACCAATGGTCTACAATTTTCTTGATACCAGGTTTGGAAAGCGTCTGAGTATGATAATTGTTCCCTTGTACATAGGAATTACCTTGGTTGCGGCCACAGGATTCAGTACATCTAATTACCTTGAGGAAGAAATGAGTTCGAATTATTATATTGCCAACAGCGATAATTATACCGACCTGATTGAGTTCAATAATTCATTTGCGGACAGAGCCGCTATACCTTCCAAAGTCATAAACGACCCTTTTTTGAATGTTTTTGTCGTTTATGGCAGCTCAGTAGAGGACGATGTTTTTTTCTTTAACCAAGAGCTGAAACCTGATGAAGATCGACGCGGAATTCATTCAGCGTTTTCCGACGGGGTATTATCTTGGTCTGAACGACGTAATTTAAAGGATTACATCACAACTATTGAAGATATGTATACACTTTCAATTGATTCTTTGACCTTTAAACCTGAATTTGTATTCTCCCAAAATCTGCAGAGACAATTGGGCTTTGAAACATTTCTCGATCTGCAGGCAGTTCCAAATGGCAAACACGTACTAAAAGTACAACGGAAAGACCATCGAAAGGATAGCGTCTACACCCGCACCATTATACAAATTCCCTTCTGGCACTTCAAAAACAAGTGATCACTTGATTGAGTTTACAACTGTATGAGTCAACCCTCAAACTATCATAAAGAAGAGAAATTAAATACCCTCTCACACGCTTTAGGTATTGTTTTGGGCATTATAGGCCTGTTCTTGCTTTGGAATAAACACGACCCTACGGTAAACTGGTCTACCCTCAGTATTTTGGTTTACAGCTTTTCTGTGATTCTTCTTTTTACTGCCTCCACATTATATCATAGTGTAGATGACCCTAAAAAAAAACAACGGCTGAGGGTACTTGATCATATAAGCATTTACTTTCTCATTGCTGGAACCTATACCCCTGTAGCCCTTATAACTTTAAGGGATTCCCAGGGCATCCCATTATTTTTTGTAGTATGGGGAGTGGCCATCGCCGGAACGCTGTTTAAAATATTCTATACCGGTAAGTTAGAATGGCTCTCACTAATGCTCTATCTGGTCATGGGTTGGCTTATCGTCTTTGATTTCAGCTTCCTATGGTCACAACTCAGCTCAGACGGGGTTTTATTGTTATTCCTCGGCGGTGCTTTTTATACCCTCGGAACTGTATTCTATGCCATTCGCCAGATTCCGTATAATCATTTTATCTGGCACTTGTTTGTCCTGGGCGGAGCACTAAGTCATTGGTTTCTCATCTACAAAGATGTCCTCTAAGGCAGCAGGTATTCCCTATAATCATCAAAAAATGATTCCATCAATTCCATTTTTTCCCTGAGAAATACCATTGCCTCTTCCCATGTATCTTTGTCGTGAATACATACACCTTCTTTCTGTACATGGATCCTGGCAATCCTTTTATTGTTCTCGAGGGCATAGGCCGAATCGTATGTTGCTCCAGGCAGATAATCGTTAATGAGTATTGATTTCAGGGAAACAAGCTTATCCCACAAGGCCTCTCGCTTTTCCTCTGCGAGGTCCTCAATGTCTAATGAGACCATCGCTTTGTGTAGATCAAAATGGAATTTGAGAACAAACCCTTTGATCCCGGTTTGATAAAGCCTCCATTTTCTAGGAAAAGACTTACCAAATGAGATCCAGAATTGTTCTCGGAGCAGTTTTGATTCTTTTTTGGAAAACATTCTAAATAAAATAAGCCATCACAATTCCCAGAAAGATCACAATCAATTTTCTCAGATTAAATGTATGCCCCTGAGAACTTTCAAAGAGGATGACCGTAGAAATGTGGAGTAATATTCCAATGACTACAGCTGTGATCTGGGCTTTGTAAAGAATCAGAAACTCCAGATGTGTGGCCAGCAGGCTGCCGAAAGGTGTCATAAGGGAAAATAACAGGATAAAGACAAAAGCGGTTAGTTTATTCCTTTGGGAGTTGAGCAAAAACGTACTTAAAATCAAGGCAATAGGGATTTTATGAACCAATATTCCGAATAAAATGGGATTCGCATCGGTAAGGGGTAAT
This sequence comes from Muriicola sp. E247, assembly GCF_041358175.1. NCBI lineage: Bacteria > Pseudomonadati > Bacteroidota > Flavobacteriia > Flavobacteriales > Flavobacteriaceae > Muriicola > Muriicola sp. E247. The sequence continues at coordinate 3,123 of NZ_JBGKBE010000002.1, forward strand.
CCCTCCATAAAAGCATGTATACTTAAACTGATAAAGAGGACCCATGGGAAAACTTCTTTTTGCTCATCCCAGTGCATATGCCCGTGTTCGGCACCTTTCGAAAAGAATTCAAGAAAGATCTGAATCAGGATACCGGCCATAATAAAAACACCCATCGCCCTGGGATCTGATGAGTCGTAAACCTCAGGTAAAAGGTCAAAAATGGTAAGGGCAAGCAGGAACGCCCCCGAAAAAGCCAGTAGCAGTCGGAGCCCGAGCATTTTTTTAGGTTTAGTAATGGCCACAAAACCAAAACTCAGGACTACTGTCAGGATTAAAAGAAGATAACTCATATTACGGAATCCAATTGACGGGAACCATTTGTCCACAAGGCCCAAATTTAGCGTATTTTTACGGCTAGATATGGATGGAAATGAGTAATAATTTTAAAATGGTCGCCAAAACTCTCTACGGATTTGAGGAGATACTGGCTAAGGAGTTGAGGAATTTAGGTGCGATGAACGTAGTTCCCGGGGTAAGGAGCGTTTCTTTTGAAGGTGACACTGGGTTTATGTACAAGGCAAATCTTTGCCTGAGGACTGCAATAAAGATCATCAAGCCCATTGCCAGCTTTAGAATAAGAGATGAAAATGAACTCTATAAAGAGATATATGCCATGGACTGGAAGGCCTATCTCTCTGCTGATACCACTCTTGCCGTGGATGCCACGGTACATTCGGAAAAGTTTACCCATGCCTTATATGTTGCTCAAAAAACCAAGGATGCCATAGTAGACAAAATCCGTGATGAATCAGGGGAAAGACCCGATGTAGACCTTAAGTCTCCTGATCTACGTATCAATATCCATATTCAGAAAGATCAATGCAATGTATCACTCGATAGTTCCGGAGCTTCACTTCACCACAGAGGCTATAAAACAGCCACAAATATTGCCCCGATCAACGAGGTGCTGGCTGCCGGCTTGCTGCTGCTCAGTGGATGGGACGGACAATGCGATTTTCTCGATCCAATGTGTGGTAGCGGTACCATCCTAATTGAAGCGGCCATGATCGCCTGCAATATCCCTGCTAATATCAATCGAAAAGGTTTTGCCTTTGAAAAATGGTCCGATTTTGACCAGTCGCTTTTCGAAAAAATAATCAGTAGCAGTCTGAATAAAACAAGGGAATTTCACTTTAAAATTAAGGGCTATGACAAAGCTCCTTCAGCTGTTCAGAAGGCCGAGGACAATGTGGCCAACGCAAATTTATCAGAGTATATTAAAATTGAAAGGCAAAATTTCTTCCTCAGTGAAAAGTATACAGAAAAGCATCTGCATATGGTTTTTAATCCTCCCTATGGGGAACGACTCAATATTGAAATGGAAGATTTTTATGCCAATATTGGCAATACGCTCAAACGTCAATATCCAGGAACAGATGCCTGGTTCATTACCTCAAATCTGGAGGCTCTGAAACATGTCGGACTCAGGCCATCGAGAAAAATCAAACTATACAATAGTCATCTCGAATCGAAATTAGTGAAATACGCGATTTATGAAGGGAGTAAAAAGGCAAAGTATAATGAAAACCATCGGACTCAGAATTCCTGAGGCCTCCCGAAATTTTCAGCAAAAATTTTAGTTTCCACTGGCCGGCGTTCTACTTGGTTTTTTACTCTTTCGGTATAGTGGGAGAAAATAAGTAATGCTGTAATTGTAGCCCACCCCAAAATTACTCCCATCCGTTACCTTGTTAAATCCGGGGATCCAAAGGTTCGGAAAATTTTCAGCCTCCTTATTACTGATCAGAAAACCCAGCCGTACACTGGCCCCAAGGTAAAAATTGGCAAAAAGCTCGGCCTTAATTCCCATAAGTACTTCCAGCCAGCTCGCGTTGAGTCCGCCATATTCCCCGTTGTGCTCTATTCCCTCAGCAAATGCATTAGGTTCCCAGTACCTATTACTGTCGTAGATAAATGAAGAATTGACGGTCTGACTAAAAGTACTGAAAGCATAACGTCCACCGATATAAATCAGATTGTTCATACCATACCAATTTTCATAGGTATTGAGATCAACCCCAAGTTTCAGGTAACTGCCCGAGGTTGTAAAATTATACAAGGCTGTAGAACTCGCAATATCAATATTGGTCAGTTCTTCCTGACTCGTTCTTTTTTCATTTCCCAGTTCCCCGGCAAGGTACAGGCGTTGTGTGAGGCGGTAATCGGCAACCAGCTCTAATCCTGTATAATCATCGTTTAAGAAAGATAATGCTAGTCGACTCAAATCAACCCCTGCCCTCAAACCATAAGGTTGTTTGTTTGAGGTAGTATCTTTTTGCTGCAGGTTAAGTGGCTCAGACTGTGCATGGACAAAAAACCAGCAACAGCATAACACCCCACTAATGAAATATTTTAACATGCGCATTGAGTTGTGAGGTTACTAAGGTGTCTGCTATTTCAATATTTTGTATCCAATTCTCCGAATCGGTGGTAAGATTGTCTTCCATCTCACTGAAATTGGCAACAAAGCCACAGGCACGGGAGATAAATACTTCCCGAGTTATATAATTGAATTGCAGGGTATCGATATTCCCGGTTTCATTTTCCTCCTCATCATCCGCTGAATTGAGTATTAACTGGAATTGTGTATCGCCATAATTTACTCGCAATGGAATGGCAACTGAATCAGTTGTTGAGCGATCCGTGAAGGTGTCTACAGGGTCCCCGTTTCCAATTCCTATGATCCTGAGATTTGTAACGGATTTTACATTACTGGTATCTGTGGCGTCATAAAACCTAAGGATCAGAAGGGGAGTATCACCATCCACACAGATATCATCCTTTTCACAAGAAACGGCACCTATGAAGAAAATGAAGGTGAATAGCCCGAGATGAATGGGTTTTACAATGCGAATAAAGCATCTGAAAATTCGGGGAGTGAAGCTCATTCTATTCTTTGCGTTTTTCCAAAAGTACAACATTTTCTACGTGATGCGTCTGGGGAAACATATCAACCGGCTGCACCCTGAGTATCTCATAATCCTCCTTCATCATCTCCAGATCACGTGCCTGGGTTGCACTGTTGCAACTCACATAAACGATCCTGTGCGGGGACATTTTAAGAATTTGAGCAACAACATCTTTGTGCATACCCTCTCTGGGCGGATCTGTTATCAGGACATCCGGAATTCCGTGTTCCTGCACTATTTCGTCGCTCAATGCCGATCTCATATCCCCCACAATAAATTCAGTATTGGAGATCTTATTCTCGCTGGCATTGACTATTGCCGCGGAGATGGCGTCAGGCACGATTTCAATTCCCACCATTGTTCGTGTATTTTTAGCAAGAAATAAGGCAATGGTCCCTGTCCCGGTGTACAGGTCATATACCAGTTCCTTTCCGGTCAGTCCGGCAAACTCCCTTACCACCTCATATAAGGCATAGGCCTGCTCAGAGTTTGTCTGGTAAAACGATTTAGCATTGATCCTGAAGCTAAGCCCCTCCATGGATTCCAGGATAAACTCCCTGCCGTGATAACAATGCACTTCCTGATCATATATCGTATCGTTTTTCTTCTCATTGATGACATACAACAGAGAAGTGACCTCCGGAAACTTATTTATAACATGATCAAGTAGTAGTTTTCTTTGATCGGGTTCATCTTTTGCAAATTGAATCAAAACCATTAATTCACCCGTGGAACTGGTCCTTATCATCAGGGTTCTTAGAAGTCCCGTCTGACTCCTCGGATTAAAAAAAGCTAGCTTGTTCTTTGTTGCAAAATGTTTTATCTCCAATCTGATGGCATCAGAAGGATGGGGTTGCAGGTGACACTCATCCAGGTTGAGTACCTTATCCCACATTCCGGGCATGTGAAGGCCAAGGGCATTTCTATCCTCAATACGACCTTCCTGTTTTAACTCTTCGGGATATAACCACCGGGAATCGGAAAATGAAAACTCCATTTTGTTGCGGTAATAGTATTCGGATGGAGCACCGAGAATAGGTTGAATTTCCGGAAGAGTAAGATGACCTATACGTTTCAGATTATTTTCTACTTCACGCTGCTTGAAATACAACTGACTCTCATATTTCATATGTTGCCATTTACAACCCCCACAACTTTCAAAGTGTTTGCATTTAGGAGTTGTGCGACGATCGGATAAAAGGTGAAAATCCGTTGCCACCCCTTCAAAATACGCCTTTCTTTTTTTTGTGGTTTGAACGGTAACAACATCTCCGGGGACTGCATTTGGCAAAAAGATTACCCTGCCATCGGGTGCTTTGGCTATAGCTTTTCCCTTTGAACCTGCATCAATAACCTCAATATTTTCGAAGATTTGCCTCGTGTTTTTTTTGCGCATGACCAAAGGTAAAATCTTTTTAGGGATCGGACGATAGGGAAACAATGAAAAAATCAAGGAGTAGATTAAATCCCTGTAATCAAAGGTGTCTTAATCATATACGAATGTTTTTTGAACCCTTTTATATTTTGTAATTTTGAGGTCTTACGTAGGATGATTTCTCTCCCAAAGAAGGAATGGTTTTAGTTTTACTTAATTCATTACATTATGTCTGTCTTAGAAAAATTGAGCTCTAAAGATGCCATTGCTCTGGAAGAAAAATTCGGTGCCCAGAATTACCATCCACTACCTGTTGTCCTCAGCAGGGGAGAAGGAGTTTTCGTCTGGGATGTTGAAGGGAATAAATATTATGATTTCTTATCAGCTTATTCAGCAGTGAATCAGGGGCATTGCCATCCTGATATCATCGGGGCATTAAAATCACAGGCCGAAAAGCTCACTCTTACATCCCGTGCTTTTTACAACGATATGCTGGGCGTTTATGAGCAGTATATTACTTCTTATTTTGGATTTGAGAAAGTCCTTCCAATGAATACGGGAGCCGAAGCCGTTGAAACCGCTATTAAACTAGCCAGGAAATGGGGATATGAGAAAAAAGGTATTCCTGATAATAAGGCACGTATCATTGTTTGTCAGAACAACTTCCACGGACGTACCATTTCGATTATTTCTGCCTCAAATGATCCGGTTGCTACAGAGAATTTCGGGCCCTTTACACCCGGAATTACTTCAATCAGATACAATGACATTGAGGCGTTGAGAGAAGCTCTTGAAGACCCCAATGTCGCAGCTTTCCTTGTGGAACCCATACAAGGGGAAGCCGGGGTATATGTTCCGGATGAGACTTATCTCAAAACTGCATATGAGCTCTGTAAGTCGAAAAACGTCCTGCTTGTTGCTGATGAAGTTCAAACGGGGATAGCCAGAACAGGCCGGTTATTAGCGAGTTGTGGAAATTGCTCCTGTCCCGACAAGAATTGTAGTGGCAGCCCTGAGGTTAAACCAGACATACTAATACTGGGTAAGGCTATTTCCGGAGGTGTATTTCCTGTTTCAGCAGTTCTCGCAGATGATCACATCATGGAAGTGATCCGCCCTGGAAATCACGGGTCTACATTTGGAGGTAATCCACTTGCATGTGCAGTAGCCATGGCAGCCCTGAAAGTGGTGAGGGATGAGGATTTAGCTGAAAATGCAGATAAACTAGGAAATATCTTCAGGAAAGAAATGGAGCAGTTAGTAAAAGATTCTCCTTTGGTTCGACTCGTAAGGGGAAAGGGATTGCTGAATGCCATCGTCATCAATGATTCTGAAGACAGCTCCACTGCCTGGGAAATTTGTATCGCTTTAAAAAATAACGGTTTGCTGGCAAAACCAACGCATGGAAATATTATTCGTTTTGCCCCACCTCTGGTGATGACGGAGGAACAATTGATGGATTGTGTTCAGATCATCAGAAAAACCATTCTCGAATTTGAAGCGAAGATGGATTAGTTTTATAGGTACTTTGTATATGCCGGAAATAAAAAGACCCTATCGAAAAGATAGGGTCTTTTTGTTATCTGTATAAAGGCCTTATGACCTGACTTCCTTAATTCGGGCTTTCTTCCCGGTCAGTCCTCTGAAGTAGAAGATTCTCGCTCTTCGTACTTTTCCTTTTTTATTGATTTCAATTTTTTGCAGGGCAGGCATATTGATTGGGAAAATTCTTTCCACACCTACTGTTCCAGACATTTTTCTGATGGTGAACGTTTCTGAAGCCCCTGAACCTCTTCTCTGGATAACTACTCCCCGGAAAAACTGGGTTCTGGTTTTTTCCCCTTCCTTGATCTCATAGTAGACGGTAATTGTGTCACCAGCAGAAAATGCGGGAAAGTCTTTTTTTGGAATAAATTCGTCCTGAACAAATTTTATTAACGGTTCCATTTAAATCTTTATTTTTTATTTTTTAAAAGCAACGTTCACGGAGATCGTCAGAGGTTGATTTTAACGACTGCAAAAATAGTCGATAAATCATTACATACAAGGATTTTAATCGAAATTTTATCCTGATTTCGACGAAGGATTACTCCAGCAGATCCGGCCGAAGTTCCTTTGTTCTGAGATATGCCTGTTCCTCCCGCCATTCTTCTATGGCTTTAAAATTACCTCCCAGTAATACTTCAGGTACCTCCAGACCTTTGTATTCCCTGGGTCTTGTATAAACCGGGGGAGCCAGCAAATTGTCTTGAAAAGTATCGGTCAGGGCCGAAGTTTCATCATTGAGTACCCCGGGAAGGAGCCTTATTACCGCATCACATAGTACCGCTGCTCCTAGTTCCCCTCCTGATAACACATAATCTCCGATGGATATTTCTCTGGTGATCAGGGTGTCCCTTACCCTCTGATCAACCCCCTTATAATGACCACAAAGGATGATGATGTTCCCTAAAAGTGACAGGGAATTCGAAATTTTCTGATTTAATGTCTCTCCGTCTGGGGTGAGGTAGATTACTTCATCGTATTCTCTCTCCGATTTTAACTTCCGAATACATTTATCAATGGGCTCTATCATTAATACCATCCCTGCACCACCTCCGAACTGATAATCATCTACCTGTTTATAATTGCCGATGGAATAATCCCTGAGATTGTGAATATGAACCTCTACCAGACCTTTGTCAATAGCCCTTTTCAGAATAGAAGCCTCAAACGGACTCCGGAGGATATCGGGAACAACAGTGATGATATCAATGCGCATTGTGCTTTGTGTATGGGTTATGACCTTCTTTAACGGGCTGTCCAAAAGTAATGAAAACAATGAACATCCTTTTCCCACCCCAGTCGCTCATAAAGAGCCTGAGCCGGATTATCAACCGCTGTTTCAAGGGCCAGGCCTTTATACCCCTGTATCTCACAGAATTGCTGTGCGTGTTTTAATAAAGCAGCCCCAACTCCTTTATTTCGAAAATCGGTTGAGACGTAGAGGTCATTTAGAATATATACAGGCTGGAGGGAGACCGTTGAAAAACTACTGTAAAGTTGTACAAATCCTGCTGTTATACCATCGGTCATTGCCAGAAATATATCAGAATCGTTTTGCTCAAACCTGGTTTTAAGAAATTGCTCTGCAGCAAATTCATCAGAGGCTTGTTCGTAAAATACTCTGTAAGCATCGAGTAAGGGAATAATTACTGGGATGTGCTCTTGGGTGGCTTTGATTATTGAAAAAGACATAAAGCGATAAAAAAAGCTCCTTTCGGAGCTTTCAATTATTTTGATTTACGGTATTTGTTAATCTCATCCTGAAGTTGCCTGCTTATACGCTGCTCTCTTTCAAGGGCCCTTCTTCGATGGTCTTCGTATTCTGTCTCCAGATCCGAGAGATTGCTTTTCGCTTCCTGGGTAAGGACGTTACTCTGCCTGAATTTAAAAATAAAGAGCAATAACAGGAGAAATAGTCCCAGAATTAAAGTCCAGAGTGTTACATTATAAGTTGCTTTTGATACCTGAGCCCCCAGCAAAGACATGCTGTCTTTTTCTTCTGTAACTGCGGTGAGATTTTTTGTGGTCTCTTCCAGTTTGGAATTTAAGGAAGCAATGGTATTCTCCTGAGAAGTTATCACTTGCTGTAACTGACTTGCCTTTTGATTAGCCGCATTGATCGTATCATTGACGTTTTGCCTCAGCTTGTCCAAGTTGAGGGTTCGAACAACCTCATAACGCTTGCCATCAGCACGGTAATTACCGGATTTCTGATAAATATATTCGAATTGCGAATTGATAGTTCCTCCATCGAGTGAAGGTTCCGGGGCACCTTCGCCGGTTTGGGAAAATACTTGGATTCCTGCGAGCAGTGTGAAAGCAATAAATAGCTTACTAAAATATCTCATTTTAGATGGTTCTCTTGTTATACTTCGATTTAGGTAAGGCTAAAGTACTTTTAATATTAGTATTTACGAAAAAAAAGTGAATTAAGATCTTTTGATATGAGGAAAAAGAAGGTTGGTTAAAATCGACTACAATTGCCTGTTAATAATATGTAAACCTTCTGACCTTGGCAATGTACTTTGCCAATCGGATTACCTGATGTGCATACCCATATTCATTGTCGTACCAAACATACAGGACTACATTCTTCCCTTTTGAATCTACAATAGTTGCTTTACTATCATATATAGCAGGGGCAGACGTTCCTATTATATCAGAGGATACCAGCTCATTGCTGAGGGAAAATTTGATCTGTTCTACCAGATCTCCTTCCAGTGCATACTTCTTAATAATTGTATTAATTCCGTCCTTCGAGGTTTTGTTTTTTACTTCCAGGTTAAGTATGGCCAGGGATCCATTAGGCACAGGGACCCTGATAGCGTTGGAAGTAAGTTTTCCATCCAGGGATGGAAGTGCCTTGGCTACCGCCTTACCTGCTCCGGTTTCTGTAATGACCATGTTCAGTGCAGCTGCCCTGCCACGTCTGTATTTCCCGTGCATATTGTCTACAAGGTTCTGGTCGTTTGTATAGGCATGTATAGTTTCCAAATGTCCTTTAACGATCCCCAGGGAATCCTCTACCACTTTTAATACAGGGGTAATTGCGTTTGTGGTACAGGATGCGGCTGAGTAAATTTTTGTGGTATCGGGGTTAAATTCACGTTGATTCACCCCGTGAACGATATTGGGAATGTCCTTGCCCGGCGCAGTTAACAGGACTTTTTCTACACCCGCTGCCTTTAAATGCCGTGAAAGGGATTTTTCATCCCTGTAGGCTCCTGAATTATCAATAACAAGCGCGTTTTGAATGCCATAACTCTTATAATCCACTTCCTCCGGAACACTGGCAGAGATCATATGAACTGTTGTGCCATTAATAACCAGTGCCTTATTCTCGATATCGGCCTCGACGGTGCCACTAAATTGCCCGTGTACCGAGTCGGTCCTCAAAAGTGTTGCTCTTTTTTCCAGAATCTCCTGACTAAGCTCTCCCCGGGTCACAACAGCCCTGAGTCTAAGCTGATTTCCTTTTCCCGTTTTGGCCATTAGTTCTCTTGCCAGCAATCTGCCAATACGTCCAAATCCGTATAGAACCACATCTTTTGGTTCAATTTCCTTACTTTTTTTTGCGTCCTTGAGTTTGTCAACAACAAAGGCCTTTACATTACTGTACCGGCCTTCATCTTCAGAATGGTACTCATAGGTGAGTTTTCCAATATCGAGCTTAGAAGGGGGTAATTTCAAATCATCTATCGCTCTTAGAATCTCTACCGAATCGAATATAGAGATAGGTTTTTGCACAAATTGCCCGGCATATTCGTGAAGGTTAATGATATCACTTACGGGTTTGTCGATGATCTGATTTTTGAAAAGGACCACTTCTATCGCCCTGTCATACCAGAGGTCACTAATGATCTTAATAAATTCTGTAGTCGCTTTTCTTCGATCGGCCTGAAAGGCCAACTCCTTTTCATAGGATGAAAAATTGTTCATTGAGGCAGTTGTTTATTTTTTTGCAAAATTATAGATTTCAAACGTTTTCGCCCAAGGATAAGTAATTAAAAAAAGCGCATCGTTTCCGATGCGCTTTCCAGCTTCTTTAATAATTGCAATTACTGGAAAATAACTCTTTCTCTTTCACCGTCTTTATTCAGTAAAGTGATTACGGTTTTTCCGTATCGGGTTATCTTTCCAAACTCAATCCTCGCGTCCTGAATATTATTGATGGCTTCTCCGTCAATTTCCAGAATGATACTTCCTTCGAGTTCGAGTCCATCCCTTCTATACGTTTCTGGGATACCGGTAATTTTAACCCCCTTGTTAATCTTAAAGAGTTTTTTGTCCTTTTCGGTGAGATTCTTTACTACGAGGCCCATTACCGGTACTATGAGCGACTGCCTTTCTTTTAAGGTAACGGGGAAAATCATCGTTTCATCATCTCTCTCCACAGTTACCTGTACCTCATCCCCTGGCCTTTTTGTACTTATATATCCGGTAAGGTCTGCAAATCTCTGAATTTTAATGTCATCGATCTGTTTGATGATATCTCCCGTTTTTAGTCCGGCGTCATCAGCTCCCGATTCTTCTTCTACTGTTCCGACGTATACCCCTTCAATTTCATTAATTCCATTTTCAATGGCATAGGGAGTATTTATCCTCGGAGCAGAAATACCAAGCATACCTTTTTGAACATTCCCATACTCGAGAATATCTTCAACCACCTTTTTTGCAATATTGCTGGGCACGGCAAAGGAATAACCCACATAAGAGCCTGTCTGAGAAGTAATTGCTGTATTAATTCCGATCAGATCACCATTTGTATTCACCAGGGCACCGCCGCTATTTCCGGGATTTACGGCCGCATCTGTCTGTATAAATGACTGTTCTGAATTTCCCAGGGCTCGTGCTTTGGCACTGACAATCCCTGCAGTGACTGTTGAAGTTAGATTAAAAGGGTTTCCTACCGCAAGTACCCATTCGCCCACTTTGGTATTATCAGAATCACCAAATGCCAGGTAGGGGAGGGAGCGGTCAGCATCGATTTTAATAAGTGCAATATCCGTGTTGGGATCTGTGCCTATTAGTTCTGCGTCGTACGACTTGTTGTTGTTTAGGGTAACCTTTAGCTCGGTCGACTTGGCAATCACATGGTTATTGGTTACAATATATCCGTCAGGTGAAATAATTACTCCGGATCCCGTTCCTATTTGCGGAACCTGACGTGGCTCGGAGCCGTAAAAGAAATCTAAAAAACTAGGTGCTTTGTTGAGGGTCAGGTTTTTAACATGCACTACTGCATTTACCGTATTTTCGGCAGCCGTGGTAAAATCGACGGCGTCAATGCCGGCTCCAGCTGAAGAAACAGGGGTACTACTTGTTTTAAATACAGGCATTTCACTTTCGGTGAACGCAAAAGTTGATTTTTCCTTTTCAATAAATAATTTATAGCCTCCCAGGGTGATTGCACCACCGAAGATGGCCACCATTAGTAAACTTGTAAATCGTTTCATACGTCTTTTGATTTTATTCAACTTAAAATTAAAGGTTTTATAATGATCACATTGTTCTTTAACGCCTTTTTAACTGCTAAAAATACCTTAAATAATGTCCTATCTTTGTACCTTGATCTTTGCTATGGAGTTCGAATTTTACAAATATCAGGGCACGGGTAACGACTTTATCATCTTTGATAATCGACAGGAAGAATTCCCCAAAAACAATACCAATCTTGTGGAACAATTATGTGACAGACGTTTTGGCATTGGAGCTGATGGTCTTTTGTTACTTGAAAATGACAAGTCGGCAGATTTTAAAATGATTTACTTCAATGCCGATGGAAATATTGGATCGATGTGTGGTAATGGCGGTCGGTGTTTGGTTGCCTTTGCGCGGGATCTGGGCGTGATCGAGAAAGAAACCACTTTCCAGGCCAGCGACGGGCTTCACCAGGCTTCAATTATAGAGGAAATGGTGGCATTAAAGATGTCTGACGTGGGAAGGATTAGTAAAAAACGCAACGCGTATTTTCTGGATACCGGCTCACCTCACCATGTTCAGATTGTAAAAGACTTAAACTCCCTGGATGTTGTCAGGGAAGGCAGGAGGATACGATATGGTATTTATGGAGAAAAAGGAAGTAATGTCAATTTTGTAGAACAACTTGCACCAGATTCCTTTTGGGTGCGGACCTATGAACGCGGAGTAGAGGATGAGACCTATTCCTGTGGAACCGGGGTAACGGCCGTGGCTCTTGCGATGCATTTTATTTCCAAGACGGAGGCAGATAAGATACATATCAAAACAAAAGGTGGTGACCTTAGTGTCACTTTCAAAGCAGTAAAAAAGGGGTATGAGGATGTAGCACTTGTAGGACCCGCAACTTTTGTATTTAAAGGTCTGATAAAGTGGTAGAACTAAAAGGTAAGAAAGTGATTCTCAGAGCTCTGGAACCAGAGGACCTTGATTTTTTATACCTCCTGGAAAATGACACCCGATTATGGGAAATAAGCGGCACACAGCAGCCTTATTCCCGGCATGTCTTAAAAGAGTATTTAAACAATGCCCACAGGGATATTTATGAAGTAAAGCAGTTGCGCCTGGCAATTTGTGATATTGATGGTTCCCTGATAGGTTTGATTGATCTATTTGAATTTAATCCTAAACATGAACGTGTAGGCCTGGGACTGGTCATCCTCAAGTATGAGGATCGCAAAAAAGGGATGGGTATGGAAGCAGTAGATCTGGTAACAAAATTTGCTTTTACATCCCTGAATGTCAGGCAGGTATATGCCAATGTGATGGAAGATAACCATCCGAGTATCAAGTTATTTGAAAAACTTGGCTTTACAAGGACAGCTGTTAAAAAGGAATGGATCAGATGGCAGGGATCTTATAAAGATCAGTATCTCTTTCAAAAATTTAACCCGTTATGTACTTAAAAAGAATCGTGATTACCGTATTACTCCTGGGAGTTCTGGGAGGAGGAATTTTTGTTTATTATGTGTATTCCGCATTTTTCTCTCCAAATACGGCATTTGAAAATAAGGAAGCTTTTGTCTACATTCCTTCAGGGGCAGATATGGCAGATCTCAAAGAGCAATTAGAGCCTTTATTAAAAGATTTTAGTGCCTTTCAGTCCGTGGCGGAAAGAAAGCAATATCGCATTAAAGGGGGGAAGTATATTCTCAGGAAGGATATGAGCAATAATGATATCGTAAATACCCTTCGCAGCGCTAATACTCCGGTAATGGTCTCATTTAATAATCAGGAATCCCTACAGGCTCTGGCAGGTAGAATTTCTACTCAAATTGAAGCGGATAGTACTTCTCTGCTGGAGGTTTTTCGAGATAGCCAGTTTCTCAAGGAACGAAATCTCACTCCTGAGACCAGTTTGGGTCTTTATATTCCTAATACTTATGAATTCTTCTGGAATACATCGGCACTCGATTTCAGAAACAGAATGGAAAAGGAATATGACAGGTTCTGGAATAAGGATAGGATGGCGAGAGCCAAAGATTTAGGAATGGACCGGGAAGAAGTTATTACGTTGGCTTCAATAGTTCAGAAGGAAAGTGCAAAAGTAGACGAAAGGCCCAGGGTGGCTGGTGTATATCTGAATCGTCTGAGACGGGGTATGGCCCTCCAGGCTGATCCCACTGTCATTTTTGCCCTTAAGCGAAAACTCAATAACTGGGACACAATTATTCGCCGGGTACTCTACAGGGATCTCACCATCGATTCTCCTTATAATACGTATCGCTATGCGGGCTTACCCCCGGGTCCTATTGCCATGCCTGATATTTCAGCGATTGATGCCGTTTTAAACGCTGAAGAGCATGATTACTATTACTTTGTTGCAGACGTTGAGAATTTCGGATATCACAAATTTGCTGAAGACCTGGTACAGCACAACCGAAATAAACAGCAATACGTCCGGTGGATAAATAGCCAAAATATTAACAGGTAGGAATTTTATCGGTTAAAATTATCCATTTGTCCTAAAAGTATCATAAAACTCCTTCTTCCATGTGGATGTAAGAAAAAAGCTGCATTATCTTTGTATTGTGAAATTTAAGCAAGTCCTTTTTGGATCATAAGTCTTAAGAAAACACATATATGAGAAAGTGGATAAGTTTACTCTGTCCTCTTATCATGATTTTAATGTTAGCGAGCTTTGGTACTTCCCCAAAGAATACAGTAACAGTACCTGAGGCGCTGATCGTTAGAGAACCTACTCCGGTTTTGTTTCCCAAAGACAAAACCAATATGCCTTCCTCAATGGTGATACCGCCCTTTGTGGGTAGTTCTTTTGTGGGATTTAAAGAGGCCTTGGCTTTTAAAGAATCACAGGGAGACTATTTTATAATTAACACTTTAGGTTATCTGGGCAAATATCAATTCGGTATTGGTACCCTCCAGCTTATGGGTGTTTACAATGCCACTCAATTCCTTAACGATCCCACTTTACAGGAACGCGTGTTCAGGACTAACCTGGCCCGAAATAAATGGATACTCCGAAGAGATATCCACAGGTTTGTAGGGAAAAAGGTAAAGGGAATTGAGATCTCAGAATCCGGTATCCTGGCTGCCGCTCACCTGGCAGGGCCCGGCAACGTTAAGAAGTTTCTCAGGTCATATGGGCAATGGGATGTAGAGGACGCTTATGGTACTAGTATATCTAATTACCTTAAACAATTCTCAGGATACGATGTTTCCGTAATTATTCCACAAAGGAATCCACAGATTTAGAACTTAAGAGGTCTAATTAGAAATCGCAAATAAAGTCTTCAGGCAAGAAGTAAAAAGATCGCAGGCCTTTTGTGCAGATCGGGAGTCTCATGCCTCCATTCTTCAATCGACTTAGTGCGAATATATTCCCCGGGAAGAGTTATGTCTGCTGCAATGCAGAGCAGGGTAGAAGGGGAGAGGACCTTGACAAGATCTTGAAATAATTTGTCATTCCTGTAAGGGGTTTCAATAAATAACTGGGTTTGGTTTATTTCCCTAGAACTACGTTCTAAAGCTTTCAGGCTCTTTTTTCGATCCGTTGCATCTATTGGAAGATAGCCATGGAAACAAAAATTCTGCCCGTTTAAGCCACTGGCCATCAAGGCCAGGATAAGTGATGAAGGGCCTACCAGGGGCACCACCTGAATATTCTTTTCATGGGCAATCCTAACGACTTCCGCTCCGGGATCCGCAACTGCGGGACTTCCCGCTTCCGACAGAACTCCAACGTGATTTCCTTTTAAACAAGGATCTAGAAAGGCGGGTATGGTATCGGGTTCAGTGAATTTGTTTAATTGTTCTATATGCAGGGAGGGTTGTGATTTTCTGGGGGCAATAGTTTTTATAAACCGTCGGGCGGTTTTTTCATTTTCCACGATATAGTAATCGATAGCCTCAATAGCCTGTTTGATGGAGATCGGAAGGACTTCCAGGGGTGCCGTACCCCCAAGGGTAGTGGGGATCAGGTATAATTTTCCAGGAGTTTTATCCGATTTGCTCATCAACTTAAACTAAAGTTCGTTTACCAGTTTTTCACATGCCTGATCGAGTAGTTGAAAGACCAGTTCAAACCCATCGTGACCCCCATAATATGGGTCGGGTACTTCGGCAGGTGAAGATTCAACTCCCTCCAGAAGTAGCCTAACTTTAGCCCGATAAGTTTCATCTGGAGCAAGGGCTAAGACATCGGTGTAATTAGCCTTGTCCATTACAAATATGTGATCGAACTGAAAGTAGTCCTCCCTAATAAATTTACGACAGCGTTGCTGACTGATATCGATGTTGTATTTTTTTGCCGTATCAATCGATCTGGAATCTGGGGGATTCCCCACATGATAGCCCGCCGTACCGGCAGAATCAACCTCAACTTTATTGGGATCGACTTTTGATCTGAGTATACCTTCGGCTAATGGGGATCTGCAAATATTACCCAGACACACCATGAGCACTTTCTTTTTCATACCAGTTTAGGAAAACTTCTTGGTCAGATCTTCTATGTACTTTCTGAATTGTTTATCGGTTTCCGCGAGGTTATCCACGGTCTTACAAGCGTGCAGGACGGTAGCGTGGTCTCTCTTTCCAATCTGGGATCCAATGCTGGCTAGTGAGGCTTTTGTAAATTTCTTGGCAAAAAACATAGCCAATTGTCTGGCCTGAACAATGTGACGTTTTCTGGTCTTGGATTGAAGGGTTGCCACGTCCATTTCAAAGTAATCTGAAACTACTTTCTGGATGTAGTCAATTGAAACTTCCCGCTTAGTATTTTTTACAAATTTTTCAACGACCTGTTGCGCTAATTCGAGGGTTACTTCACGTTTGTTAAAGGAAGATTGGGCAATCAATGAAATTATCGCTCCTTCCAGCTCCCGAATGTTCGTCTTTATGTGTTTGGCAACGTATTCAATGATATCATCGGGCATTTCCACCCCGTCTCTGTACAATTTATTTTTGAGAATTGAAATCCTTGTTTCGTAATCCGGGTTTTGTAGCTCAGCAGATAAGCCCCATTTAAATCTCGACAATAATCGCTGTTCTATATCCTGCATATCTACAGGCGCTTTGTCTGAAGTGAGGATTACCTGTTTGCCATTTTGATGCAAGTGGTTAAAAATATGGAAAAATACATCCTGAGTTCCTGATTTTCCGGATAGGAATTGTACATCATCAATGATAAGGACATCGATCAGCTGATAGAAATGAATGAAATCGTTTCTGGTATTCTTTTTAACCGACTCGATATATTGCTGGGTAAATTTCTCTGCTGATATATAAAGTACCGTTCGTTCCGGATATTTGTCTTTGATATCAACTCCTATGGCGTGGGCGAGATGTGTTTTTCCCAATCCTACCCCTCCGAAAATTAATAATGGATTAAAAGAAGTGCCTCCGGGTTTGTTTGCCACGGCCATTCCTGCCGATCTGGCCAGTCGGTTGGAATCTCCTTCCAGGAAGTTTTCGAAGTTATAATTGGGATTGAGTTGTGATTCTATTTTGATATTTCGAATCCCGGGAATTACAAAAGGGTTCTTGAGTTCCGGATTTTTTGATTTTACAGGCACATCCATCTCCTGTGTACTAACATTACCACGGTTGGTACTGGGTATACGTTCTGTAAAAGGTTCTTTGTTCCCGTAAGTGTTCTCCATTTTAATAATGTAAACCAATTTGGCCTGCTCTCCGAGTTCTTTTGTGAGGGCAACTTTTAGTAATTTCACGTAGTGTTCTTCCAGCCATTCGTAGAAAAATTTACTGGGAACCTGAATACTAAGCGCTTTTTCGGAAAGTTTTACGGGTTTGATAGGTTCAAACCACGTTTTGAATGCCTGCGGTTGGATGTTATCTTTGATAAATGCCAAACAATTGTTCCATACGGAATTAGCAGTAACACTCATTTTAAAAACGCTCTATTTTTGTTGGTTAGTGATTTAAGCCAGTTGGTTCGAGAAAGTGTCGTGTAACTTTCTTTTAGAGTGAGACAAATATGTGAACAAAAAAGCTAAAAAAAAAATCATTTGAGGTTGAATTTATCCTTTTTTTTTCGCATGTTCCGGCTCATAATTCCTCCTTTCTAAATATATAGTTTTTAACTGAAAAATGGGGTATCAAAATAAATTTTCTTTTCGAGTTCGATATGGGGAAACAGACCAGATGGGAGTGGTCTACCACGGTAATTATGCCCAATACCTGGAGATGGGCAGGGTAGAGTGGTTGAGGTCCCTGGGATTTTCTTACAAGCAGATGGAAAAAGACGGAATCATGTTGCCGGTAATTTCCTTACAGATGGATTTCAAAAAATCGGCAACCTACGACGACCTGATCACGGTCATTACCCGACTTTCAAAACCGCCCCTTGTTAAAATTGAATTTGAATATGAAATTCGCAATGAAAAAGACGAATTGCTGGTTACTGCCAGAACGGTATTAGCTTTTATGGATATGAAAACCGGGCGCCCCATAAAATGCCCCGATTCCATATTACATCGTCTCAAATTGGACTAGTAGCAGTATCACTTATTTAAATTCACATCAACACCTTTCATGGCTTCGAATTTTTTAATTACTTCTTGTGCCTTATTTCTCGGTACATTCAGCCTATACCTTACCCTGGCCCCCGACGATTGATCGAGTAACTGAAGTTGATATTTTTTAATAAGGCGCATAACCGGATTGATCGAGCTGTAATCAAGTTCTACTGCAAGGGTACTAAAGATGGTTTTTTTAATGGTCTTTACCTCTTCAAGAGTGAGTTGTGCTGTTTTTTTATAGGCAGAAATCAGTCCGCCAACACCAAGTTTGGTCCCTCCGAAATACCTGACTACCGCCACCAGAACCTGCGTAAGCTCAAAGGCCTGTATCTGGCCATAAATCGGTAATCCTGCAGAATTATTAGGTTCCCCGTCATCATTCGCCCGCCAGCTCACAGTATCCATTCCCAGTTGCCATGCGTAGCAGACATGGTTGGCGCCCTTGTGTTGCTGCCTGATATTTTCCAGTATTGTCTTGATTTCTTCTTCATTTTTGACAGGATATGCGAAACCAATGAATTTACTGTTACGATCCTTGTATAGAATGCCTTCAGCAGGAGTGGCAATTGTTTTATACTGATCAGTAGACATATTACTTCATTTAAAAGGCTGCAACCAGCAGGATACTCAGAATGGCCAGGCCAATTCCTATCCAGTTCCTGAAACTGAGTACCTCCCTGAAAAGCAGAATTCCCAATAAGGTCGAAAACATTACAATGGCCACATTGTTAATGGTAAATACAGATGCGCTGTTCAATACTTCGTTTTGCAGCGCACGGAGGAGAAAATAAATCGAAAAGAAATTGGGTACCCCTAGAGCAATACCGCCCAAAATACTTTGGGGAGCTATCCGGACCTTAGCTGAAAAGGACTTGAAAAGGATAAACACTAAACCACAACAGCCGGCGCTTGCAAAAACGGTTGAAGAAAAAACGGGAAATTCTTCAGTTGGTACTAAAAACTGTTCAGCATACTGGATACTGGCATCGATTACCCCTGAGCCCAGGAAAACCAGCAGCGGCAGAAATAATGTTCGTTTGTCAAAAGGAAGGTGCGCCTTTCGCATCGAACTGAAATAGACCGCACATAAAGCAAGGAGAACACCAAGTGCTTTTAGGATTCCCAATTCCTCTCCATATAAAAATACCCCAAGTACAACAGGGATGCTCAAGGACATCTTCGTAGCCACTGAGGCAACCGATACTCCTAAAACCTGAGATGTTTTTGCCATAAGATTGAAAATGATGATAAAGAGGACTCCCAGGGCAAGCGTTCCTATAAACCAGCTTTTACCGGGAATTTCCAATGGACTAACCTTATTGTCCATCATGGTGAAACCCACTAAACAAGCAGTAAAGTAGTTTATAATAATGGCGTACAGGGTTTGCACTTTAAATCGGGCGTAAAGCTTAAAGATCACAAAGATCAGACTGGAACAAAGAATACTCAGGGCTAGGTACAGCATATCATAAATACTTTGTGATTTCTGAAACTTCTTCCTTGCCAACCTGCAGGTGCCAGGTCTTCAGGCCTAATGTGCGGGCACTTTGGATGTGTTGCAGTGTATCGTCAACAAAGAGGGTTTCCTGTGGCTGTATGGAATGAGACTTAAGTATGGTCCTGAAAGCCTCGGCGTCTGGTTTGCGCATTTTCATTTCATGTGAGAGATAAAATCCTTCAAAGCAATCTCTGAATCTCTTATAGGTCTCTTCTCCCATTTCTTCCTTTGCCCTTTCTATATGAAGTACATTGTTATTGCTTAATAAAAACAGCCTGTATTTTCCTGAGGCGGCCAGGTCTTCTATAAAGTTGAGGCGGGGTTCAGGGAAATCGAGAATTATAGCATTCCAGGCGGCAATTAAATCCTTCTCTTCAATTCCCTGGAAGTAATTCTGCGCCATTTTTACGAATTCCAAGCTTGTCAGCAAGCCTTTCTCAAAGCTGAAAATCATGGGATACAATTCTTCATCAATCTCATGATAACCAGCATTTGCCAGTTCTCGGACGGTGGCATCTTTGTCCAGATTTATAAATACATCTCCAAAATCGAAAAGTATATTCTTAATCATTTTTCAGGATTCTCAATAGATCATTCCCAGGGTTAGTTCTCTGTACTTCTATTCCGCCAACCTCCGGGGCTTTTATTCCATCACCCAGTTTGGAAGTCCCAGTAAAGATGCGCACTTCATCCCAGACATTATCCTCAATAAAAGATTTGAGCGTTTCCGCTCCACCTTCAATGATAATACTTTGTACATTTCGTTGATGCAAATGATCACATATCTGAGATGGGACATTCTCTGAAAAATCAATTTCCTGAAACTCAATATCCTTTCGTTTTGGGAGATCAGCTTTGGCCTGGGTGAAAACTAGGGTATCTGCAGTTTGGTCATAGATATTATAGTTCTGAGGAATTTTTAAATGCCTGTCGATTACTACCCTCAAAGGGCTTTTGCCCTGCCATGTCCTGGGGTTTAATTTTGGGTTGTCTTCCAGTACCGTGTTAGTTCCTACTAAAATAGCCTGCTCCTCTGTCCTCCATTGGTGTACTAATTGTCTTGAGTAACGATTTGAGATCCAGTAGGGCTCAGGGTTTATTGCACGCTCTGATTTTTTTGGAGCCATATAACCATCCGAACTTTCTGCCCATTTCAGGATAATATAGGGCCTTTTCTTTTCGTGAAAGGTGAGAAATCTTTTATGATGTTCCCTGCATTGCTCTTCCAGAACCGGGACGATCACTTCCCGTCCCTCTTCCTTTAGCATGTTTATGCCTTTTCCAGCCACTTTGCTATGAGGATCCTGAATACCAATGACAATTCTGGGAATGCCACATTTCAATATGAGATCTGTGCAAGGAGGTGTTTTACCATGATGCGAACACGGTTCCAGGCTCACATACAAAGTGGCCTTTTTCAATAAATCCTTGTTTTTGACCGAGTTAATAGCGTTAACTTCTGCATGAGGCCCTCCAAAGGGGCTTGTAAATCCTTCTCCTATGATCTTGCCTTCATGCAAAATAACACAACCCACCATGGGGTTGGGAGCTGTTGTCCCAAGTCCGTTTTTACCCAGTTCTATACACCTCAGAATATATTTTTCGTGTATCTTCACTTCGCAAAAATAGGATATTAAAAAGGATTAAATGGCGCTGGGTCCTTGTGACGTATTTACAGAATATTACGCCTTGGATTATAAACTAATTTAAAGTATATATTAGTTTGATCTTCAGATACTTGTGATGTGTTACTAAAAGAGATAAAACATATCTTCCATAAAGAGTTGGATCAACGATACGGGAAAGATGAGGTGAATCATTTTTTCTATCACTTCGTCGAACACTATCTGGGTCAACCCAAATTTCATTTGGCACTTCATCCTGACTGGATTATTTCAAAAGAAGAAGAAGGTGTTTTCTTCAGAGGCCTATCAGCCCTTAAGCTCGGACAACCCCTACAATACATTCTAGGGGTTACGACCTTTACCGATCTTCCGATTAAGGTAAATAATAAGGTGTTGATACCCCGACCTGAAACCGAAGAACTGGTCCGTAGAATCATCGAGGATTATAAAACTTCTTCCAAGCCTCTGAATATTTTGGACATTGGAACAGGGAGTGGTTGTATTGCCATATCCCTGGCAAAACACCTTCCAAATGTAAAGGTAACAGGAACAGACCTATCTACTGAGGCCTTGAAAATAGCCGGAGAGAATGCACGGATCAATGAAGTTGATGTGGTGTTTTTGGAATCAGATATCATGTCTATGGATTTGAAAAATGATCATTATGACATTATTGTTTCTAATCCTCCTTATGTACTGGAGAAGGAGAAATTGGCGATGGAAGAACACGTGAAGGAGGCTGAACCTTCTATGGCATTATTTGTTCCCGATGAAAAACCGCTTCTATTTTACGAATTTATAATTCCTGAAGCCTCGAACGCTTTGGTTGAAGGCGGTGCACTCTATCTGGAAATTAATCAGCGCTTTGGAGCTGAAACCAGTAAATTGCTTAAGGACCACTCTTTTAAACAGATTGAGCTCAGTAAGGATCTGCACGGGAAAGACAGATTTCTAAAAGCTATTAAAACTGATAAATAAATCAATACTATATGACCCCGGAAGAGCGAATTAACGCGCTGAGAAAAGAACTTCACGACCATAATTATCGATATTATATACTCGATGCGCCTGTGATATCCGATTACGAATTTGATTTCAAACTCAAGGAATTACAAGCCCTTGAGGATGCACATCCCCAGTTTAAAGATCCCAGCTCTCCTACCATGAGGGTAGGGGGTGCCATTACCAAAAACTTCAATACGGTTACCCATGAACAAAGGATGTATTCTTTGGATAACTCCTATTCCAGAGAGGAATTATTGGATTGGGAAAAACGTGTTCAAAGGATACTGGGCGGCACGGAGGTAGAATTTACCTGTGAATTAAAATACGACGGGGCATCTATCAGTTTAACTTATGAAAATGGCCACTTGACCCAGGCGTTAACAAGAGGAGATGGTTTTCAGGGAGACGATGTAACGTCTAATGTAAAAACTATAAAATCGGTTCCCCTGAAATTGAGAGGGGATTACCCAACAAAATTTGATATCCGCGGTGAGATCATCCTGCCCCTTGAGGGATTTAAGAAAATGAATGAAGAGCGTATTAAGAATGGGGAGGATCCCTATATGAATCCAAGGAATACAGCTTCGGGCAGTCTGAAACTTCAGGACAGTGCTGCGGTAGCAGAAAGGCCACTCGACTGCCTTTTGTATGCCCTGGCGGGGAGGAATCTTCCGGCTGACACACATTTCAAACTCCTCGAAAAAGCGAGGGAATGGGGTTTTAAAATCCCAAAGGAGGCAAAACTCTGTAGGACAATGGAAGAAGTTTTGGCTTATCTCGACTATTGGGATTCCCACCGGCATGAGTTGCCCTATGAAACCGATGGTGTTGTGATTAAGGTAAATAATCTGCAACAACAGGAGGAACTGGGATATACGGCAAAATCCCCCCGATGGGCTATAGCTTATAAATTTCAAACCGAGCAGGCCATTACTGTTCTTGAGAAAATTACATACCAGGTGGGAAGGACAGGGGCTATTACCCCGGTAGCCAATCTGGAACCTGTGCTTTTGGCAGGCACCACTGTAAAACGAGCTTCGCTACACAATGCAGACCAGATCGCTAAACTCGACATACGGGAGGGTGACACCGTATTTGTGGAAAAGGGAGGCGAGATCATCCCAAAGATAATTGGGGTTGATCTGACTAAACGTCCTGAGAATTCAAAACCTACCACATACATCACCCACTGCCCGGAATGCCATACGCTCCTCAGGCGGCAAGAAGGGGAAGCGCAGCATTTCTGTCCTAATTCCATAGGTTGTCCGCCTCAAATTACCGGCAGGATTCAGCATTTTATCTCAAGAAAGGCTATGGACATAGAGGGACTGGGGGCTGAAACAGTTGAGTTGCTCTTCAAAGAAGGGCTCATTGAGAACTACGCTGATCTGTATACGCTAACCAAGGAGCAGGTAATCCCCCTGGAGCGAATGGCCGACAAGTCGGCCGAAAACCTTATTCAGGGAATAGCAGATTCGGTAAACATACCCTTTGAGCGCGTCCTTTTTGCCCTTGGGATTCGCTATGTGGGAGAAACGGTTGCCAAAGTCCTTGCCAGGGCATTTAAGAATATTGATGCACTGATGAATGCCACTCCCGAATCCCTCACACAGGTGAATGAAATTGGGGAGCGTATAGCGGAAAGTGTGGTATCATTTTTCAGGGAAGAAAAAAATAGGGAGATTGTGGAAGAACTCAGGAAACACGGGTTAAATTTCTCGCTTTCAGAAGCTCAGCTTGAGAATCAAACCGACTTGCTGAAAGGGAAGACCCTGGTAGTTTCCGGTGTTTTCGAAAACCTGGAACGAACCGAGTTAAAAAAACTGATAGAGGACAATGGGGGGAAGGTGAGTTCTTCCATTTCCTCTAAAACTTCCTATCTGGTTGCTGGAAATAATATGGGGCCTAGTAAAAGAAGCAAGGCTGAAGCCCTGGGAGTCCCAATAATATCGGAATCAGATTTTCTCGGTTTAATAAAATAAACCCCCTTCGGTTTAAAGGGGGTTGCATGCTTAAAGGAGATTATGAAAGTGATGCTAATCTCCGCTTAAGTTCTTGTCATATACCCAGATTTCGTCCCACCAATCTGAAAAAGTGGCATCCCGGTTCCTGACAAAGTTATTCCATGCGTTTTCACCATGAACTTTATCAAAGGTCTCTCTAAAGGGCCAGCCAGTATCGAAATCTTGCCAATTCTTGTGAAATGAGACGGTAGCGAGATGTCTGCCAATATTACCTTGCCTGAATTCATTGTCATAGACACCCCATGGATGAACTCCGGGCATGGCTTTGATTGTTTCACTGGCCATTGACAGGTGGGCATCAACCCCAAATCCATGCCCAGGCTCAACCACCCAGTAACGGGTGTACAGAATCGAATAAACAAAATTGTCCCCTGCGAGCATGCCTGTATTAGACCATTTTGTTATTTCTTTCCAGTATTCTCCCTGCTCCAAGCTTTTCACATAAGGCATGATATTATCTCTCCAGTCTTCATCATGGCCTCCCTCGGCGGGGCGGGTATCGAGATCAGGATATTGTAAGGGTCCCATCATCCAGACGATCTTTCCAGTATTGGGTCCTGTTGCGATGTTGTAGACAAAGGACTTAAACGCGCCTTCAGTGTGGTATTTCATATTGTGTTTGCGCATGTTCTCGCCAAGCGTTTTCAGTTTGGTATTATCGGGAACAAGCATTATGGATTCCCAAATAGGCTCCTTTGTGCTTTCTTGTGCCTGTAACATGGTAAAACTCCCAAGGACAAAGCAGAGTGCGAGTAGTGAGGTAATAATGGTTCTTTTCATCTTTTAGTTATTTATTGGTTTGATTATAGTAGAAAAGAAAGCACATTCTTTTGGTGTCCTTGCCCATTTTGGGACGAAACCATTAATTTTATGTCCGAAGCTCATAAAAAAATTATCTATCCTATATCTTGAAACACCTTAGAGACACAAAAGAGTTTGAATTTAGTCTGGATGCCGATCAACCTCCTTTAAACTGGCCTAAGACCTTGCAATCCCTCTGGTGGGATGCAAAAGGGGACTGGGATAAAGCTCACGACATTGTAGACCAGCTAAACACACCTGAAGCCACATGGATCCACGCTTATTTGCACCGGAAAGAAGGGGATCTTTGGAATGCCGGTTATTGGTATAACCGTGCAGGAAGACCCAAGTCTTCAAAATCCCTGAAGGAAGAGTTTGCGGAAATTTTAGATCATATTCTTTTGGGGAATTAATATTGATCAGGCGAAATTTGAGTCGGACACTTCTCGCGAAGGGTCTAGACTGAGATAGAAATCCCTTCCCCTGTTTTTAGCTCAGAACCGTCAAAAAGGAAATCGATTCTTCCCAGGTTAATTCCGTAACATCCTACTTGATTTATAAGGACTGGGAGGTCTTTGCGATTTTTACGAACCACCGGTTTATCGAGAAAGGTATGTGTATGACCGCCGATGATCAGGTCGATATCCTGAGTTTTTGAAGCCAGAATAACATCACTCGCCAAATCCGGATTTCTGTATTCATAACCCAGGTGAGACAGGCAAATGACCAAATCACAATTTTTCTCCTCTTTAAGAATCCTGGCCGTATCAAGGCTAATCTCAACCGGATCCAGGTATTTGGTTTCCTTGTAGAGTTTCCTTGTTACTAGACCATCCAGATTGATCCCCAGGCCGAAAACCCCTACTTTGATCCCATCCACTTCAAAAACTTTATAGGGATAGGTCATTCCATTTAATACGGTATTGGTAAAGTCGTAATTGGCACATAGAAAATCGAATTTAGCATAAGGAAGCTGTGCTAATAGTCCGTCTATCCCATTGTCAAAATCATGATTCCCCAAGGTGGCGGCATCGTATTTTAACCGACTCATCAACCTGAATTCCAGTTCTCCTCCATAAAAATTAAAATAAGGGGTCCCCTGGAAGATATCGCCTGCATCGAGCAGTAATGTATTTGGATTTTCCTTCCTGATAGATGATATCAGAGACGCTCTACGGGCAATCCCACCCATATCGGGAAAGGTCGCATGATCGGCAGGGAAGGGATCCAGATGGCTGTGCACATCATTGGTGTGCAGAATGGTGATCGTTTTTTCTGTTGAAAGCGAACAACTGTTTAAAACAGATCCACCCACGCTCAAATATCCGGCACCGGCTATGGAATTGAGAAGAAATGATCTGCGTTTCATAGGTTCTTTAATTGAATGAAACGATCATCTACCCCTGCACTTAAGGTGTCAACCGACTTAAAGTAGTCGATCATGGCATTTCTAAGCAAATAATTCATGTCGGTTACCTCACTATTCTTCTTCAGGAATTCGGCATTCCCTCCTCCTTCAAGGAGATAATTGATGGTGGCCAGGTAATAGGTCTTTTCTTCATCTAATGGTGTCCCCCGCACAGTTACATTTTGTAGTCGGCCTTCCTTGTTAAGCACGATCTTGATGCCACTAATGGGTTGTGGCCTGTCTGATTCCACCAAATAATTTACCATTTCCCTGACTACACTGCCGGAAATTTTAACAACGACAATATGATTCTCAAAGGGCATCACCTCGAATGCGTTTCTTGCGGTGACATCTCCGGCGGAAATCACATTTCGAATCCCACCGTAATTCATCAGAGCCATATCCACCTCTTTCCCTGTGCGCATTTTAAAGATGGGCGCGGCCTGTTTAAGGATGATGTCGGCCATGAGATTACCTAGTGATGAATTCAATTCACCATCGCTTTTGTCAATATCTTCAGGCGCGAAAGCCAATACACTGTCGAGTACCGTATTGATGCGTTGCCGATAAGGTTTTATAAAAGCCTCAACAGAATCGTCAGCCACTAAGTTGCCGTCTATATGAAGTTGTTTTCCGGAAATCGATTGAAGATGAGAAGGCTTGTCGACACAGGATAATAAAAAGGAAATTGTTATAAATAAAACAAAATGTTTCATATTTAAACAAGCGAAAGCTACTAACTTTACCCCGGATATTGCAGGGAGAATAATTATCTTTGTGAAAAGGCAAAGATAGATGTTTTTACAGGGACTTAAGGAGAAATTCAAACACAAATCCGGGGAAAAATACCTGAAAAACGAACTTCTGTCAGTTCCTGAATCGACAAAAACAAATAAAGGTCTTCATAGGGTAGGGGTCATTGTAGATCTTGATAATTTTCCTGATTCAGATCTTTTCTATCAATTAATAGATCATTTACAATTAAGGCCTAACGCAGTTAAAATAATGGGTTACAGATCATTTTATGATAAAAACTCTCCTTATTCCACTCCGGTATTTTCAGATAAAGATCTGGGCTGGGGCGGGGCTGTTGAAAATAGTTACGCTTTGGAATTCCTGAGTAAAGAGTACGACCTGCTGTTGAATTATTATATTCAGGACACATTGATTTTAAAATTGATGACGGTTAAAACAAGGGCGAGGATCAAGGTGGGTTTTGCTGAGCTGGATTCCAATCTCAATGATTTGATTATCCATTCACCCATGAAGGATTTTGACACTTATAAAACAGAATTAAAGAAATATTTAAAGGTAATGCGCGAATTGTGAAAATGGAACAACTATACGGAACTGGTGTAGCCCTGGTTACTCCTTTTAAGAAGGATGGATCTCTGGATCTGGATGCTCTGAAAAAGGTGGTGCGACATTCTATTGAAGGAGGAGTTGATTATTTGGTGGTGCTGGGTACTACCGCGGAATCTGTCACCCTAACTAAGGAAGAGAAAAAGAGAGTTGTTGAAACTGTGATCCTTGAGAACAATGGCCAACTGCCCTTGGTGATCGGAATCGGAGGAAATAATACAAGCGCGGTTGCAGAAGAACTGAAGGCTACGGATCTCACACCCTTTGACGCCGTATTGTCTGTATCACCTTATTATAACAAACCTACCCAGGAAGGGATTTTTCAACATTACAAAGTTCTGTCTTCGGCTTCTTCTAAACCCATAATCCTGTATAATGTTCCCGGGAGGACAGGGAGTAATATATTGCCTTCAACCGTTGTGAAGATTGCCGAATCCTGTCCCAATGTTATCGGGATAAAAGAGGCCTGTGGGGATATTGAGCAGATTAAAAAATTGATCAGGGAGGTACCCGACGGTTTTTACGTAATCTCCGGAGACGATATAACAGCGCTTCCCACTGTAATTGAAGGTGGAATAGGGGTGATCTCCGTGCTCGGACAGGGAATGCCTTCAGAGATGTCGAGAATGATCAGGTACGGCTTAAACGGGGAGTATGACAAGGGACATCAATTGCATAATGCCCTGACACCGGGGATGGGTCTTATTTTTGAAGAAGGGAACCCGGCAGGTATTAAAGCGATCTTTGAAAGTCTTGGGATTTCGACAGCCGCAGTGCGACTTCCTCTGGTTGAAGCTTCACCCGAGCTTAAATCCAAAATAGCTGCCTTCGTTCAATCATTTGCTATTCCAATCTGAATTACATTCGTTAAAAGTTCCTCAAAACCTGCTGTTTAGACCGGGATTCGGTTTATGTTTGTGATGAAGAATTAGTTTTATATTCCAACTGGAATCCGTAATTTTGCAAAATGTTTTTTAAGCTCCGAAGTATTTTACCCCTTGCCATGATAGCTATGCTAGCCATCTCCTGTAATGAGTATCAGAAAGTACTCAAGAATGAAGATGTTAAGGCAAAGTATGACCTTGCCGAAAAATATTACGAAGAGAAGGATTACAAGCGGGCGAATCGTCTGTTTGAACAGATAGCCCCTAAATACGTTGGAAAACCACAGGGGGAAAGGGTATTGTTCTTTCTTGCTGATACCTACTTTCAGATTAAGAATTACAATTTTGCCGGCTATCAGTTCGAACGATTTTTAAAGTCGTATCCCAAAAGTGACAAGGCTGCCGAAGCCTCATTTCTGGGGGCGAAAAGTTACTATATGTTGTCTCCCCGATATTCCCTGGACCAGACAGATACAGACAAAGCCCTGGTGAAACTTCAGAATTTTATCAATTCTTACCCTGAGTCAGAGTTTATGCCTGAGGCGAATACCATGGCCCGGGAACTTACGACCAAAAAGGAAAAGAAAGCATTTGAGATAGCCAAGCAATTCACAAAACTTGGAAACTCATATATACTTGATTACAGTATCTCAGCGGTTGCTGCTCTCGATAATTTTGTTTCAGATTACCCTGGTACAATTTTCAGAGAAGAGGCATTTTACCTTAAATTAGTGGCCACAGCAAATCTTGCTTTGAACAGTACCGAGAATAGAAAACAGGAACGACTGGAAACAGCCGAAACCGCCTACAAAAATTTATTGAAGTATTATCCACAAACCAGTTTTCTCAAAAAGGCGGATGATTTGTATGAAGAAATTAACGAACAACTAGCAGAATTTAAAGCTCAAGAAATTACATCGAAATGAATATGAATGACTTAAAAAACACCAAGGCTCCGGTTTCTACGGTTACCATCAACAGAAATGAATTTGATGAAAAAACCGATAACATCTACGAAGCCATTTCCATCACAGCAAAACGAGCTATTCAGATTAATTCTGAGATCAAAAAAGAGTTACTCGAAAAATTAGAGGAATTCGCTACTTACAGTGATAGTTTAGAGGAGGTTTTCGAAAACAAGGAGCAAATAGAAGTATCCAAGTTCTATGAAAAATTACCTAAACCACATGCCATGGCCATCACAGAATGGTTGGAAGACAAAATTTACCACAGAAATACGGAGAAAGACGATCAGTAGATGTTAGAAGGCAAAAAGGTCCTTTTGGGAATTACCGGAGGTATTGCCGCCTACAAAACTGCATTTCTTGTCAGATTACTTATTAAAGCCGGCGCTGAAGTTAAAGTCATTTTAACTGAAAGCGCCGCTTCTTTTGTTACTCCCCTCACTCTGGCCACATTGTCTAAAAATCCGGTTCATCTCGATTTTATTAAAGAAGATGAAGGAACGGTTAACTGGGACAACCATGTAGAATTGGGATTATGGGCCGACCTGATGCTTATTGCTCCCGCTACGGCAAACACGCTTTCTAAAATGGCCAACGGAGTTTGTGACAACCTCTTAATGGCGACCTACCTCTCGGCAAAATGCCCTGTCTACTTTGCACCGGCCATGGATCTGGATATGTACCGCCATCCTTCCACCAAAGCGAGTACTGAAAAATTGGAATCTTTCGGAAATATTATGATCCCAGTGGCAAGTGGGGAATTGGCCAGTGGTCTGGCAGGCGAAGGCCGAATGGAAGAACCCGAAAAAATTATCGAGCTTGTTCAAAAACATATGCGTAAAGGCCTGCCTCTGGAAGGCAAAAAGGTCCTGATCACAGCAGGGCCCACTTATGAAGCCATTGATCCCGTTCGTTACATAGGCAACCATTCTACGGGACTGATGGGGGTGGAACTCGCAAGGAAGGCTGCTGCTCTGGGAGCTGAGGTGAACCTCGTTCTGGGTCCTTCCGCTCTGGAGATAAATGAATCATTCATCAGGCTGCATAGAGTAACCAGCGCCGACGAGATGTACCAGGCAGCAATCGGAGTTTACGAAACCTCTGATGTTGTCATTGCAGCTGCCGCAGTTGCCGACTACAAGCCAAAAACAACTGCCCGGGAGAAGATCAAGAAAAAATCTGATGTGCTTTCCCTTGAACTGGTAAAGAATCAGGATATCCTTCAAACCCTTGGAAAGTCTAAGAAAAGTCAGTATCTGGTGGGCTTTGCCCTGGAAACAGAAAATGAATTGTCAAATGCTCTTACTAAGCTTAAGAAAAAGAATTTGGATGCTATTGTACTAAACTCTTTAAAGGATAAAGGAGCTGGTTTCGGAGGAGTGACTAACAAAGTCACCTTTATAGACAAGAATTCCACAATAAAATCGTTTGATGTAAAGACCAAAGCCGAAGTGGCTGCAGATATCTGGAAAGAAATTATTGATCGCCTTCATGCGTAGTATTATTTTTCTTGTTGTACTATTTTTAAGCTCCCTGAACATAGGAGCTCAGGAACTCAATTGTGTAGTTACGGTAAATTCGGATCAGGTAGGTCAGACCAACCAGCAGATTTTTCGGACCCTTGAACGTTCCCTGAATGATTTTGTCAACAGGAATAAATGGACCAACAGGGTTTACAAGGAAAATGAGAGGGTCAATGCCAGGATGTTTATCACCGTAACCAAATTTGAATCGAACAGGTTTGAAGCGAACATTCAGATTCAGTCTTCTCGACCAGTGTTTAACACTACTTACGAGAGCCCGGTGTTTAACTACAAAGACAATCAATTCAATTTTGAGTATATCGAATTTCAGCCCCTTATCTACAACCCCAATGTCTTCAATTCTAACCTTGTAGGTGTAATTGCTTATTACGTTTATATCGTCCTGGGGCTAGATGCGGATACATATGCCCTGGAAGGAGGCACAGAATATTTTAAGGAAGCACAAAAAATTGTAACACAGGCTCAGGGGAGTAATTTTGCCGGTTGGAACCAGTCGGCCACCGATAACCGCACCCGTTTTGTTCTTGTCGACAATCTCCTGTCAAATACGTTCAGGGAATATCGCATCGCCATGTATAATTATCATCGCAAGGGGCTCGATATTCTTGGGGATAACAATAGTACGGGGAAGCAGGTCATCTCCGGTTCAATGCGATTGTTTGAAACACTGATTCAGCGAAGGCCTAATGCTTTTCTGATTCAGACTTTTTTCGATGCAAAATCGGAAGAGATCCTCAATGTTTTTTCCGATGGACCCAAAGTAGATATTGTGGCCCTCAAAACCAGCCTTAATAAAGTGGCACCCTTCTATTCCTCTACCTGGAATCAAATAAAATATTGAGAACCCTCATTTTTTCATAGCACATATTCGGTTATCTTTACCGTAGATTTAATCCCGAAGACATTGCTGACCCATCTCACTATAAAAAATTACGCTCTTATCGATGATCTGTCGGTTGACTTTGATCGCGGTTTTAGTACGATTACGGGCGAAACAGGGGCAGGAAAATCTATTTTTTTAGGAGGATTATCATTGGTACTGGGGAAAAGGGCCGACCTCAGTACACTGAGGAACAAAGAGAAAAAGTGTACTATCGAAGCTGAGTTTCAAATCGAACAATACAATTTAAAATCCCTTTTTCAACAACACGACCTCGAATACGACCCATTAACTATTCTAAGACGGGAGATACAGCCAAGCGGCAAATCAAGGGCTTTTATCAATGATTCACCGGTTACTCTCGACATCCTTTCAGCCCTAGGGCAGCGCCTTATCGACATTCATTCACAGCACCAGACTCTCGAATTGACAGAAAATGAATTTCAGTTAAAGGTGGTCGATGCCTTAGCGGGCAATAAAGAGATGCTAGCAGAGTACAGGGCCGGTTTATCAATATATCATTCAACAAAGAGAAAGCTGGAGGACTTGATAAAAATGCAGGCTGAGGCGGAAAAGGAGCAGGATTACAACAATTTCCTGTTTAATGAGTTGGCCAGTGCTCCATTGCAAAGCGGAATTCTTGAAGAATTGGAGTCGACCTATGAAGAACTTAGCAATGTTGAAAGTATCCTTGAGCAATTGTCGGGCAGCCATCAGATACTCACCCACGAGGAAATAGGTATTCAGACATCCTTAACCAGCCTCAGGGGTAGTATAGCGAAATTGGAAAGCTATGGCGCAGCATACACCGAGCTATCAAAAAGAATACAGTCCGTATTTCTGGAAATAGACGATATAGTTGCAGAAATAGAATCCCTTCAGGATAAAGTAGTCCCCAATCCCGGTTTACTTGAGGAGGTGAATGAAAAACTTCAGTTGCTGTATTCATTACAAAAGAAACACAGTGTATCTACTGTTGAAGAACTTTTGAAAATCAAAGAAGAACTGGAAGCCAGGATTATGCAGACGGAAAACCTGGAAGCGGATATAGCAGGTCAGCAGAATCTATTGGAGCAGACAGAAAGGGAATTGGAAGGCCTTTCGAAGCAACTCAACAAAAGACGGAATTCGATTATCCCTCAATTAAAGGAAAAACTGGAAACCGCCCTGAAAGAATTGGGCATGCCCAATGCCAGTTTCAAAATAGAACTGGAGGAGGGTAGCGAATTTACAAATAAGGGGAGAGACAAGCTTATTTTTGAATTCTCTGCCAACAGGGGAGGGGATTATGGTTCCCTAAAAAAGAATGCTTCGGGAGGGGAACTTTCGAGGATTATGCTGATCATTAAATCCATTCTCGCGCAATACGAACAGTTACCAACAATAATGTTTGATGAGATAGATACCGGCGTATCGGGTGAGATATCCAACAAAATGGGTGCAATCATGCAAAATATGTCTGCAAAAATGCAGGTTTTTTCCATCACGCATTTACCTCAGGTAGCTTCCAAGGGGGATCACCATTACAAGGTATTTAAAGAAGATGACGGGAGAAAGACAAGCACGAGGATGGTTAAACTGGATGCCGAGGATCGGGTTGTAGAGCTGGCTGAAATGCTGGGGGGCAAGGCATTGTCAGACTCGGCCATGGCCCACGCTAAACAACTTCTTAATTAAGAATAAATTAAATATATTTAGAAGAATAAACCTAAGATAACTACTATGGGATACAACTTACTCAAGGGAAAAAAAGGGATCATTTTTGGTGCACTGGATGAGAATTCCATCGCCTGGAAAACAGCGGAACGAGTGCATGAGGAAGGCGGCAGTTTTGTACTGACCAATGCCCCGATTGCCATGAGAATGGGCCAAATCAATGAACTGGCAAAAAAGACCAATTCTGAGATCATACCTGCCGATGCGACTAATGAAGAGGATCTGGCTAATCTGGTAGCAAAATCAACAGAGATTTTAGGGGGGAAACTCGATTTTGTCCTCCATTCAATCGGTATGTCAGTCAATGTTCGAAAAGGCCGACAATACACGGATGAAAAATATGACTTTACAACAAAGGGCTGGGACGTATCCGCTTTATCTTTTCACAAGGTGATGCAAAGTTTATACAAGGCTGATGCTATGAATGAATGGGGCAGTATTGTGGCTCTTACATATATGGCGGCACAACGTACCTTCCCGGATTACAATGATATGGCAGATAATAAAGCCTATTTGGAATCTGTGGCACGTAGTTTTGGCTATTTCTTCGGGAAGGAAAAGAAGGTAAGGGTAAATACCATTTCTCAATCTCCGACCCCAACCACAGCAGGGCAGGGGGTAAAAGGATTTGACGGATTTATCGCCTATGCCGAGAAAATGTCTCCCCTGGGGAATGCTTCGGCCCTTGAATGTGCCAATTATACTATTTCCCTGTTTTCCGATCTAACCAGGAAGGTAACCATGCAAAATCTCTTCCATGACGGCGGATTTTCGATGACAGGAGTGAGTCAGGAGGTAATTGAAAAATTCACTGATCAGGATTGATGATACAGACTACAGCAAAACATGGCCATCCCGGAACAGGATGGCCTTTCTTTTAAAAATTTCCGATGGAACCCTTTTTCTCGCTGATCATTCCGGTTTATAACAGACCCGAAGAAATAAAAGAACTTCTGCAGAGTCTCGATAAGCAGACCTACGACCAGAAGTATGAAATTGTGATTGTGGAAGACGGTTCTCAGGATCGCTCGGAAGAAATCGTACATTCTTTTCTTGGGAAATTAAATATTCAATATTACTACAAGGAGAACAGCGGACCGGGGGATTCCAGGAATTACGGGATGAAGAAGGCGAAAGGGAATTATTTTATCATTCTCGACTCAGACTGTCTGCTTCCGCCCGAATATCTTAGTGTTATAAACTCTTCTCTTAAACAGGATTACGTGGATTTCTTCGGAGGACCGGATACAGCGCACCCTGATTTTACACCTACCCAGAAAGCCATTAACTATGCCATGACTTCCATATTGACAACCGGTGGGATTAGGGGCAATAAAAAAGCGGCCGGCAAATTCCAGCCGAGGAGTTTTAATATGGGTATTTCAAGAGAAGCTTTTGAAAAGTCGGGCGGCTTTGGCCAAATACATCCAGGAGAAGATCCTGATCTCACCATCCGGCTCTGGAAACTCGGATTTCAATCAAAACTCATTCCGGAGGCCAGGGTCTATCATAAAAGAAGGATCGATTTTAATAAATTCTACCTACAGGTAAGGAAATTTGGAATGGTAAGACCAATTCTCAATTCATGGCACAGGGGCACGGCCCGATTCACCTATTGGCTGCCAACATTTTTCTCTCTTGGTATGCTGCTTGCTCTGGGACTCGCTGTACTTGGATATTACTGGTTCCTCTATTTGTACCTGTTTTACTTTGCAGTGATTCTGATAGATTCCTGGTATAGAAACAGATCTGTTTCTATCGCAATACTTTCCATATTTGCAGTATGTATTCAGTTTATTGCTTATGGAGTAGGTTTTTTTAAATCGACATTCTTACTTACTTTTAGTAGAAAGAAACCTCAGGAACTATTTCCCGCCTTATTTTTTAAAGAATAATCATGACCGCAAAAAAAACCTTGAAAGGAGCTACTAAACGCAAAGTAAAGGTTTTTGTAATCCTGTTAATCTGTTCTTTTGGCGCCTGGCTTATCAGTCAGCTATCAGAAACCTATACCGAAAGGATCACATTTGAACTAAGCTTTGTAAATACACCGGATTCACTGATGTTGATGAACGCCTCTGAAAAGGAAATTACCCTGAGCGTACGTGGCAGTGGCTGGCAATTCCTCAGTTCGCGTTTTACCTCAGGAGAATTGCCGATTGATCTCAGCAAGGTAGCTTATAGCAACCAGCAGTACTTTCTTCCTAATCAGAACTATAGGGATCAGATAGCGGCTGTCTTACCTGAGAATATGACAGTTGTCCAAATGGGGGACGATACCCTTTTTCTCAATTTCTCCCGTCTTGTGAGTAAAAAAATTCCGGTGTATCCGAATGTGGGGATTCAACTGGCACAAAATTACCTCCTGGACGGCCCTTTAAAACTAGTACCCGATTCTGTAGTATTGACCGGACCCGAACAAGAACTGGATACCCTGGCAAGGATATATACGGAACAAACAGAGCTGACAGAAATTGACGGTAGTTTTACAAGAATCCTGAAATTGGTACAACCCGAATCTCTTACAAATACACGGTTTGATGTTCAGGAAATTCAGCTGTCTGCTGAAGTATTCAGATTTTCTGAAAAGATATTTGAAGTGGCTGTAGAAGTAATTAACCTGCCGGAGGGTACCCAGATAAGGACCTTTCCAAATAGTGTGGAGGTATTGTGCAAAGCAAGACTGGAAGTTTTAAAGGACTTAACACCAGCTGATTTTAAGGTGATTGCAGACCTGGAGGAAGTACAGGAAAATTCAGCTTTTCTTCCTGTACGTCTGGCGCAGCAACCGGAGGGGATTCCAAGTTCACAACTATTGCAGGACCGCGTAGAATTTATCTTAAAGCGAGAATGAAGAAAGTTGGTCTCACAGGGGGAATGGGAAGTGGCAAAACTACGGTTGCTAAAATGTTCAAAGAGCTGGGTATACCGGTGTACAATTCGGATTTAGAGGCTCGCAGAATCATGAATGAAAATACTGAAGTCAGGAAGGCCGTAGAGGCTCTTTTCGGAGCTACTGCCTATGAGAATGATCAAATCAACCGGGCATTTATTGCTAAAAAGGTTTTTGGAAATACTGCTTTACTAGAGGAATTAAATAAGGTTGTGCATCCGGCAGTAAGAAAGGACTTCAGAGATTGGGCAGACCGTCAATCGGCTCCTTATGTGATTCAGGAGGCCGCCATCCTTTTTGAAAGCGGAGGGCATGAATATTTTGATCATATGATCCTGGTAACGGCTCCAAAAAAAACCAGGATAATTCGCATTAAGCAAAGGGATCAGCTTTCTGAAAAAGACATTCTGGAGCGCATGAAACACCAATGGTCGGAAAAAAGGAAAAAAACGCTGGCCGACTACGTGATCCACAATTCGGACCTTTTGGGGACTAATAAGAAGGTCAGGAAAATCCACGAGGAATTAATTAAGACCAGGGTTAAGCAATAATTTTAACATTTTTGTTAAGGTTAGGTTAAACAGCCAATCCCCTAAATGTTAAATTTTTAATTTTACGGCAAAATGAATAAGCGATTATTTGTTTTTCTTGTTATCCTGATGAGCTTGTCTCTTATAGGGATTATCTCAGTGCAGTTGTACTGGATAAAGCGGTCGGTAGATGACAAAGAAGAACAGTTCTCAAATGCGATAGCAGAGGTTCTCAATCGGGTTACTGACAAGATTGAAGAGAGAGAGATGAGGGATTACTCCGACAGGTTCCTCAGCCTGAAGGATAGTTTGGGGGAGGTCAAGAGTTCGCATCTCAGCAATAT
Organism: Muriicola sp. E247; assembly: GCF_041358175.1. NCBI lineage: Bacteria > Pseudomonadati > Bacteroidota > Flavobacteriia > Flavobacteriales > Flavobacteriaceae > Muriicola > Muriicola sp. E247. The sequence goes on from NZ_JBGKBE010000002.1 coordinate 40,451, forward strand.
CTTTTTTATTGATAGGGATATTAATTCGAATGAAATCCTATTCTACTCACACGGTATCTTAGAAGAGGACTATAATATAGCTTCAACGTTCTTTGACAATGCTTCGGGCGATAGCACCCAGCTGAAAAATGTTACCAGTAAGCGTACCAAAACCATATTTAAGGAAGAATATGGCCTGGATGGAAAAGCGTATAAGCTAAATCCAATTCAGAAACTTGAAAAAATTGGTGGCTTGTCAAGTGTTGACAAGGCAGTATTTAATGATGTTTACAGGGAATATGCCGAAAATGTACCAATCCATAAAAGAGTATCGAAACAAGAGATTGAACTTCTATTAAATCAGGAGTTGATCAATATGACCATCGACACTGATTTTCAGTATGGTATTTACAGTAAGGGACTACCTACCAAGGTAAAATCCAGGCGATTCAGATTTGGGGAATCGACGGTGTATAAGGCACCTATTTTTAAGAATAGCGAGGGCAGTAGTAATTTTGCTTTGCTGCTCACTTTTCCTAAAAAGAAGAAATTTCTCTTGCAATCGGTGATGGGAATGGCTTTTCTGTCCTTATTGTTCACTCTGGTAATCGTGATTGCATATGCCAGCGCAATTTATCAGCTGATCCGGCAAAAACAGATTTCTGAGATCAAATCGGATTTTATCAATAATATGACCCATGAATTTAAGACGCCAATCGCGACCATAAATCTGGCAGTAGAAGCGATCAGAAATCCAAAGATCATAGGAGACCAGGAAAAGGTGATGAGGTATCTGCAGATGATACGCGATGAAAACAAAAGAATGCACGCTCAGGTTGAAAATGTGTTGAGAATATCAAAGCTCGAGAGAAATCAATTGGATATTTCCAAAGACCGGGTGAAGGTGCACGAACTCATCCACAAGGCCATTTCTCATGTGGAGCTCATCGTACTCGACAGGGGAGGGTATATCAATACGCACCTGGATGCCGAAAGAGATGAGATACTGGCTAACGACATGCATTTTGGGAATGTTCTGGTCAATATTCTGGACAATGCCATCAAATATTCTCCGGAAGCACCTAAAATTGATATCTATACCGAGCTTGCAAATAATTATATGATCATAAAAATTCAGGACCAGGGTGCGGGAATGAGTAAGGCCGTACTTAAAAAGGTATTTGAAAAATTTTACCGGGAACATACCGGGGATATACACAACGTTAAAGGACACGGGCTGGGATTAGCTTATGTAAAAAAAATAGTGGAAGACCATCAGGGCGAGGTTTATGCAGAAAGTGAAAAAGGAAAAGGAAGCACTTTCTACATTAAAATGCCTTTAATATAAAATACTATGGAAACAGTAAATAAGAAAATATTGTTGGTTGAGGACGATCCGAATTTCGGAATTGTACTAAAGGATTATCTTTCTATGAATGATTTCGATGTCACCCTTGCTAAAAACGGGATGGAAGGCTTTGAAAAATTTAAAAAAGATAATTTTGACATCTGTATCCTGGATGTGATGATGCCCTATAAAGATGGGTTTACCCTCGCCAAGGAAATCAGGGATAAAAACGAAAATGTGCCTATCGTATTCTTAACGGCTAAAACCATGAAAGAAGACGTTCTAAAGGGCTATAAGGCAGGGGCGGATGACTATCTGAATAAGCCATTCGATTCTGAGGTACTCCTTATGAAACTTAAAGCTATCCTTCAGAGAAAAGCCTCCAGCACCTTGGCAGACAGCAAGCAATTTGAGTTTAAAATTGGAAATTTCCACCTTAATTCCAAGTTGAGATTCCTCAAATACAAGGATGAAGAACCCATTAAACTCTCGCCAAAAGAAAATGAACTTCTGCGTCTTCTTGCACTGCATGAGAACGATTTAATGCCACGAGAACTGGCACTTACCAAAATCTGGAGAGACGACAACTATTTTACCTCTCGCAGTATGGATGTGTATATTGCGAAATTGAGGAAATATCTCAAAAGGGACGATGTTGTTGAAATCCTGAACATACATGGAGAAGGGTTCAGACTGGTAGTTAAGAATGATAAGAAGGAGGATTAATCTTCACAAAACATGAAAAGGCAGCGATTAGCTGCCTTTTTTTATTTCAGTTGTTTCAGTATCTCCGCAACGATTTCCTCAGGTGATAGCGTAACAGCAACCTTTATGGCTTCTTCCGGAGCCTCCAGGGTTTCAAATTGTGATTTTAGAAGGGCAGTGGGCATAAAATGACCTTTTCTTTGCTGCAGCCGGTTTAAAATCGTTTCGTAGCTTCCTTCCAGGTACACCCATACCGGGGGCGGGAGGATGTCGTCATTCAACAAATCTCTGTACCTTTTTTTAAGCGCTGAACATGCGATTACGGCTCCTTTTTGCTGATGCTCATGTGCCAGGGAATTCAATGCTTCGAGCCAGGCTTTCCTATCCTGGTCATTCAGGGGCAGGCCTTCAGACATTTTGGCGATATTTTCTTCAGGGTGATAGTCATCTCCGTCAAAAAAAGGGAGTGAAATTGTGCTGGCCAGTTTCCGGCCTATGGTCGATTTTCCACATCCGGAAACTCCCATTATATAAAAGATCCTATGAGTATTCACCTCTTTCCTCATCTTTTAAAGTTTCTGTTATCAAATTTATAACTTCGGTAAGGGCCATATCATGGGGAATCCACTTCATGTCCTTGTTCTTCCTGAACCAGGTTCCCTGCCGTTTCGCAAATCGGCGTGTGTTCTTTTTTATTTCACTGATTGCTTCATCCAAACCTGTTTCCCCCTTTAGATAACTAAAAAGTTCTTTGTATCCAACGGTTTGCATGGCATTGAGGTGTTCAAACTCCTTCAGGGTCTTTACTTCATCCAATAAGCCAGCAGCCATCATTTTATCCACACGGGCATTTATTCTGTTATAGACGACTTCTCTTGGGGCTTCCAGCCCCAGAATGAGAGAATGAAAAGGTCTTTTAGCCTTGCCCTTTCCCAGAAAGCCCGAAAACGGCTTCCCCGTTGTCCTGATCACTTCAAGGGCCCTGAGAACTCGATGTGGATTCTTCAGATCCACCTTTTCGTAGTACACAGGGTCTGTAAGTTTCAATTCATTTTGCAGAGGTTCCAATCCATGGGCTTCCATTTCACTCTGAAGTTTCGTTCGCAGCCCGGGCTTTATCTTCGGAAAAGAATCAATTCCATAAACAACGGCGTCGACGTAAAGTCCACTCCCACCAACCAGCAATACTATATCATGAATCTTAAAAAGTTCATTCAGTTTTTCAATGGCATCCCTTTCAAAATCTCCTACTGAATAGTCTTTTTGAATACTGATTTGATGGATAAAATGATGGGGTACACTTTCGAGTTCATTTTGGGAGGGTACGGCAGTACCGATGCTCATTTCCTTAAAAAACTGCCTGGAATCAGCTGAAAGAATTTCGGATTTAAAGTGAGAGGCAAGTTGTATTGCCAGAGAAGTTTTACCGATCCCAGTTGGCCCGACAATCACCAAAAGGGTTTTTTGCGCCATTAGTCTTCAATTAACCTGAATCCGCAAACCCTACAGTAGTGAGCATCTTTCTTCAGGATGACCGTCCCGCATTCGTCACAGGCTTTTTCTTTCTTTTTTCCTTTTTCTTTCCGATTGGAAGAAGCGTATTCTGCACTAACAATCCCCGTGGGTACAGCAATGACCCCATAACCAACAATCATGATTATGGTTGCAATCATCTGTCCCAATCCGGTTTGTGGGGAGATATCGCCGTATCCCACAGTGGTAAGCGTAACAATAGTCCAGTAAACACTATGAGGGATGCTGTTAAAACCGTGCTCAGGACCTTCTACAAGGTACATGATGGTGCCTAGTAAAACCGATAAAACAAGGATAAAAAATACAAAGACAAAGATTTTAGCTCTGCTGGCTTTCAGAGCCCTGATCAGATTATTAGATTCTCCAACAAACCTCACCAATTTCAAAATCCTGAAAATCCGTAAGAGTCGCAAAGCCCTGAAAGCTGCAACGTATTGGGATCCGATAATGAAAAAGGATAAATATTTAGGAATGGTAGATAGTAAATCGATGATTCCAAAAAAACTGAAAATATACTTCCGTGGCGTTTTAATACAAATAATCCTCAGAATGTATTCTATGGTAAACAGAATAGTGACGATCCATTCCGAGATATTTAAAAATCCGTGATATTTCACGTCAAATCGCGAATCGCTCTCCAACATTACTATGATCACACTGTAAAGGATCACTATCAGAAGAACAATATCGAACAACTTTCCGGCCGGGGTATGTGTGCCGTAGATAATCTCGTGTAGTTTAGCCTTCCAGTCTTTGTGGGGTCGGTTCTGCATTAATTTTTAGAATTCAGATCTATAATGTTCAGGACTTGTCTATGGGTTAAATAGAAGGAAATTTGCCTTGATATATCCCTGCTTCCCTGCATAGGTGTCAATAAAGATTCCAAGATATGAATATTATTGATTTGGTGATTTAATTCATAGAAGCCTATACCTTTTAAATGTCCATTTTTAATCAGGATTGCACTGCGTTCCCCTGTCTCTCTGCCTTTATCTACGACCATTAAGTCTTTCCCTGCAATAGAATATACGTCAGTATCGTCAATTTCCTGGCTGTTGAGATTTAGATCTATTCTGATATCTTCCCCTCTTAAAGGATATTTTGGGGGATTTCTCTTGATCACTTCAGTAAGCTTAAGGTAGGCAACAAGCTCATTTCCGGTAAGTTCAAAGGTTACTTTACGAGTTTCTTTTTGTATGGTTCTGCAAAGGGAGGTGTCTGAAGTAAAATGTTCATTTACCCTTTTCTTGATATTCGTACTCTTTCCGCTGTATATTATCTTTCTATCCTTATTGTACATGTAATACACCCCGGTTTCCGATGGCATCTGATCTACAATTTTTAATTGCCTGTGCGTTAATTCTCCATGGGTTTCTTCTCGTGTGACTTCGCTGATGATCTCTTTGTTGAGATCTTTTGTAAGTAATATTTTGAATAGTTTAAGAGTGGCCAGGGCATCGCCATTTGCCCGGTGGCGGTCACTAACTGGAATGCCCAAGGATCTCACCAACTTTCCAAGACTATGCGATTCTGCTTCCGGAATTAGCTTTTTTGCAAGATCTACTGTGCACAGGGTTTTACGTTCAAAATTATATCCAAGTCGCCTGAACTCTGTTCGGAGTATCCGGTAATCAAATTGGGCATTATGGGCAACAATGGTGGTATCCTGGGTTATTTCAACTATGCGTTTGGCTACTTCATGGAACTTCGGAGCTGTTTGGAGCATTTTACTGTTGATGCCTGTCAGATTCACTACAAAGGGCTGTATCTCACGTTCAGGGTTAACCAGGGAGATAAACTGATCAATTACTTTATGGCCATCAAATTTATGGATGGCGATTTCCGTAATTCCTTCTTCGTTGTACTTTCCTCCTGTAGTTTCTATGTCTAAAATTGAGTACATAGGTTGGGCTGAATTTGCTCCTTCTTTCTGCGATTTAAGATCTTGCTCCAAAGATACTACTTCCTATCCTTACCATGGTACTGCCTTCTTCTATGGCAATTTTGTAATCCCCGCTCATTCCCATAGAAAGAATTGAGATATCTGGGAGTACAGTTTTCAGAGCCTCAAACATTGTTTTCAGGGAATGGAATTCTTTCCGGATTTGTTCTTTATTATCCGTAAAAGTCGCCATCCCCATCAATCCTTTTATTTTTACATGGGAAAGGTCTTTTAACTCATTACTCCCCAGAAGTTCTTGCAGTTCCTGTTCGTCAAGGCCGAATTTTGTTTCCTCCTCAGCGATAAAGATTTGCAGCAGACAGGGGATCACCCGATTGTGCTTTCTCCCTTGTTTATTTACTTCCCTGAGGAGCTTTAAACTATCTACGCCATGTATCAGGGAGACAAAGGGTGCCATGTATTTTACTTTGTTTCGCTGGACATGGCCTATCATATGCCATTCAATATCCTTGGGTAAAGACTCCCATTTTTCAGTCATCTCCTGAACTTTGTTCTCGCCAAAGACTCGATGCCCTGTTTTATAGGCCTGAAGGATTTCTTTCTCCGACTTGGTCTTGGATACAGCAACCAGCGTTACCTTCTCAGGGAGCTCATTTTTAATCTTTTTTAAATTCTCTGCAATGGACATTGTTTGAGTTATAATTCGTAGATGGTAAGTCCGCTTTTCAATTTTGGTTCTATATAAGTGCTCTTGGGTGGCATCACCAATTGTGCATCTGCAATGGCCTTTATTTCGGTCATGGTGATAGGAACCAGGTTGAAGCCAACTTCAAAATTTCCTTTGTCGATTTCTGTTTTCATCCGCAGGACATTGTGTTTTCCATACCCATACCGAATACGTTTATCGTTGCGCAGGTCTTTAATTCCAAGAATAGGCTCGAGTATGGTTTTGTAAAGAATATGAGTATCGAGTTTACTCAGTGGATCATCCAGTGGAAGGACATTTTTCCGCAGATACAGGGAATAGAAATCCCCGTCTAAATACATGCTGAAATGATGTTTTTTAGTCGGTTTGTACAATTCCAGATCTGTTTTTTTGATGCGGTACAATTCATCGAGTTTTACCAGAAAGGATTCTTTGGAATGGCCGTTCAGATCTTTTACCAGCCTGTTAAATTCAAATATCCTGATTTCGCTTTCAGGGATGAGGTAGCTCATAAAATAGTTATAGGCTTCTTTCCCGTTGTGTTTGGGATTTTTAGCCTCATGCCATTGGGCCAGTAATTCAGAGGATGCACTTCGGTGATGCCCGTCGGCGATATAAAGGCTGTCTATCTGGGAAAATGCCTTTACAATGGCATTTACAGCCTCAGGGGATGATATTTTCCAAAGAAAATGCGTGGTTCTATCAGGTGTTGTAAAATGGTATACCGGAGTTTCCTTTTTAGTGTTATTAATAATTCCGGCCAGTGTAGGATGATCAGGATAGGTCATCAATACTGGTTCTGCATTGAATTTTACGGTATCAAGGTACTGTGCAAAAAGTCGTTCCCTGCTTTCGATGGTATTTTCGTGTTTTTTAATGATGTTCTTTCTGTAATCTGCCACACTGGTAGCACAAAAAATCCCGCAACAGCTAAAACTGTTCTTTTTTATCTGGTAGAGATAAAAACTAGCCTCATTGTCCTTCACATATACCTTTTCCTCGAGAAACTCCATATATCGGTTATGGACAAGCTTGAAGCGTTCTGCTCCCGATACTTTTTTATGAAATTTAAAGCCCGGATTGATAATATGTAGAAATGAAAAAGGATTGAACTTTAAAATAGCCTTTAACTCCTCTTTGGAATAGGCCTCGTAAGAGCGGGAAGTTACGTGTGCAACTTTGTCTGCCGCCGGCCGAATGGCTTTGAAGGGTTTAACAATTGCCATTATGCCTTTTTGAATTGTGCAGCAACTTTCTCTGCTTTTCTCGATTCGGCATAATCGTAAAATCCTTCCCCTGATTTAACGCCTAGTTTTCCTGCCATGACCATATTGGTAAGCAGAGGGCAGGGTGCGTATTTTGGGTTTTTAAAACCGTCGTAAAGCACCTGGAGAATAGAAAGACAGACATCCAGGCCGATAAAATCAGCTAGTTGCAGGGGTCCCATGGGATGCGCCATTCCCAGTTTCATTACGGTATCGATTTCTTCCACCCCGGCCACTCCGTTATAAAGAGTTTCTATAGCTTCGTTAATCATTGGCATTAAAATCCTGTTAGACACAAATCCGGGGTAGTCATTTACCTCTGTAGGGGTCTTGTCCAGCTTTTGAGATAACGCCATGATCGTTTTAGCTGTGTTATCAGACGTGGAATAACCCCTGATGATTTCCACAAGTTTCATGATGGGAACCGGGTTCATAAAATGCATCCCTATGACCTTGTCGGGTCTTTGGGTCGCAGCTCCTATCTGAGTGATAGAAATCGAAGAGGTATTAGAAGCCAGTATCGTATCGGGAGGACATAAAGAGTCGAGATCCTTAAAGATCCTGAGTTTTATATCCAGATTTTCACTGGCAGCTTCCACAACCAGGTCGGCATCGGCAACGGCTTTGGCCAGATCTGTGGATGTATTTATATTTTGAAGGGCTGAGTTAAGCTGTTCCTCATTTAGGATTTCCTTTTGGACCATGCGATCCAGGTTTTTACGTATTGTATTCATCCCTTGCTCGATGGCTTTTTCCGCAATATCGACAAGGGTGACCTTAAAATTCTTTTGAGCAAAAACATGGGCAATTCCGTTTCCCATTGTTCCTGCTCCGATTACAGTAATGTTCTTCATTAGTGTTTAATTATAATATGTTCGAAAAATCAGAATGATGCTATCACCTGCAAGGCTACCTTCAGGGCCTTGGTCCCGTCGCTTAAGGTTACTTCCGGCCTTGTATCCTGATTGATGGCATTAGCGAAGGTTTCCAGCTCATCAAGAATCGCATTATTAGTCCTGATCTCCGGATTCTCAAAATAGATTTGCTTCTTTACTCCTTCAGCATTTTGCAGGATCATATCAAATTCTCCCGGACTTTCGGGGGCGTCTTTCATCTTAACAACTTCTACTTTTTTCTCCAGAAAGTCGACAGAGATATAGGCATCGCGCTGAAAAAATCGGGATTTCCTCATATTCTTCAGGGAAATCCGGCTGGCTGTCAGGTTGGCAACACATCCGTTTTCGAATTCGATACGGGCATTGGCAATATCAGGAGAGTTGCTGATGACGGATACCCCACTGGCGTGTATATCTTTTACTTCAGACGGGACCACACTTAATATTGCATCGATGTCATGAATCATTAAATCGAGGACCACGGGAACATCTGTTCCTCTTGGATTGAATTCGGCAAGTCGGTGGGTTTCAATAAACATTGGGTTGTGAATGAGGTCTTTTACCGCTGTAAAAGCAGGATTAAAGCGCTCTACGTGTCCAACCTGTCCTTTTACTCCGTACTGCTTTTCCAGCTCGATAAGTTTCTCAGCCTCTTCAAGCGTCTTGGTTATGGGCTTTTCCAGGAAAACGTGTTTCCCTTTTTCCATGGCTTTTTTAGCACAATCATAATGGGAAAGGGTGGGAGTTACAATATCAACTACTTCTACAGCCTCTATCAGGGTGTTGATATTGTCGAAATATGGATATCCGAATTCTTTTTCAACATTTTTACCATTTATAGGATCTGCATCGTAAAATCCTATTAACTCGTATTCTGAAGATTCATTTAACAATCTAAGATGGATCTTGCCCAGATGTCCGGCACCTAACACACCTACTTTCAGCATAGTTCAAAATTTTGTCAAAAATACGGAGATTAATCTTAATCCAACTCAGACTAAAAATCTGAAATGTGGTAACTTTACACAGAGCAGAAGAACATCCATTAAATCTTAGCTTCTTGAAAGATACCTTTAAACATCAGGGCATGCGGAATAAATTGGCAGATTCAGTCGCAGCCAAGGGCATTAAGGATAAAAAAGTCATTGATGCTATTCGCAGTATTCCAAGACATCTGTTTATGGACAGTAGTTTTGAAGACCATGCCTATCAGGATAAGCCCTTTCCCATCGCAGCAGACCAGACCATTTCCCAGCCTTACACAGTGGCTTTTCAAACCGAACTATTGGAGGTGTTACCTGGTCAAAAAATGCTGGAGATTGGCACAGGAAGCGGGTATCAGACGGCTGTATTGTTGCATCTGAAAACTAAGGTGTACACTATTGAAAGACAGCTTGAACTTTTTAAAAAGACCAATATTTTCTTTAAAAAAATGGGGTATCGCCCTAAAAAAGTTGTGTTTGGAGACGGTTACAAGGGGCTGCCCGAACACGCTCCTTTCGACAGGATTATCGTTACAGCCGGGGCTCCTGAAGTGCCCAGGAAATTGTTGTCACAACTCAAAATCGGGGGTAAAATGGTAATTCCCGTTGGGGAGGACGACCAGGTAATGATGCGGATCACCCGCAAATCAGAGACGGAATTTGAGCGTGAAGCGTTTGGAAACTTCCGGTTTGTCCCTTTACTGGAGGATAAAAACTAAAAATCTTCTTTTGCTTAATTATTAAAACTCTTTTTAATTCTGTCCAGACGTACTTTAGATTCCCTGTCTTTTATAGACTCCCGTTTGTCGTACAGTTTTTTTCCTCTAGCCAGGGCGATCTTCATTTTTGCCAGGCCTCTGTCGTTGATAAAAAGGGAAAGAGGAATTATAGTAAGGCCGGTTGCTTTCACCTCTTTGTGTAATTTCTTTAATTCATTTTTATTGAGCAAAAGTTTTCGGGAAGCCTTGGGCTGATGGTTGAAATGAGTGGCATGTGAATATTCATCAATTTGCATATTGATCACGAATAATTCTCCAGCTTCATTGAATTCACAGAAGCTCTCTGTAATGGAGGCTTTGCCCAGCCGAAGGGATTTGATTTCAGTACCGGCCAGGACGATACCGGCGATATGTGTCTCGAGTAATTCATACTCGAAACGCGCCTTTTTATTCTTAATATTGATTTTCTTCTGCATGGCAGGACAAAAATAAGAACAATTCCTTCAGTGCAGGGTTCGTTTAATGGAATAATCCCTGTTTCTTTGTATAATGGAAAGATTTATTTTGATCAGATCAGCTCTTCTGGGAATGTTTGTCGTAATGCTCTTTAGCAGTTGCAGGAATACTGATAAGTCAGTCACTACTCAGGAAATTGTAGACAAGGCCATTCAGGTTGCCGGAGGGGATCTTTACGAGCAAAGCGAATTCTCATTCAGTTTTCGTGACGTGGAGTATGTGCTTGAGAGAAAAGCGGGAAAGAAGGTAATGAAGCGCATCAAACAAACCGATTCAGGCTTGCTTTCAGACATAAGAACAGGGAATGATTTCAGCAGGACATTAGAAGGAAATACCATCCGCGTTTCTGATAGCATGGCCAATGTGTATAGTAATTCCATAAATTCAGTTCATTATTTTGCCTATTTGCCTTACGGTTTGAATGATGCTGCAGTGAATAAGGAATGGATAGGTGAAAAAAAAATTGGAGATAAGGTGTATCACAAAATTAAGGTAACCTTCGATCAACAAGGGGGTGGGGAAGATTTTGAAGACGTTTATTTATACTGGATTGACAAAGAAACTTTTACTCCTGATTATCTCGCCTATGAGTTCCATGTGGATGGGGGCGGACTTCGCTTCCGGGAAGCTTATAACCAACGCTATGTGAATGGCATTCGCTTTGTGGATTATCGTAACTACAAACCCAAAGAGGACGCAGATATCATGGAATTGGATGATCTCTTTCTAGAAGATCGGCTTGAGCTGCTTTCAGATATCAAACTCCAAGACGTTCGGGTTAGTCGGGACAATTACAATTAAAGTTAAGTCGGACATCGGTGGTCATGTCTCCTATTTGTTGAACAATAAAGAGGCTGCCGTTGTCTGAGTCATCCATAGGTGGGTATTTTTCCTCCCCAATCATTTTATTGACAAAATCCGGGGTGGTATTGCTATGGCCGACGACTAACACGTTATTTCCGAGGTTATCTGCCTTAAAGGCCGCGATATCTATCATTGATGAGTCATAATACTGACGGACCAGGTCGTATTTCACTTCTGCAGGGGCAGCCGTCATGGTGGTTCTGCGATAATCGGTGGTATAGATCGCATTGATATTGGCATCATTAAGGATCTCCGCCCAATGCATGGCCCTTCCGAGGCCTTTCTGATTGAGTTCAGGATCCCTGTTTTCGGGATCAGTTCTGTCCTTTTCTGCGTGTCTGATAAAATAGTAGGTTGTTACTTCGGGTCCAATTTCAGTATTAATAGGCTGGGATTCCTCTTTACAGCCAAAAAGGGTTCCAAGGATTATCAAACAGAGGGTGATGATTCTGGTTTTCATATGCGATAGAATTTTATCTTTTGGGTTGGCTACTATTATGTAACTTTACTTTTGTAAAAATAGTATGAAAATTCCTTGAATCGACCTTTCTATGCCAAAACCACTTTATATTTTCTTTTGTTTGTTGCTTGCTACCCAGGTAAAGGCACAGATAATTGATCTTCCTGACGATTTCAGGCAACACAATTTAAACCAATACAATAGCAGTCTTTTTAATCCCGTATTTTCTCTGGAACGCAATAATCCACAGTCATTCTCTATTTGGAGCCGATGGCAGTGGCAGCAACCTGATGCTGATCCGACAACGCTTTTTGCTAATTACACCCATAAATTAAATCCAAGTTCTTCAGGTGGAATAGGGTTTATTCAGCAGAACACAGGAGTTTTCCTTCAGACAGGAGCTGTTTTGAACTACGCATACGACTTTGAAATTGCACCCGAGATTTTTCTGGCTATGGGTATAAACCTTTTTGGCTATCAGCAGGAACTGGCAGACGACCGTTTTCAACAGAATCCGGGTATAGGTCTTCCTTTTCTGAATAATGACCCAAGCTTTGTTCTCCAGGCCGCTCCGGGAATACGCCTGGCCTACAAAAATCTCATTCTGGGGTTTATGGCTGAAAACGTGTTTGAATATAATATATCGGAAGGTGAGAATAACAAAGGTAATGCTGACAACATATTTCTTGGTTCAGCCAGTTACTCTTTCCCTGTTGACGGCAGTGGGATGCTTGAAAATGCGTTTATCCGACCTATGTTCTTTGTCAAGTCTTTACCTTCAATGGATACCCAATACGGTTTAAATACTTTATTTGCGACTGACCGAATTTGGGTACAGGGGGGATATCATAATTTTTATGGATTCTCTGGCGGGATCGGGGGTACTTTCTTTAAAAAGTTCTCCATAGGAGCATTGGTGGAAATTGGTAACAGCGCTGAGCTCGATGGAAAAGACCCTACATTCGAAATTGTAAGCTCATATCAGTTTGCCCTTCCCGACCCCAGAAGGAAGATTGTGGGATTTGAAGTAGAAGAGGAGGATCTAGTAGAAGAGATGCCGGAGGCACCAAAGGAAAAGAAACTCAGCCGAAAGGAACGCAAGGCCCTGGCAGCGGCTGCGAAAAAACGAGAACAGGATTCCCTGGCGGTGGCTGCGGAAAAACAAGAACAGGATTCCCTGGCGGCGGCTGCGGAAAAACAAGAACAGGACTCCCTTGTAGTGGCTGCAAAAAAACAAGCGCAGGACTCCCTTGCAGAGGTGGCCCGCAAGCAAGATTCGCTCGTTGTGGCGAGGCGTATGGCTGAAGAAAAAGAGCGATTGAGGATCCAGGCAGAGATTCAAAAGAAGAAAGATTCCCTTGCGGCAGTTGCTGAAAGGGATGCTGTTCAGCAAAAGAAAGAAGCTGAACCTGCTAAGGGAGAGCGATTTGAAGAGGCGGTGCTTACCGAGGATATCCGGCCCGGATATTATTTGATCGTCAATGTTTTTGGGACCCAGCGTTATTACAACAGATTTATGGAGACCTTGAAGAAAATGGGATTAGAACCTAAATCTTTTTACAGGACACAGAGGAAACTAAACTATGTCTATCTCGAGCGTTACAATACGATGGGTGAGGCAAGAAAAGCCAGAGATAGTAAGTTTGATGGAAAATATACAGATACTATCTGGATTTTCAGAGTGAAAGGAAAGTAGTATCAGATGTTCATTTCTCTTTTCATCAGGACTTCCAGGTATGCTATTGTATTGAGAAGGTATTTTCGGTCTCCTGAAATGGTTGCCATGGAAATCGCTCCCTGAATCATTGTAAACATCTGTTTGGCAAACTGCAAAGGAGGAACAGGGAGTTTAATCTCTCCTTTATTCACCCCATTTTCCAGTACCAGGGCAATTTTCCCTTCAATGGTCCTTAAGGTTTCACGTGCTGCGCCTAGTAGATGACGATTGTTGTACTGTGCATCAACCCCGACATTGAGTATTGGACAGCCTCCCATTGGCGCAGTAAACTCATCGTAATGCCTGTAAAAATCGGTAAGCCGGAAAAGGATATCAAGTGTATGCCCTCCTCCCGTTAATCGATCATCGATGGCTGCAAGCAATTTTGAACTAAGGTGCTCAAATGCGGCAAGAGCAAGCGACTCCTTGTTCTCAAAATTCCCGTATATAGCGCCTTTGGTTAGTCCGGTAACCTCAGTAAGATCACTCATACTGGTGCCGATATATCCCTGTTTGTTAAAAACGGGGGCCACTTTTTCTATGATAAAGGCGGTGGTGCGTTCGGCTTTGGAGGTCATTAAGGATCAATTTTTTACGAATATAAAAAACTAAGTCCTGTGGAGTGTACAATCCTGTGAAAAAAATAGCCGGAGAATCAGAGTCCCCGGCTATATTTAATTTCTACCTATTTAAAGTTATTCCACCAATTCAGATTGGTTTCTGAAAACCAGTCCATCGTCGAATGAATCTATCAGGATAATACTTTCTGCAGTGATAGCACCGCTCAACAATTCTTTGGATAAATTATTAAGTACTTCCTTTTGAATAGTTCGTTTTATAGGTCGCGCCCCGTACTGTGGATTATATCCCTTTTCTGCAAGGTATGCGATGGCTTCTTCTGTGGCATCTATGGTAATGTGTTGCTTAGCAACCATTTTTCTGAGATGCTCCAGTTGTAGGCGCACAATATCTACAATATTCTCTTTGCTGAGTGGAGTAAACATGATGATGTCATCGATCCGATTCAGGAATTCAGGTCTGATATTCTGCTTTAAAAGGGCCATGACTTCAATTTTGGCAGCTTCTGTTGCGCTCTGCAGGTCCTTGAGATTCTCAAAGGTGTCCTGAATGATATGCCCGCCCATGTTACTTGTCATGATGATGATGGTATTTTTGAAATCGGCTACCCTTCCTTTGTTATCTGTGAGTCGGCCTTCATCCAATACCTGGAGAAGGATATTAAAGGTGTCGGGGTGCGCTTTTTCAATTTCATCAAGCAAAACAACCGAATACGGGCGCCTTCTTACGGCTTCCGTGAGCTGACCTCCTTCGTCGTATCCAACATATCCCGGAGGAGCACCTACCAATCTGCTCACCGAATGCCTCTCCTGATATTCACTCATATCGATCCGTGTCATTGCATTCTCATCGTCAAACAGGTAATCTGCAAGTGTCTTCGCGAGTTCAGTTTTTCCCACTCCGGTTGTTCCAAGGAAGAGGAAGGATCCGATTGGCTTTTTGGCGTCCTGCAAACCGGCCCGACTCCTTCGGATAGCATCTGAAACTGCTTCAATGGCCTCTTCCTGCCCCACAACTCGCTTGTGCAGGACTTTTTCAAGATTTAAGAGTTTCTCCCGCTCGCTCTGTAGCATTTTAGTTACAGGTATGCCTGTCCATTTGGCAACTACTTCCGCAATATCTTCATTGGTCACCTCTTCTTTTATCAATGTGCCACCTTTCTGGGCCTGTTCCAGTTCCTGCTGTAGTTTCTCGAGTTTTTCCTGGGCTTCTTTTATTTTACCATAACGCAACTCGGCGACAAGACCGTAATCTCCGTTTCGTTCGGCGCGTTCGGCTTCCAATTTGTATTCCTCAATAGCCACTTTGGTTTTCTGTATGGCATCGATAACCGATTTTTCACTTTCCCATTTCGCAAAGATCTCATTGCGTTCTTCTTTTAAATTGGCGAGATCTACGTTGAGGGCTTTAAGTTTTGCATGATCTTCTTCCCGCTTGATCGCTTCAATCTCGATCTCCAGTTGCATGATCTTCCTGTCGAGTACGTCGAGATCCTCGGGTTTACTGTTGATTTCCATTCTCAGTTTGGAAGCCGCCTCATCCATCAGGTCGATGGCCTTATCAGGAAGAAATCGATCTGTGATATAGCGCTGAGAAAGCTCCACTGCAGCGATCACTGCCTCATCTTTGATTCTCACCTTATGATGTGCTTCGTATTTCTCCTTTATTCCCCGGAGAATTGAGATAGCGCTCTCTGTATCAGGTTCGTCAACCACTACTTTCTGGAACCTTCGCTCCAGGGCTTTATCCTTTTCAAAATATTTTTGATATTCATCAAGGGTAGTGGCTCCAATGGCTCTTAATTCTCCTCTGGCCAGGGCAGGTTTCAGAATGTTGGCCGCATCCATCGCGCCCTGACCGCCACCGGCACCCACAAGGGTATGAATCTCATCGATAAATAAAACAATATCGCCATCGCTCTGAGTTACTTCTTTAATCACCGATTTAAGGCGTTCCTCAAATTCCCCTTTGTATTTTGCTCCCGCAATAAGTGCTCCCATATCCAGAGAAAAAATCACTTTTTCCCTCAGATTCTCGGGTACATCGCCCTGGATAATCCTATGGGCAAGACCTTCGGCAATGGCCGTTTTTCCCGTTCCGGGTTCTCCAACCAACATAGGATTGTTCTTGGTACGCCTGGAGAGGATCTGTAGCACCCTCCTTATTTCTTCATCCCTTCCAATAACCGGATCGAGCTTACCGCTGTCTGCTAGTTCATTGAGGTTTCTAGAATATTTATTTAGGGCATTATAGGTGTCCTCTGCACTTTGAGAAGTCACTTTTGCTCCTTTTCGCAATTCATTGATGGCCGCGAGCAGGTCTTTTTCTGCAACCCCCTGATCTTTGAGGATGCGGGCAATTTTACTTTTCGATTTAAATATGGCTAGCAGGATATGCTCCAGCGACACGAAATCATCTTTCATGTTTTTGGCGACGATATTGGCCTCGGTCAGGGTTTTACCTGCTTCCTTTGAAAATTGTAATTCTCCTCCTGTTACATTGGGAATACTCTCCAGCTCTTTAGTTACAACCTGTTGCACCAGTGGCAGGTTTACATTGAGTTTCTTTAAAATAAAAGGTAAGACGTTCTCATCTGTCTCAGACAATGCCTTAAACAGGTGTTCGTTCTGAATCTGAGGATGCTGCATCTCCTGGGCCATTTGCTGGGCCAGTTGAATGACTTCCTGCGACTTTATAGTGAAATTGTTAATATTCATTCTCGTTATGTGTTTTTAGTTCTAATGTCTACTTTTGCCAGCTATAGGTCAACAATCTTACCATTGTATAAGACCAGACAAAATGTCTTACAAACCCCACGTTTTCAAGACAATAAGTCAGATAAAAAAGAAGTCGGGGCGTAAAAATTATAAGTGTATGGGTGTATTTAATTGGTTCAAAGGAGGAGATGAGAGTGAAGCAGGGCAGTTAAATAATCCCAAATGGAATCTCCTTGAAACGGAGTCTCAGCTGGAGGAGCTCATTGCCCAATCTGAGGAGCGGTTACAGATCATTTTTAAGAATTCCACGAGTTGTGGAATCAGTGGGATGGTAAAGCGCTCGTTTGAGGCAAACTATCCCCTGGAAATCTCACAGGCCGAACTTCATCTTTTACATGTCCAGTACAACAGGGAACTATCTTCGGTAATTGCTCAGCAATTTGGCGTAAGACACGAATCTCCCCAGTTGTTGATCATCAAAAACGGCGATGTGATCAGGCACGCTTCCCATGGGAGTATTAACGGAATTTCAGTTTCGGATTATGTATAAAAAAACCCGGAGTGTGATCTCCGGGTTATTATTTAGTTGAAGCGATGTCTCACGACAATCTCTTTGAGTCGTGCTTTGAGGTCTTCACCTGCATCGTAGACCATCTGTTCATTAGAGGGGAAGGGAACCGCCCCCAGATTTAAGAGCGCAACTAATTCGTTGTCGAGAGCTCTTTTGTCTCCATTGTAATTTGCATACACATGCTGGAACAGGAACTCACTAGACAATGGATAGGTATTGAGCTGTTGCTTGGTATGAAGGTCCACAAAACTTACAAGGCCTGTAACCTGAGCCATTTTTTGCTGAGTAAATTGATAATAATTACAGCTAACGGTTCGGTAGTTATCTACCTTTATCTCATTCCCAAGACTATCCTTTACGAGGTTTCCGTTTTCATCCTCCAGATACTTATATCCGTCAACAACTTGTTTTTCCTTTATGAATTGCTTTTCATTTACCTGTTCAGGGGAAATATTGATTTCCCTGAAGGCAACCTGCATTTCATAATCATACTTAATGTTTTCCAACGGATTATTGTGATATTGCGTCCATAGATTATCCAGACCATAAGTATTGAAATTCAATAATTCTTCCTCCAATCGTCCTGGAATAACTACCTGGGTATCGTTGATCATTTTTACTTTTACGTAATCGAGCCCTTTTTGATAGGCCATTTCCATCTGATCTTTTGTATCGGCAAATCCGGGATTGATCTCATCCAAATACCTGAAATCCTCATAAGCTCGCCTGTAATCAGTTTTGTTAGTGGCATTTTTGAAGAGGGAGAGGGCATTCTCATATAAATATTCTGAAAGCCTGTCTTTGGAATCAATGATATCCTCATCGAAATTTTGAAAATCGAATTGCGCATTTCTGTTCTCATCACGCACATAGAGCGGGAGCAGGGGGGTAATTCGATTTTGAATTTCCCTTAACTGGGAATAGCCTTTGTAAATTGCTTCGAGATTTGCCGGATTTCCATCCTTTTCCAGGAAAGCAATATTCTGAAGTTCTCTCTCCATGTTCTTCGCGAAAGCTTCTTCAAGGATTATAATATAAGGCTGATTCCCTTTTTTATCCTTGTTATCAGCCAGATTTCTCAAAGCCCTGTTTATGGCTTGCTGATAATTCCCCGTATTGATGGCTTCCTGTGTTTTTTTTACACCTCCACAGGCTAATAAAAACATGAATGTTGAAATAAAAAGTAGTGCTTTTTTCATGACGTTACGTTTTCTGGTTTTACTGGCATATCCAAGAGCCATGCCAAAATATTCCAAAATCATAACGAAAAAGGTCGATTTATCGTATAGTTTCGATGAAATACCTAAATGGAATTAATAAATACTGCGACTTAGAGGTCGAGAGCAGGAACTATTTTTGTGGAAACTTCTCCAAATCCAATTCGCACTCCCTCTTTGGAACAATACCCTTTCATAATAACGCTGTCGTGGTCTTTCAGGAATTTTCGGGTGCTGCCGTCGGTAAGTTTAATTTCCCTGGTTCCCTGCCAGGAAAGTTCCAGCATAGATCCAAAAGAATCAGGGGTAGGCCCAGAAATTGTCCCACTTCCCATCATATCCCCACTATTGACCTTACAGCCATTAACTGTATGATGTGCAAGCTGCTGGGCCATGCTCCAGTACATATACTTGAAATTTGTCTTACACAGGTTAGTGACCGATCCGTCCTCGGTTTTGAGTCCCACTTCCAGTTTGATATCAAAACTTTTGTCGCCTTTTTGGCGAAGGTAGGGAAGGGGTTTTGGATCCTGCTCAGGACTTGCTACCCTGAAGGGTTCCAATGCGTCGAGGGTTACAATCCAGGGGGAAATGGAAGAGGCAAAATTCTTTCCAAGGAAAGGTCCGAGGGGTACATACTCCCATTTTTGCAGATCTCGTGCGCTCCAATCGTTAAATAAGACCAGGCCAAAGATATATTCTTCAGCTTCCTCAACTGAAATGGGCTCACCCATAGCATTGGCATCAGTAGTGATAAACGCCATCTCCAATTCAAAGTCGAGCAATCGCGAGGGACCAAATACAGGTTTTTCAGCGCCTTTGGGCAGTGTTTGTCCATTGGGCCTGCGGATAGGTGTTCCGCTTGGGATAATAGTTGAGCTTCTCCCGTGATAGCCTACAGGGAGATGCAACCAATTGGGCAATAATGCATTCTCCGGATCCCTGAACATCTTCCCTACATTGGTAGCGTGTTCCTTGCTGGAATAGAAATCAGTGTAATCCCCGATATGAACGGGTAATTGCATCTCGATTTCATCCATGGTAAAAAGGACGATCTTCTGATGATCTTTATTCTTCTGCAGCTCTTGATTCGCACTTTCAAAGATTTCACTTATCCTGTTTCGCACCAAACGCCAAGTTTTTTTCCCATCTGATATAAAATCATTCAGGGTGTCCTGTAGAAAGATATCATCGGTTAAGGGAATATCTTTAAAATAGCCCAGTTGATGCAGGGCTCCCAGGTCGATGGCGTGGTCTCCGATACGCGTACCTATAGTAATGACATCATCCCTGGTAAGGAATACGCCAAAAGGAATATTCTGAATCGGGAAGTCTGAATTGGCGGGTACCGGCAACCAGGACGAAAGGGATGGGTTATTAGCTTTTAGAGGCATGTAGAAATTGTTAATTGCTGTTTGATAAAATCCTGATCAAATATATTATTTTCTAGACATTAAAGCCCTGCAATTTGTACTTTTACGCCTCAATAGAATGAAAATAGCCGGAATGAAAAGGGATACACAAATTTTTGAACTGATTGCTGCAGAAAAAGAGCGGCAGATCAATGGAATTGAGCTCATAGCATCAGAGAATTTTACAAGTCCGCAGGTAATGGAGGCAGCCGGTTCGGTCTTGACCAATAAATATGCCGAGGGTTACCCGGGAAAGCGATATTACGGAGGCTGTGAGATTGTTGACCAGGTAGAGACTATTGCCATAGAAAGGGCCAAGGAGCTTTTTGGTGCGGTTTATGCCAACGTTCAACCACATTCGGGATCACAGGCCAATGCCGCGGTATTCCAGGCATGTCTTCAGCCCGGAGATACCATCCTTGGTTTTGATCTCTCTCACGGAGGCCACCTTACCCATGGTTCACCGGTTAATTTTTCAGGAAAATTATACAGGGCAACTTTTTATGGAGTGGAGGAAGAAACCGGGATGCTCAATTACGATAAAATTCAGGAAATCGCATACCAAGAAAAGCCAAAGCTTATAATAGCCGGAGCTTCGGCTTATTCCAGGGACATGGATTTTAAAAGATTCAGGGAAATAGCAGATAGCGTAGATGCCCTTTTATTGGCTGATATTGCTCATCCTGCTGGTTTAATTGCCAAAGGAATCCTCAACGACCCGATTCCTCATTGTCATTTTGTGACCACTACTACTCATAAAACCTTAAGGGGTCCGAGAGGCGGACTCATCCTGATGGGGCAGGATTTTGATAATCCTTTTGGCATCAGGTTAAAAAACGGAAATCTGAGAAAAATGTCTTCCCTCATAGACCTGGCGGTATTTCCCGGTAACCAGGGAGGACCATTAGAGCACATTATAGCCGCAAAAGCCATCGCCTTTGGGGAAGCCCTGACAGAAGAATTCCTCCATTATATGATTCAGGTGAAAAAAAATGCAGCCGCTATGGCAGCTGCTTTTGTCGCAAGAGATTACAAGATCATTTCCGGAGGTACAGACAATCACGTAATGCTCATCGATTTACGAAATAAGGTGATTACCGGAAAAGACGCGGAAAAAGTATTGGTGCAGGCCGATATCACGGCAAATAAAAATATGGTCCCATTCGATGACAAATCGCCTTTTGTCACTTCCGGGATCAGGTTTGGTACCGCAGCGATTACTACGAGGGGACTGAAGGAAGACGATATGGGTATTATTGTTTCCTTTATCGACGAAGTTCTCAGCAATCCGGAAAATGACGATGTTATCTCCAGAGTGAAGGAAAATGTAAATGCGATGATGAGGAAAAGGCCCTTGTTCAGTTCTTTACTGATTGAGCAGGTTTAGGTCGCCCCGAATAATATTTTTACTTTTCAGATCGTAGATAAGGGCTTCTTCATCCGATTCAAAGTAGAGACCCCAGTAATTGTAATAGCCCTTTTCGTCGATCTGATTAGGCCCTACAAAACGGAGCATAGCATTGTCCGATTCAACTTCCTCGTAAACCGGGATAAAGATTTCCATTGGGGTCATAGACATATGTCGTGTAAGGTAGACATAGTTCTCAGCCAATACACTAAGGATAGTATCTAATTGGTGTTCAACGCTTTCAGGGGCGATTTTTTTAATTACTATAGAACAATCATTTAATTGGAAGGATAGCTCTTCTACATCGATAAAGGTTCCGTTTAGTGCCCTTATTTCCTTCATATGAAGATTCAACAGGGTGAGCCCGTTATTTACCCAATTAGGTCCGTGGGAACCCCAGGTACCTTGCTGGATATGAAATAAAACTTCATGCAGATTTAAAGGACAGAACAATTCTATGACCAGGTTATTTTCTTCGCAACAAACAGTAGAGTTACTGATTTCAATATTGGAAAAATAGTCCTTTTCGAGTCGATTTTTAAGGGAAGTCAGGCCAAGAACCTCCTTCTTCCCTTCATTACATGAAGAGAAATACAACTTTGTATTCCTTTGTCTGTGGGGCATAGCAACTACTTTTTTTAAACCCTAATGTAAAATTAATGTTAAATGCTAGTAGTACACTATATAAAAACCATAGAATTTATATGGTTTTTATATAAAAGTGAAGTTTCTATACGAATTGCTTTAGATAAAATATTGAAGATCAAGAGTTTTTAGATGAATCCTCTGTTTCTGGAAGCGGTAATAAGAGCCTGATCATTCTGTTTTTCAACACCGAAAAGCGACTTGAGTTGTCTTTTTCGGTTTTCTATGCCGGGTAATGAGAGTGAAATAAATTTTACCATATCCTTGGTTTTGGTTCCTATGGACAAATGGTAGAGGATTTTTTTATCGTTTTCATCCAGGGATATATCCTGAGCCATTTTTTTACGAATGGCTACCAGCGCTTTTTGGGTGTAGTAGGGAGGTGAATTCAGAACTGTGTTCACCATGGCCTGAAGGGATTTTTGGTCTATTTCTGTTTTTACCATATACCCTTCGGGATCAACGGCCTGCATGATACTGTTGATGCGATAATTGTCACTGAATGAAGACATAAAAACAATCTTCGAGTTAGGAGAAACCTTGCGGGCAAATACACCCAGGTCTTCACCTGTCTTGGCCGGACCGTCTGTAGGGTTGGAGAGCTGAATATCTAATAGGAGTATGTCATAAGGAATCCCACTGGCAGCTTCTTCAATTCGCTTTGTGGCTTCTTCGAAGGATTTAGCTGTATCCATCTGGACTTTGAATCCATCAAAGTCAGTGTCTTCCAGAATAAATTTATATCCCAGAGTGGTCATTTCATGATCGTCAACTGCTAAGATTCTAACCTTTTTCATAACCGCTTCATTTTATGCTTCCTGCAGGTCCTTAGGTAAAGATATTTCTTTTTTTGCTTCCGGCGAAATGTGCTCCAGTGGGATTTCCACCAAAACAGTAGTTCCGATGCCCAATGCACTTTTCAGATACCATTTGCCTTTAATCTTGTTTACACGCGATTTAATATTTTTGTGTCCAATCCCTTTTTTGCCTTTTGCGGCATCAAAACCACGCCCGTTATCCTGGATGGTAATTACCAT
The DNA here is from genome assembly GCF_041358175.1 of Muriicola sp. E247. Lineage (NCBI taxonomy): Bacteria > Pseudomonadati > Bacteroidota > Flavobacteriia > Flavobacteriales > Flavobacteriaceae > Muriicola > Muriicola sp. E247. Next base: position 63,631 of record NZ_JBGKBE010000002.1, read on the forward strand.
ATCAGAATCATTGATCTCGAAAGATACATATACTGTAGAGGCATCGGCGTGCTTTATACAATTTTGAAGGCTTTCCTGTAATATCCGATAAACATTAATTTTTGTGATCCCCTCCAAATTATCCCAGTCGAGATCCTGATCATAAGTAAAATGATAATCAATCCCTGCCGTTTCACAGCTGCTCTTAAGAAGGTCTTCGATGGAGCTGATAAAATTGTTGAATTTCTGATAGGAGGCATCGTTAAGTTCGTGGGAGATAGCCCTGATCTCTTCCTGTACTTCCTTAAGTTTTTCGATGGCCTGTTCCCTGAGGGCAACGGCTGAGTCATCTATCTTTTTGTTAAGCCCAAGGAGGATCATTCGCACTCCGTTCATTTCCCCCAGAATACCGTCGTGTAACTCTTCTGAGATACGTTTTTGTTCTGTTTGCTTTCCTTCTTCCAGCTTTTGTTTTTGTGCCAGCATAAGGTTAAAGATCTCCTGGTTCGCCTCCTGTTGTTGTTGCTGGAACCTGAGGCGCTGGTTTTTAACGCGCTGATCCACAATGATAAAAAGGGCGATGGCCAGCAGTCCAACTCCTACTGAAATACCAATCCATATCAGACGTTGTCTGGAGAGTTGTATGTTTTCTGCTTCAGTTTCAGCGGTTTCATATCTGATAAGCCCAAATTTGTCACGTATATTGCGTTCCTCGTCTTGCATGCTGTCATGTAAGGCAATGTATTCCTTTTGGTATGCTACAGCATTTTCGGGATCGAGCTCAGCTAGCAGCAGCAGCGTCTCAAGGTACCTGAGGTTGTTATCAATTTCCCTAGCGAGGTCCCTGGCGTTGGTGGCATAGGTAAAGGCATCAGGGAGGTTTCCCATTTTCTGAAAGTATTGGGCTAAATGATAATAGTTTAGGGATAGCCCTTCCATGTCCCCTATACTATCGCGTATATGCAGAGCCCTGTACAGGTCGTTTTCCACAGTGGCGGTTTCACCCAATTCCAAGTTTGTTATGGCAATATTGCCCAAGACACGGGCATATGAATTGGGACTTTTTAATAGAAGGCTATCTGTGTTCAGGGCATTCTGAAAGGCACTTTTGGCTTTTTCAAAATCACCTGAGTCGAAATAAACTAAACCTAGATTATTATTTAGGGAAGATTTGTTTATTGGATCTAAATCTGTTTTTGAGAGGTATTCGGCCGCTAAGGTATAGTGTTTAATAGCATCATCGTATTTATTGAGAGCTCCTTCAGCGATCCCTAAAGTATTATAGGCTGCATATAGCCTTTCATTATTATTTGTTGGCTTTAGTAATTCTATTGATTCAACAAGTGTGGCTATAGCCCCTGTGTTGTCATGTATGGCTGTTTGAACAGAAGCAATAGATCTTAATATCTGGGCGGCATTTACATCTTCCTCTAGATCTCTATAAATTTTCAAAGTAGCATTAAAATAGTAAAAAGCGCTATCGCGTTTGGCTACTGAAGGCCAGTTATAGTAAGCTCCCCTGTCCCAATAGCCTTCAGCTAAACGCAGGGAATCCTTTGTCTCTGTTGCATAACGAATCGCAATAGAGTTCATCTTTTTAAAATTGATAGAATCTTTTAACTTGTAATAGGCTAATGAAAGTTGTGAAAGATATTTCCCTTTTACGGTATCTTCAGGCATATTCTGAACTTCATCATAAACTGCCTTTAATATTGAGTCACGAATGCTTGTTGATGTGTTTGACGACTTCGCTTTTTCGATCAAAACAGTTATCCGATCTTCAGCAACAGTATTATCAAACTTTCCCGACTTGGTCTTCTCCTGATTGCAGGAAAAAAGACCAAATGACAGGAGAATAACTATTGCTTTTAAGAAAAGTCGCATATTGAAGCAGGAACAATTTCATGGCAAGATAAAAAAAAGGAGTCTTACAAATTGTAAGACTCCATAAATTGTAAGTGTTAGAGTTCTATCCGTCTCTACCGGTATCGGTATCAGTATTCCCATCCGTTGCCTGAGTTTCATAAAGACTTTGATCTTCAGCAGTGTCGTTAGTACAGGAAATCATAGATACGCTAAAAAGGGCTATTGCAAAAATACATGCTAATTTTTTCATCGGAGTTTTGTTTTAGAGGTTTAATTTTCAACTAAACTATTCGCCAGTGCAATAGTTTATTGCCCTAAAACAAAAGTTTTAGTATTCCCCCGGTGTCTGTGAGGGTATGAGGGGTTTTTGTAAGAATTTTATTATTTGAGGGTGGAGATGGCGTTTTTAGACAATACCTTTTTCAGGCCGTCGATATTCTCCTTATACGTCTTGGAGAAAGGCAACTGCTTTTTTCCTGACTTTAGAGAACAGATGCTTTTGCCGTAATTGATCCTGGAAACGTAGTCCATGTTAAGGATATAACTCTGATGAATACGGATAAAGTTTTTGGGTAAGGAACGCTCAAAAGTTTTGAGTGTTTTAAATGCACTGATTACACTCCCGTCCTTCATAATAAAGTCGGTTGCATTATTATCGGCCTGCAAATAGAGGATCTCGTCTGTGTCGAGATAATGGAAATCCTTATACGACTTCAGGCAAATAGTGTGAGAACTCACTTCTTTAGGATGCTGTTTTTTTAGCCTGAGGAGCGTCTTTCTTATATCTAGTTCATTATAGGGCATCAGCCAGTAATCGAAAAAACCATTTTTAATGGCATGGTAAGCATATTCCTTACTCTTTGCTATCCCAATAATCAGGGGTAGCTCATTCATATACTGGTGTAATTCAGAGACCATGAGGAAGTAGTCCATGGCCAGGTCATTCAGATTGATAAATACAAGATCCGGAAGATTCTTTAAGATGGAATTGATACCTTCCCTGCTGTCCCTAGATCGATCCACACAGATAAAGTCACCATGGTCTTCCAGATAATGCTGTAATTGCAAATTGGAAGTGGCGTCTGCATCAATTATGGTGTATCGATACTCCATAGACATTTGATTGTGGGAAAATTAGCAAACCTTCTTGAGAAAGGTCTATAGTTTTCCCGTAGAATAATTATGGTTTTAGTAGCTAATATACTGAAAATCAATTAAAAAGAAAGAATATTCCTACAAACTAGAATAAATAGCTGAAATTCATATCATTTCACTTTTGATAAGCCCCGAGCGCAGGGTCTTCTGTCCTGTCCTTTCCGAGTAGATCCCGGGGTACTAAAAGGGCAGTATTCAGATCCCCTTTTCCAAGAGCCTCGGAGGTCGGTTCAAGGGTGAAGTTATTCCTGAAGGCATCGGTAAATTCAGGGTCGGTATTTAGAAACAGACTGTTGTACAGGGTTGTATTGGAAAAATCATAAAGCGGGTCATTTGTAAACTGCCCTCCGCTGTCTGTAAATTTCAATAGGGTATGAGAGAAAAAGAAATTAAAATCGAACCCCGCCAATATATCTAAGCTGAGTTCCCTGGCAGTATTACCATCTACAATACAATTTAGAAAATTAGCCTGATTCAGATCTGATCCGGTCTGATTGCCGGCCTCATCGGTTTCAAAGGACGTTATTCTCAGGGCCGTTCCTGTCCGGAAACCATTGCTCCAGTAATTGGCAATGGTGGAGTGTAGGAAATTGTAGGTCCCGCCCTTCTGGCAGAGCAGGCTATGTGTCCCGGCATTGCCCAAGACAAGGTTTTCCCCGTTGATAGATGTATTCCTTCCCCAAAGGTTTACGACTGAGGAATTATAGACCTGAGAATTGCTGATGTCCAGGGTGAATGGGGAGGCCTGAGGATTTCCTTCTACAAGAATTCCAACGGTCGCATTTCTCACAGTAAGATTGGCTATTTGATTATCGATGCTCCCTGGTGCCAGCCACAACGTGCCCCATTGCCCCGGCACTTCCGCAAACTCAGGTTCCAGTCGGTCTCCCTCAAAGATCACTTCATTTTCGAGAAGCTCAGGATCTTCACTTAGCGCTCCATTAATTCGGATACTGCCTCCGGTTCCCACGAGAATCCCGGAATTTTCATGAAAAAATACCCTTGTTCCTGCGGCCATTGTGAGTACTTTATCAGCACCAACGGCGGCATACCCATAGATCACATAGGGTAGGTCTGCAGTAAAATCGAGTTCATCATCCTCCAGGACAAAACCTTCAATCCTCAGTTCATTGCCCTCCTCATCAAGTCCCAGCAACAAGGTCTCTTCGCTTCCATCCGAGAGGGTAGAGGGATAGAGAAAAATAGCCTCCTTAATTAGGGTCACCAAAGGAATACTTTGTTCATTTACGCCCACATCAAAAAGAAGATGGTCTATATAGAGGAATTCTTCGGGGGCGGAAGGGGGTAAATCATAGGTGGTTTCTATAAAGATATACAGGCTGTCTCGGGCAAAAAGAGGTATGTTCTGAAAACTCTGGCCTGCCTGCCCGTCTACATTGAGGCGATACTGGCTACTAGTACCCTCCGCCAGGCGAATACTGGGAATTTCAATGTCTTCTTTAGAGCGGTTGTAAACCTTCAGGCTGTAAGTACTGCTTCCTATATTGCTGAAGACGGTATCGAGGAATACAGTGTCTTTGGAAAACTGTAATTGTCCATTACTAGGAGTATAATCGAAGTCCTTCCTGCAGGAGCTAAACCAGGTCAGACTACAAACCAGGACCAGGGAAACAAGTAAAAAACGCATCGACACGATTCAGGAATTAGCTTTTTGAATAAATACGGAACTGATCTCATCAGGAATTCGCATAGGTTTTAGTGTCTTACTATTTATCAAGCACCATTGAGTCTCAGACTTCAACAAGGGAAGATTGGTCGCTTTATCAAACATCTCGACCACCCTAATAGAAATAGGCCCGGCCGAATGATCTATATAGGTTTGCATAAGTACGGTATCTCCCAATTTTGCCGAATTCTTGTACTGAATTGTGTGCTGCTTCACCACCCAGATTACATTATTCCTCATGGATTCGGGAGCCCTGGATTCCCAATGAGCCTTTGATATATCCTGGATCCACTGTACATAACGCACATTATTAACGTGGTCTAGTTCGTCCAGATCATCCTCCCCAACTTTTCTGCTCATCTCAAAGATCATCTTATTCTTTTTTTTGGAGGGTGATCTCAAAAAGTTTATCCCAATTCTTTCCGGTGATAAAGAAAGTCTTTCGCTCAGGGTGATAGGCAATTCCGTTCAGCACATCCAGTTTGGGATGCTGAGCCACCTTTTCCCGGAGTCCGCCTAAATTCACCACCCCTTCAATTGCTCCGCTGTTGGCATCAATGATCATCATACTCTCTTTCTGCCATACGTTGGCGTAGATCTTACCATTGACGTATTCGAGTTCGTTGGCCTTGTTAAAAATAGATTTATTCGTCACGATCTGAATATGGTCTTCCTCTGTCAAGGTTTCAGGGTTAAGCAGCCAGATCCGTTCCGTGCCATCACTTTTATAGAGATGCTTCCCATCGTTACACAATCCCCATCCTTCCCTGCTTTTGCCGTATTGAAATTTATCAAGGCGTTCCAGAGACGATGCATCGTAAATAAAGCCAACATTATGCTGCCACGTGAGTTGATATAGCCTATCTTTTATAAGTGTAATTCCTTCTCCGAAGTATTGAGGTTCAAGGTTTACCTGTTGAAGAACCTCCCCGGTCCTATAATTGATCTTGCGAACATATGATTTTGCCCCACCTCCTGATCCTGTACTTTCGTATAAGGTATCACGATAGAACTCAAGTCCCTGGGTAAAGGAGGTAATATCGTGCGGAAATTCATTTACAATAGTATAAGTATAAAGCTGAGGGTTTGCAGGAGCCAGGATTTTTATATCTCTGGTAACTTCCAGAGGCTTGCCGTCAGAAAGAAAATGCGCGGTGAGTTTCTGTACTCCTAATTTCTCGGCATTCAGGATCCAACCTTCGTCAACCGACTCCAATTCTTTTCCAGCCAGGGTAAATGTAAGACCCTCTACAGCTAGCTCTTTTTTGTTTTTAAGAAGAGGTCTGATAGTGTCTGTTGCGATATACGATTTCCCGTTCTTTTCTAGCTGGAGGGAAAACATTTTAGCCGGATCTTTTTCACCTCCGCAACTCATAAAAAATAACAACAACCCATTAAGGATGAAGAACTTAATGAAATTCATAGCCAAGAGTAGATTTTAAAGCAAGTTACCCCATTAATTTAAGATTCTAAAACGATTGTCTCAAAATTAAAAGGTTGTATATTTGCATGAGGCAAGTCCTACACGACCAGCTCCTGTAGAATCCCCCAGGGTGGGAACGCAGCAAGGGTATACGGTCGTAGCGGTGCGATGTAGGTAGCTTGCCTTTTTTTGTACCCTGTAGTGAACAATGTCGGACCAACTTACATCTGACAGTTTTTGGGCTGGCTGCTTATTATTTGTTTCTTTGCAACACCTATGAATAACAAAGTGGTTTTGGTAACTGGTGGTTCTTCCGGCATAGGGAGGGCCATAGGAAATTACCTGAAAGAAAAAGGATTCAGCGTATATGGTACTACCCGCAATTTAAGCAAGCAGCAGAATTTTGAGGATTTTGAATTGCTGGAACTCGATGTCACAAAGCCCGAAACCATTCAAAATGCTATCGACACGCTGTTGCAAAAAGAAGGTGTTCTGGATATTCTTATCAACAATGCCGGCGTAGGAATCACTGGACCTATTGAAGAAACTCCCAATGAGGCTATTCTCCATGCCTTTGAAACCAACTTTATTGGTCCCTTGAATATGACCAGGGCAGTGCTGCCTGTTATGAGGAAACAAAGGGGAGGTACAGTAATTAATATTACCTCCATAGCGGGAAAAATGGGACTTCCTTACCGGGGAATTTATTCTGCCAGTAAGGGCGCACTGGATATCGCCACAGAAGCACTTCGGCTGGAGACCAGAGAATTTGGAATTCGATTTTGTACTCTCGCTCCGGGAGATTTTAAAACAAATATCGCCGCAGGCAGGTATCACGCCCCCCTTCAAAAACAATCTCCCTATTACGATGCATACGGTGCTACTTTGCATATGATCAATGAAGATGTAGATCAGGCAGGGAATCCGATAGAGGTTGCGGAAAAAGTATATAAGATCATCAGGAAAACCTCTCCAAAGATTCATTATAAAGTAGGGAGCCCCATGCAGCGGTTTTCTGTATTCTTAAAAAGGATACTTCCGGGGAAAGTTTATGAGAAGCTGCTGCGAAATCATTATAAATTGTAGTTTTGCAGGGCATCCTTTGAATGCAGCTATTCACACAATTAATCAAAATCAGAACTTATGAAATTCTTTATCGATACAGCAAATTTAGACCAGATCAGAGATGCTCAGGAATTGGGCGTTTTAGATGGGGTTACCACCAATCCTTCACTCATGGCCAAAGAAGGGATAACCGGGAGAAACAACATCCTGAAGCACTATGTCGATATTTGCAATATTGTGAGTGGGGATGTTTCTGCTGAGGTGATCGCAACGGATTTTAAAGGAATGATAAAAGAAGGGGAGGAGCTGGCTGATTTGCACGAACAGATCGTGGTGAAGGTACCAATGATCAGAGATGGTGTTAAAGCCCTCAAGTATTTTGCAGACAAAGGTATCAGAACCAATTGTACCCTGGTTTTTTCTCCGGGACAAGCTTTATTGGCCGCAAAGGCAGGTGCAACCTACGTATCGCCTTTTTTAGGACGATTAGATGATATTTCCACAGACGGGCTCAACCTGATTGCGGAAATCAGACTCATATATGACAATTACGCCTTCCCAACACAGATACTGGCAGCATCAATAAGGCATACTATGCATGTAATTGATTGTGCAAAAATTGGGGCAGACGTCATGACCGGTCCTTTGTCTTCTATAGAAGGGCTTTTAAAGCATCCTTTGACGGATATTGGGTTGGAGAAGTTTCTTGCCGACTATAAAAAAGGGAATTAAAACGTAGGGAGATATTCTGCAGTACCAGATCAGAAAGATCGGAAGATATGGGCGAAAGCATCCACAATCTTGCCATCTTTAGCAATAATCGCTTTATTGGGATTGTAAACAATGAGGGTGTGGACCGTTTCGTCATAATCTTCTGTCCAGAATTGCTCTGAGGGATCCAAACCACTCGTTTTAACCATGTTTTTCCAGTTGGCCTTATCCGTTTTCATGTTGAGACCTACAAAGCGGTGATTGGGGTACTCTGTTTTTAGCTCTGATACGCGTTTTATGATATTTCGGAAATGTCCGGGTTCTGAACCTGACCAGAAATAAAAAACTACTGGTTGCTTTGACTTGATTTCTGAAATGTCGAGCTCTTTGTCCTCAAAAGAGTAAACCGTAAATGAAGGCAAGGCCTTTGAAGGCTGCATCTTGAGAATTCCCTGGTACAAAGTGTATATTTCTTCGTTATGCGCGTTGTTTTCAGAGAACTTCTTGAAGCTCTCGATAAATTTTACAGTATTCTCTTCGTTCTCATGCTTCAACAGATAATCAATTGCCACGCTTCTGAAGAGATTATCGCGTAGTTCCTTCTGAGTGATCAGGCTGTCGATGAGGTGTAATTTATGCTGATTGAAATGCAATTGCCTGCTCGCCTTGTCTATATCCTCAGGGCAGTGCTTCTTACAATGATTGAATGCCAGATTCCCCATATGATACTTCATAAAATTGTAATAGGGCCTCAGATAGATGTAGTCGCCATTATTGTAATTGACATTTTTCCGATAGTCATAAAAAGTTTCTGGCAGTTCGTGCATAATACCTTCTCCACTTCTTCTTCTGTGATAAAATGGATAGGCTTCCATGGAGATATTCGAACTGTACACGATAAATGCTTTGGCCAGATCTGAAGCCTTTGGGGATATATTGAATTCTGTCTGAATCTGATCAAATAAATCAAGCTTGGAATCGCGCAATGAATCGATCTTCACCTGGAAATCCTTGGGTTCAAGTTCGTAGAAGGATTGAACCAGGTCTTCCTCTTCTTCCCTGCTCAGGAACATTTCCAGAATGAAATTGTTGATTTCTTCCCCCTTCCCCGAGAAAACTAGCGATTCGTCAAAATCTGAAGTATTTAACCTTATTTGGAGGCTATCGCCATTCTCAAGATAGATATATTGTGATTCGGGGCGATGAACAAAGTGATGAAGTCCTTCAGCTACAGAGTCGAGGGAAAATGAGAATCGGTTATCTTCATCCAGCAAAGCGGTATCAAGAGGTTGTTCTCCCTTAAAGAGGACCACCTGATCACTGGTTGGATTAACAATCTCTCCGGCAAAAATGACCCGGTTGGCGTCGCCTTTGTTGTGCTGGCAACTCCATGTTATAAAAATCAGGGTCGAAAGAAGTAAAAGTCTCTTCATATATGGCTACTGATAACCATAGCAAAGCTAAGAAATGCCGAACGTGAGCCTTGTTAAGGGGGAGTTAAAAATTCTTAACTCTATTTTATCTGCTGCAGATAAAGTATATCTGTTGTTTCATCGGTCATATTTTAACTACTTTTGCAAAAATTTTAAAGAATCGCTATGTTATCTGTTTCTAACTTGTCTGTACAATTCGGCAAACGAATTTTATTTGATGAAGTCAATGTAAGCTTTACTCAGGGAAACTGTTACGGGGTTATCGGCGCTAACGGTGCCGGGAAGTCTACTTTCCTGAAAATCCTGTCTGGTGGCGTCGATCCTACTTCGGGACATGTACACCTGGAACACGGAAAGCGCATGTCTGTCCTGGAACAGGATCACAATGCCTATGACAGGAATACGGTTCTGGAGACAGTAGTCATGGGAAATAAACCATTATTTAAGATAAAAAAGGAAATAGATGCTTTGTATGCTGATTATTCCGATGAGAATGCCGAGCGGATAGGGGAGTTGCAGGTGACTTTTGAGGAAATGAACGGCTGGAATGCAGATAGTGACGCCGCGGCCCTTTTATCGAATCTGGGGATACGCGAGGAATTTCACTACACGGAAATGTCTGATCTCGATGCCAAATTGAAGGTGAGGGTTTTACTCGCGCAGGCACTTTTTGGTTCTCCTGATGTACTGGTAATGGATGAACCTACCAATGATCTCGATTATGAAACCATTGAGTGGCTCGAAAACTTCCTGGCCAATTATGAGAATACAGTCATTGTAGTATCGCATGACCGTCACTTCCTGGATGCGGTTTGTACGCATATTGTGGATATCGATTTTGGAAAACTCAATCTCTACTCCGGGAACTATACATTCTGGTATGAAAGTAGTCAGCTTGCCGCACGCCAAAGAGCACAGCAAAATAAGAAGGCCGAGGAGAAAGCCAAGGAATTACAGGAGTTCATTATGCGCTTTAGTGCCAATGTAGCCAAGAGCAAGCAGGCAACCTCCCGGAAAAAGATGCTCGAAAAACTTAAAATTGAAGACATCAAGCCTTCTTCAAGAAGATACCCTGCCATTATCTTTGATCGCGAACGGGAAGCCGGGGATCAAATCCTTAACATAGAAGGGATGTCGGCCAGGAGCGAGGATGGAGCATTGCTATTTGACAAACTCAATTTAAACCTTGCAAAAGGAGACAAAGTTGCCGTCATCTCAAGAGATTCAAGGGCAACCACGGCATTTTATGAAATCATCAATGGGAATAAAAAACCAGAATCGGGAAAATATCAATGGGGGGTAACGACCACACAATCATACCTGCCTGCCGATAACTCATCATTTTTTGAAGATAATATTAACCTGGTGGATTGGCTGAGACAATGGGCTAAAACCGAAGAGGAAAAGGAAGAAGTATACCTCCGGGGGTTTCTCGGTAAAATGTTGTTCAGTGGAGAAGAGGCCCTAAAAAAATGCACCGTATTATCAGGGGGAGAGAAGGTAAGGTGCATGCTGAGCAGGATGATGTTACTCAGAGCCAATGTATTGATGCTGGACGAACCCACCAACCATCTGGACCTGGAGAGTATTACTGCATTTAACAATTCGCTTAAGAATTTTAAAGGGACGGTACTTTTTACTACCCACGATCACCAATTTGCTCAAACAGTAGCGAACAGGATAGTTGAACTGACCCCCAAGCAAACTATTGATCGTTATCTGAGCTTCGATGATTATATGTCGGATAAGAGCATCAAGGAGTTGAGGGAAAAAATGTACAGCGTCCCGGCTTAGATGATTCCTGAGCATAAAAAAAGCATTCGAAGGAATGCTTTTTTTTATATCCATTAACAATTTAAGCATTAAAATACTTGCTGTTCCAGATCGCTGGATTAAAGTTTTTCCCCAAGGCAAAGCCGTAAAATATCACTACGGAGGCGATGGACTTGAACATAAAGAAATAGATGATCCAGAATTCAGCCTGAGAACTGCTTTTTGAAAAGAGCCCTTCAGGCACCAACTGAGTGGCAAAAAAAGAAATCAGCAAAACCAGCATGGTGAGGTTGACTATATTTTTAAACGGCCAGGCCATCAGTTTTCTCAGTGGATGCAGGTCATTTCCCCAACGATGAATTAAATAGTAATACCCATTTCCTATAGGAGCAAATAACAAGGGGTCGTCTTTGTCCTCTAAGCGGAATAGTTTTGACGGGGCAACTATTTTAAAGCCCTCAATGGAAAACCCATGATCTTTTTCAAGTGCCTTTATTTTTGATATCCCTTCCTGAGGAATTTCACCTTTAAAGTACTTTGAATCGAGAAAACGCAGGCGGTAATCTATGCAGATCTTCTTTATCTGATCCAGATGATAGATTTTGTCCGTTTCGAGAAGGTCGAAGCAAAAGCGATTTTCCACACCTTTCCTTTGTCCTTCCAGACGCTTTTGAATTTGCTCTTCTTTGGCGTTGTCTTCTTTTAGAAATTGGTAGACGGCTTCGATGAGATCCTCCTGAACTCCATCCCTGCGCATCTCGAGGGATAGTTTTTCCTCGATATTCGTTCTTGATAATAACATTCTTTTCCTTTTAGCAATTTTCACAAAAGTACATATTAAGACTACTTCAGGCAACCCTCTTTCCGTGAACAACCAATGTTAATATTATGTTAATTTCGATTAAGGTCGATTTCCGGCCATTCAATTACTAAACTAAAAATGTATATTGTCGATCTTTTGATACCGTTCGTCGAATCGACGGAAAGATTTAACTATGAGAATAAAGCCTTTATTAACAATGGGGCTTTGGGTAATTTTTTTGCTTCCAGCATTGGGATTTGCTCAGGCCACAGACGGTTATTCCGATTTTAAGAAAACGATTTACACATCTACCGTGGAATCGGGGAATTATACTACCCTAACTTCAGCCTTGAAAGCTACGGATTTGGACGTCCTTCTTGATGGTGATGCACCGTTTACCATTTTTGCACCTTCCGACCGGGCTTTTAAGAAACTCTCATCCGAAAAAATTGCGCATCTTATGCGCCCTGAGAACAACAAGCAACTCAAGGAAATGCTTACTTATTTTATGGTTGCAGGGTCGCTTTCTGCCTCCAAAATCCTGAATGCCCTGGTGAAGGGCGATGGAAATGCCACTTTTACTACCGTTCATGGGAAAAAGATAAAAGCTTCGATTGAGGGAGTAGATATTGTCCTCTCAGACGGATTGGGTAATAAAGCCAGGATTACCATAGCCGACTCCGATCAGTGTAATGGTATTATTCATACCATTGATAGTGTAATCCTACCTAAGGCTCTGTGATTTACTTATCGTAATTCGGCCCCCAATTCTTGTTCATAGGCCGACTTCATCTTGCTCATGATCTTGTCTATCTGTTTGTCTGTCAGCGTCTTTGTATTGTCCTGAAGTGTAAAACTAACGGCATATGACTTTTTACCTTGAGGGAGTTTATCCCCAGTGTATACGTCGAAAAGTGAGAGGTCTTTTAACAACTTTTTTTCAGTCTTAAAGGCAATTTCTTCAAGCTGACTAAAGGGGATGGCTTCATCGAGTAAAAGCGCAAAATCTCGTCTTACAGAAGGGTATTTAGGAATGGGACTGTAAACAATCTTTTGTTCAGCTGCCAGGGTACAAATAGCTTCCCAGTTGAAATCGGCAAAAAATGTTTGTTGACTGATGTCAAACCGCTTCAATAATTTTTCACTGACAAGTCCGAGATGTACTAAAGAGGTTTTGTCCTTTGTCAACTCTAACCCCTCACCAAATACAGGATTAGACGTTGAGGTAGATCGGTACTTTTCGATACCCATTTTTCTAAGGATGAGTTCTACTATGGATTTAAGATAATAGAAGTCGGTAGGCTTCGAAGGTCCTGTCCAGCTTTCTGCCATCCGGTCTCCGGTTATCAATAGCGAAAGGTGACGGTTTTCCTCGTATCCATCAGTTCCTGTATGGTATGTTTTTCCGAATTCAAAAAGCTTCAGATGCTGCCGCTTCCGGTTGATGTTATAAGAAGCAGCTTCCAAAGCTGAAAATAACATGGATGTTCTCATAACAGATAACTCTGAGCTTAACGGGTTTAATATTTTAACTCCGGACGAATTATCGTCATCCAGGGATGCTGAGTAATCGGGGTTAGTTAAGCTATTAGAGAGGATTTCATAAAACCCTTGTGCAGCAAGCAGATCTCCTGCGTGATTTTGGAGGATATAGTCTTCAAATCTTGAGGAGGTAGCCACAGAGGCATGGAGCTTGGGGTCAAAGTTGATATTGTTATAACCAAAAACTCTGAGAATTTCTTCAATGACATCCACTTCACGGGTAACATCTATTCTATAAAATGGAATAACCAGTCCCAATCCCGTTTCGGTTACATTTTTGATTTTGATATCGAGGGATGTCAGGATTGATTTGATCACATCCTTCGGAATTTCCTGGCCGATCAGTTTATTTATTTTTTCAAAAGTGAGGAAAACCTGATTGTCTTCTTTCTTTTTGGGATACAGGTCGACCACATCTGAAGTGATCTCTCCTCCGGTGAGTTCGCAGATCAATAAGGCAGCCCTTTGCAGGGCGTATTCAACATTATTGATATCAATGCCCCTTTCAAACCTGAAAGATGCATCCGTATTTAATCCGTGACGTTTAGCAGTTTTCCGGATGGATACCGGATCGAAATAGGCACTTTCAAGGAAAATGGCTTTGGTGCTCTCGGTTACTCCTGTATTGATGCCTCCAAAGATACCTGCAATACACATCGGCTTTTCCCCATCGCAAATCATCAGGTCATCTTCGTGCAAAATTCGCTCCTCCCCGTCGAGAGTCATAAAACTTGTGCCCGCTTTGACGGTCTGTACGATGATCTCTTTCCCAAAAATACGGTTGGCATCAAAGGCATGGAGTGGCTGCCCCAGCTCATGCAAGACATAGTTAGTTGCGTCCACCACATTGTTTATCGGCTTGAGTCCGATCGCCCTGAGGCGATTTTTAAGCCAGTTGGGGGAAGGCTGAACAATGAGATTACTGATTGTGACTCCGGCATATCGGGGAGCCAGACTGGGGTCCTTCACGGATACAGCAATTTTCAAAGACCTGTTGGCCACATTGAAATTACTCAGGGAGGGCGTCAGCATTTCTTTTTTAATACCCTGTTGCTGCAAGCCGGCTTTCAGATCCCTGGCAACGCCGTAATGACTCATAGCATCGGCCCTGTTGGGTGTCAGACCAATTTCAAAGACATGGTCGTTTTCAATTTCAAATAATTCTGATAAGGCTGTCCCCGGCTCTATAGAATCATCCAGGATCATAATTCCTTCGTGATCCTGTCCAAGACCCAGTTCATCTTCTGCACAAATCATTCCTTCACTAACTTCCCCGCGGATTTTCCCTTTTTTAATCTTTAAGGGTTCCCCGTTGTTCATATGCAGGGTAGTCCCTATAGTTGCAACCGGAACCTTTTGTCCTTTTGCCACATTGGGTGCTCCGCATACGATTTGAAAAGGGGTATCACTGCCGATGTCAACCACAGTAAGTTTTAGCTTATCGGCGTTAGGATGCTTAATACAGCTGGTTACATGACCTACAACTACACCTTGAAGGCCGCCGGGAATCGATTCAAAATCGGCTATACCTTCTACTTCTAATCCCAAATCTGTAAGAAGTTCTGCAACCCTGGTCGGCTCCCAATCGAGCTGAAGGAATTGTCGTAACCAGTTATAAGAAATTTGCATGGACGTTCCTTAAGCGTTCAAAGATAAAACAATGGGTGTTCACATTCAAAGCAGAACGAATCTTTCATCACGAATTTTGCAAATTTTGTTTTCTCCTTTATTTCGATATTTGCAACTTAACTGAAAATCATGCAAAAGAAGATTCTGATATTTCTCTGTGTTCTTATCGTCTTAGGATGTAAAGAGAAAAAAGAGGTCGAATTAAGTGAAGGTATCTGGAGAGGGGAGATGGAGGTAATGGATCAACATCAACTTCCCTTTAACTTTTCCCTGAGCAGGGAGGAAGGAGGCTATTTAATGGAGGTTTACAATGCTGAGGAAGTTTTATTGATCGATGACATCCAACTAAAAGGAGATTCCATCAGGATAAATATATCCGTATTCGACGGATTTTTTACGGCAACCTATACGGCTGATGAGATGGTCGGTGAATTTGTCAAGGAAGACCTCGATCGCAGGGTACCATTCACAGCAGTCTACGGTGACAGCATGCGTTTTAAGGGTAAGCGGTCTCCATCAGCCAATATAGAAGGCATATGGGAGGCAGAATTCAGCAAAGAATCCGAGGATGCCTATATGGCCAAAGGTATTTTCAGTCAGGAGAATGGCGAAGTCAAGGGTACCTTCAGAACTACTACCGGCGATTACAGATATCTGGAAGGTACTATTCAGGGAGATTCTCTCAAATTGTCCACTTTTGACGGGGCACATGTATTTCTCTTCCTCGCAAAAGTCACAGACAGTTCAATGAATGGCGTGTTTTATTCCGGCAACCATTTTCAGGAACCTTTTGAAGCCTTCCGAAACGAATCCTTTGAATTGCCGGATGAGGATACGCTTACCTATTTAAAGGAAGGGTATGAAAAAGTCACTTTTTCTTTTCCCGATATGGAAGGTAACTTTATTTCTTCTGAAGATCCTGAGTTTCAGGGGAAAGTGGTCATACTTCAGATCATGGGCACCTGGTGCCCGAATTGCCTCGATGAAACCAAGTTTCTAATTGAATATTTGGAAAATAACCCTTCCGAAAACCTTGAGGTAATTGCCCTCGCCTTTGAATATGCAAAAACGGAGGAAAGGGCCTTCCGGGGCATTGAGCGATTAAAAGAACGCCTTAATATTCCCTACCCTGTTGTGCTGGCGCAATACGGTAGTTCAGACAAATCAACGGCAAATGAAAAATTACCTATGTTAAATCATGTGCTGTCATACCCAACCACTGTTTTTATAGATAAAAAAGGAAAGGTAAGAAAGATACATACTGGGTTTAACGGACCGGCAACAGGAGAGAAGTATGTCGCTTTTAAGAAAGAGTTTGACGAATTCGTACGGCAGTTACAGGCCGAATAAAAAAAGGGCCCTTCGGTTAGGAAGGACCCCTGATGGCTGTAAAAAAAAGTAATTAAATAATGGTTGATTTTCCCAACCAGATATTTTCTTTATTCAGGATAAGATAATCTTCGGAATCTCTGATATTTTCCGAAATAAAATCTCCTATGTGATTTGTTCCATATTTACTCGAGGTATTAAGGTCTGGGGAGACGATTCCTTTCTTAATTGATGTAAGAACTGCTATAACTATAGCTCTTGATTCTTCATCCAGTTTAAAATGGTCAAGTAACATCGCGGCCGACAGGATTGAGGCCACGGGATTGGCAATATCTTTCCCTGTAGCCTGTGGATACGATCCGTGTACGGGCTCAAAAAGGGCTGTGCCCTCCCCGATGGAGGCAGAAGGCAATAGGCCAATGGAGCCTCCCACAGCGCTTCCCTCATCAGAAAGTATGTCGCCAAACATATTTTCCGTTAAGATTACATCAAATTGCGACGGTTTTAAGACCAGTTGCATCGCTGCATTGTCTATAAACATACAATCGAGTTTCACCTCAGGATAGCTCTCCCCGATTTTTGTAACCACTCGCCTCCAAAGTCGACTAGACTCCAAAACGTTTGCCTTGTCAATGAGCGTTATTTTTTTTCTTCTGCTTTTGGCAGCCTTAAATGCCAGGTGGGCAATACGGCTCACTTCGCTTTCCGTATAAGTACAACTGTCTGTAGCGACGGTGCCATCTTCACTAAGCGATTTATCCCCGAAGTAGATTCCACTGGTAAGTTCCCGGTAAATCACAAAATCTGTTCCGGTTATCACTTTTTTCTTCAGGGGAGATTTGTCCGTGAGGGTTGGAAAAACCTTAATAGGCCTGATATTGCAAAATAGGCCCAGTTCTTTTCGTAGCCTCAGTAGTCCCTGTTCGGGTCTGACTTTCGCGTCGGGGTCATTGTCATATTTGGGATCACCGATAGCCCCGAAGAGTACGGCATCTGATTTTTTACAGAGGGCAAGTGTTTTCTCAGGCAGTGGATCACCTGATTTGTCCATCGCGGCTGCACCAACAAGCGCTTCCGTATACTCAAATTCATGACCGAAGGTCTCCTCAACGGCCTGCAGGCATTTTAGGGCCTGGGCAGTTACCTCGGGGCCGATGCCGTCCCCCGGAAGCAGGGCGATTTTAAGTTTCATACTCAGGCGATACTTTCAATGTTGATATTGGCCTTTTCGATGATCTGGTGGATATCTTCATCGAGAATTTCCTTTTTCCTGTCCGCAAATCTGAGGAAGTATTCGTAAATGACATCGAGTTGGACTTTGGTAAGTTCATATCCTATATTCTTAGCCCTGTAGGCAAGTGCTGCTCTACCACTTCTGGCAGTTAAAACAATAGACGAATGATCTACACCTACATCCGTAGGATCCATGATTTCATATGTTTCCCTCTTTTTGATTACCCCATCCTGGTGAATACCAGAGCTATGAGCAAAGGCATTTGAACCTACAATGGCTTTGTTAGGTTGAACAGGCATACCCATTTTTTCGGAGACCATAAGGCTAGTGTCATAAAGGAGCTTGCTGTTTATACCCGTATCCAGATTGAGATAGGGATGTTGTCTCAGAATCATGACCACCTCTTCAAGGGAAGTGTTTCCGGCTCGTTCCCCAATTCCATTGATAGTACACTCAATCTGTCGGGCTCCGTTGATCACACCGGAAATAGAATTGGCCGTAGCCAGACCCAGGTCATTGTGACAATGACAGGAAAGTATAGCCTTTTCAATCCCTTCGACATTTTCGCGGAGATATTTCATTTTGGCGCCGTATTCCTCAGGAAGACAGTACCCGGTTGTATCCGGGATATTTAGCACTGTTGCTCCGGCTTTGATCACTTCTTCGCAAACCCTGGCCAGAAATTCATTGTCGGTCCTTCCCGCATCCTCGGCATAAAACTCAACATCTTCAACAAAACTCTTAGCGTATTTTACTGCATCAACAGCCCTTTCAAGTATTTTTTCCCTGGTGGAGTTGAATTTGTATTTGATATGCGAATCTGAAGTGCCAATTCCCGTATGGATTCTGGGTTTTTTGGCATGTTTTAAAGCTTCAGCAGCTACTTCTATATCTTTCTTTACGGAACGGGTTAGTCCGCATACCGTTGCATTCCTGACAAGTTTGGCAATCTCATTGACCGAATTGAAGTCGCCCGGACTGGAAATGGGGAAGCCGGCTTCAATCACATCCACCCCCAGAGTGTCGAGCCTTTCGGCGATGACCAGTTTTTGTTTTGTATCCAGTTTACAACCGGGAACCTGCTCTCCATCACGAAGTGTAGTGTCAAAAATGTATACTTTATCTTTGCTCATTATAATTACTTAATTTTACTCACCATAACGAATGTATTACAACCGATTCAGACCAATTGCGTGGTTGTGAGGCATTTACAACGTTAATATACTTTTTAAAGTATTTAACAAATTGATAATCAAGTAGATAAGCATATCATTTTACGATGACAAATGTCAATAAGGACGCCTTATTTGTTCTAGTTAAATCACTTTCCAAATCAGAGAAGCGGCAATTTAAATTGTATGTGGGGCGACTCGGGGTCAATACGGATGCCAAATTCCTGGCCTTGTTCAATTTGATGGATAAGATGAAAAACTATGATGAAAGTGTGATCCTGGAAAATGGTATCGTTAAAAAAGCACAGTTATCCAATCTCAAGGCACACCTTTACAGACAAATACTTGTAAGTCTTCGACTTAACCCGGTTAACCAGAATATAAGAGTACAAATCAGGGAGCAGCTCGATTTTGCAACCATCTTGTATCAGAAGGGCCTTTACAAGCAAAGCCTTAAGATATTAGACAAGGTTAAATCGACTGCCATCGATAATGAAGAAAAGAATATTGCCTATGAAATTGTAGAACTGGAGAAGATTATTGAGACCCAATACATTACCAGGAGTATCCCAGACAGGGCCGATGAGCTGGCTATTCAGGCAAAAATGCTTTCTGAGCAGAATGTGATGACCAGCAAGTTGTCTAATCTTTCCCTGCAACTTTATGGGATGATGCTGAAGGTAGGTTATGTAAGAAATGAAGAAGATCTCAGGAGGGTAAAGGAGTACTTCGATGCGCACCTGCCCGAATACAATCTCAACGACCTGGGATTTCGTGAGAAACTTTGGTTGTACAAGGCACATCTTTGGTACAGTTTCCTGATTCAGGATTTTTTATCCTGTTATAAGTACGCCAGTAAATGGGTAGACCTCTTTTATGACCACAAGGAAATGATTGCCTTAAACCCCGTATTTTTTCTCAAAGGGAATCACTATTTGTTAGAATCGCTTTTTTATGTGAAATATGCCTCCCAATTTGAGCAAGTTCTGGCAAATTTGGAAAAAACGGTAGCCCAGAAGGACTTTCCGGCAAATGATAATATTACTTCCCTGAGCTTTCTGTATATCAATGCCAATAAACTAAACCTTCATTTTTTAAAAGGAACCTTTGAGAAAGGGCTTTACCTGGTAAGGATCATTGAGTACGGAATCAATAAGCATAAGGATCGGATTGACGAACACCATATTATGGTTTTTTATTACAAAATCGCCTGCCTGTATTTCGGGGTGGGGGATAACAAAAACTGTATCGTCTACTTAAAGAAAATAATCAATAACAAGAACCTGAAGATGAGGGAAGACCTCATGTGTTTTGCGCGTATGCTGAGTCTGGTTGCGCATTATGAAGCAGGAATGGATTACCATCTCGAGATACAGTTAAAAAGCACCTATAAGTTTCTTCTGAAAATGAACGACTTGCACGAAGTACAAAAAGAGATCATCAAATTTTTACGTAGTCTGGGATCGATCTACCCCAACGAACTCAGGGCCGAGTTTCAGAAGTTATACGACCGACTTAAACCCCTTGAAAATCACCCTTACGAAAAACGGGCCTTTCTTTATCTGGATATCCTCTCCTGGCTCGAGAGTCATTTGCAGAATAAGCCGGTGGCCGAGGTCATCCGTGAAAAGGCTCTTAAAGCACTTCGATAAAAATAATTCTTTTAAAGGCAGGCATTCCAAAGCGGGTCAGCAGGAGGTGCTGCTATCAAGTTCAACGGTTCTTTTTTTACAGGATGATTAAAACTCAGTTTTCGGGCATGAAGGTGTATGCCACCATCGGGATTGCTGCGGTCAAACCCGTACTTCAGATCTCCCTTTATAGGACATCCAATAGCCGCAAGTTGTGCCCTAATCTGGTGGTGCCGACCGGTTTTCAGATTTATTTCGAGTAAGGTATACCTGTCTAATTCTTTTAAGACAGAATAATCGAGTTCAGCCCTTTTACTATCCGGGATTTCAGAAGGGTAAGCATAGGATTTATTTTGTTTATGGTTCCTCTTTAACCAGTTTACGAGAGTGTCTATCTTGTTCTTTGGTTGGTTTTTAACTATGGCCCAATATATCTTCTCGGTTTCCTTTTCTGCAAAAAGCCTGTTCATTCTCGAAAGGGCTTTGGAGGTCCTTGCGAACACCACAACCCCGCTTGTAGGCCTGTCTAGCCTGTGGATCACTCCCAGAAAGACGTCTCCCGGCTTATTGTATTCTTTTTTGATATAATCTTTTACGTGTTCACTGAGAGGAAGATCTCCGGTTTTGTCTCCCTGTACAATATCTCCAACCCGCTTATTCACTGCAATGAGGTGATTGTCCTCGTAGATAACCTGGAGGTTGGCAGCATTGGAGGTGATTTTATCTGCAGACAAATTGGATAGACTTTTGGAGGTTTCTGGTAGTAAAACGGCTGCTTTCGAAAGGGAATTTAATATTGCTCTTCCTCACTGGGAAAATCGAGGGTTTTAACATCTTTCACATAATTGGAAATGGCCTCGCTCATTTCATCGTAAAGATTCATATACCTCCTTAAAAATCTGGGATTGAATTCGTGTGTCATCCCTAACAGATCATGAATGACCAGCACCTGTCCGTCTGCGTGTCTCCCCCCGCCAATCCCTATTGTGGGAATGGAAATACTCTCAGATACTTTCTTAGTAAGGGCTGCCGGGATCTTTTCAAGGACAATGGAAAAACATCCCATTTTTTCTAGGAGTTTAGCATCTTCCATTAACTTGGCGGCCTCATCTTTTTCTTTAGCCCGAACGGTATAGGTTCCAAATTTATAAATCGACTGTGGTGTTAAACCGAGATGGCCCATCACGGGAATCCCGGCGTTGAGGATTCGTTTTACTGATTCCTTGATTTCAATACCCCCCTCTAATTTAACTGCATGTGCCCCGCTTTCCTTCATGATTCTAATGGCCGATCTCAGGGCCTCCTTAGGATCACTCTGATAACTTCCGAAGGGCAGGTCTACTACAACCAGAGCTCGGTGAACCGCCCGGATTACTGAGGAAGCATGGTAGATCATCTGGTCTAAAGTTATAGGGAGGGTCGTCTCGTGCCCTGCCATCACATTGCTGGCCGAATCCCCAACGAGAATGACATCTACCTTGGCAGCATCGACAATTTTGGCCATGGAATAATCATAAGCGGTAAGCATGGAAATTTTCTCCCCCTGCTTTTTCATATCCACCAGGGACTTTACAGTAACTCTTTTATACTCTTTCTTAGCGACTGACATAGTAGTTCGTTTGGGCGTTAAATGTAAGGAGAAATGAGCAATTAGTAATCAGCCCGTCAATGGGTTTCCTATTATTGTGTACATTAGTTGAAAATGATCCGAAACACAGAATCTAAATGAAAGTGTATACAGCTCTATTGGTCCTTTTTACCGCAACTTGTGGATTGGCACAGGATAATCCCGAAAAAAATGTTGAAACAGCCATTAAAGATTTTTTCCAGGCATTTCACGACCAGGATGCTGCCAGGCTAAGGGAGAAGGCTTCATCCGACATCAGAATGCAAACCATAGGGAAATCGTCTGAGGGACATGACAGTGTGGTGAACGTGCCTTATGAAAGATTTGTAAAATCTATCGTCAGTATCCCGGATTCAGTACAATTTCATGAACGTTTGTTATCCATTTCTGTAAAAGTAGACGGCAGCCTGGCACAAGCCTGGACGCCTTATGAATTCTGGATCAATGGCAACTTAAGCCATTGTGGTGTCAATTCTTTTCAGCTTATCAAAGAAAAGGAGGGATGGAAAGTACTTTACATTATCGATACCCGTAGAAAGGAAGGTTGCATCGAATAAGTATGTTGAGCCTTTAGAGCCTTAAAGATTTACTTTGGTTACAAGTCTTTAGTATCTAATTTCCCTCCCGTATTTAGTTATTATTCTTTTGAAGTATGTGACAACCTGTCAGTTTCAAGGGGTTGGCACTATGTTTGACATTTGACATAGCAAATTGAATTGAAACTATTAATATTAAAAGAGATAAGATGAGCAAAATTATTGGGATAGATTTGGGTACAACCAACTCCTGTGTTTCCGTAATGGAGGGAAATGAGCCAGTTGTGATTCCGAATGCCGAAGGGAAGCGGACCACACCATCTGTAATTGCCTTTGTAGAAGGAGGAGAGATCAAAGTGGGTGATCCTGCCAAAAGACAGGCAGTGACCAATCCCCACAAAACCATTTACTCCATCAAGAGGTTTATGGGAAATAAATACTCCGAATCAAAAAAAGAAGCTGAAAGAGTTCCGTATAAAGTATTAAAAGGAGATAACGATACCCCACGTGTGGATATCGATGGGCGTTTATACACTCCTCAGGAATTGTCTGCCATGATTCTTCAGAAAATGAAAAAGACTGCTGAGGACTATCTGGGGCAATCAGTAAGCAGGGCGGTGATTACTGTGCCTGCCTATTTTAACGATGCCCAGCGACAAGCTACCAAGGAAGCCGGAGAGATTGCAGGTTTAAAGGTAGAGAGGATTATCAACGAACCTACCGCTGCTTCACTGGCCTATGGTTTAGATAAGAAACATAAAGATCAGAAAATTGTGGTATTCGACTTTGGTGGAGGAACACATGATGTATCTATTCTCGAATTAGGGGATGGAGTATTCGAAGTGTTATCAACCGATGGAGACACCCATTTAGGGGGTGACGATGTGGATCAGAAAGTGATCGACTGGCTGGCGGATGAGTTTAATAAAGAAGAAGGAATAGATCTGAGGAAAGATCCTATGGCCCTTCAGAGACTGAGGGAAGCTGCGGAAAAGGCAAAGATCGAATTATCGAGTTCTACTCAGACTGAAATTAACCTGCCTTACGTCACTGCTACCGCTTCAGGACCTAAACACCTGGTGCGTACGCTTGCAAGGGCAAAATTTGAGCAATTAATTGCTGATCTGGTTAAAAGGACTATTGAGCCCTGTGAAACCGCATTGAAATCTGCCGGTTTGTCAAAAAGCGATATCGATGAGATTATTCTGGTAGGTGGATCTACAAGGATTCCAGCTGTACAGGAAGCCGTAGAGAAATTCTTTGGCAAGAAACCTTCAAAAGGAGTGAATCCCGATGAGGTGGTAGCAGTAGGTGCTGCTATTCAGGGGGGAGTATTGACCGGTGATGTGAAGGACGTTCTTCTCCTCGATGTAACTCCACTATCCCTTGGAATTGAGACCATGGGAGGGGTGATGACAAAACTAATTGAAGCTAATACCACTATTCCTACAAAGAAGTCGCAGGTATTTTCAACAGCGGCGGATAATCAGCCTTCGGTTGAAATCCACGTACTTCAGGGAGAAAGGCCTATGGCTGCGGATAACAAAACTATCGGAAGGTTCCATTTGGATGGAATTCCTCCTGCACCCAGAGGTACACCTCAGATTGAAGTTACCTTTGATATAGATGCGAATGGTATTATCAAGGTGTCTGCCACAGATAAGGCCACGAACAAGACTCAGGATATCCGCATTGAAGCATCTTCAGGTCTTACTGAAGAGGAAATCGAAAAGATGAAATCTGAAGCTGAAGCCAATGCTGAAGCTGACAAAAAAGCGAAAGAAACAGCTGAAAAGCTGAACGAAGCGGATGCGATGATCTTCCAGACGGAAAAACAATTGGGTGAATTCGGGGATAAATTGTCTGATGACAAGAAAAAACCGATAGAAGCTGCTCTTGAAGAGCTTAAAAAAGCCTATGAAACCAAGGACGTTGCCCAGGTAACTCCTGCGCTTGAGAAGATCAATGAAGCCTGGAAAGTAGCTTCAGAGGAAATGTACAAAGCACAGGCAGCACAGGAAGGCGCGCCTTCAGCTGATGGCGAACCTGCAGCAGCAGACAATGCCAAGGAAGGGGATAACGTGGAAGACGTTGATTTTGAGGAAGTAAAATAGAACACTGTTCTAAGTTGATAAAAGAGGTAGTTTGCGCTACCTCTTTTTTTTCGGCATATAATTTGTTTTCCATTGAAGAAAGAAGCCGTAATTTTGAATCGATGGTAAAAAACTACTTCAGGCATTGTTTCTTAAAAATACAGCTGGTCGTCATGATCTTGCTGGTCATGTCTTTAAACGGGCAGGAACCTCGCGTATTTAACACTTCAGATTTCCAGTTAGTAGGTAAGGTAAAGAGGTGTCTCGTGATTACCGATTACGGAAAAGAATCTTTTGAATTTGATCCTGAAGGGGTATTGACCAAAGTCACTACTCTGTACAGTGATACTGATTACGATATCACTTATTACAGGTATTCCGGAGGCTTACTCACGGAAAAACGTTTAGAAAATTACAGGGAAGACAGTCTGGACAGGCAAACCTCCCTCGCACATATTTATAGTATCGACACTTTGCTCAATAAGGTGGTTAAGGAAAGCGTATATTCCTACCAAAGGGAATTCCTCGATCAGTTTCAGTATAAATATGATGGAAGCGGCAATCTTATGGCTATTATCAGAACTACCAATGAAGGGATTGATGACACCCAGATCAGTTATGACACCCTCAGAGGTGAAGTCACTAAAACCTTCAACGTAAATGGCATAACTGAAAGATCTGTTCGTACAGGGGAAAAGAATGAAAAAGGACAATTACTTAGTGTAGAACTCGAAAAAATCTTTCTGAAAGGAGAGCCCTACAAGGCTACTGAATCGTTTACAGACACCCTTGGGAGAAAGATCAGGGAATTTAAATTCGACTATGATAATGGGAAGTCGAGTTTTGTAAAGACGGAGGAGATCAACTACGAATACGGCGAACAGGGATTCCTAAAAGCAAAAATCCAGAAGTCAGACAAACAGGAAAGCAGGCAGGAATTCATCTATCAGTTCGATGGCCATAATCCACCAAACTGGATCAAGATGATCATCACCCCTGATAATCGTTATACAACGCGCAGGATCACCTATTACGAGGAGGATACTTCTAAAACTGCGGAAGAGGAAAATTAAACAAGCTGCGGATTATTCCAGCTTTTTGGAACACTCGATCATTGCAAAAAGTGCCTTGTTGTGCATGGCAACTGCCTGGGACATATAAAATGCCCTTATCGACTCCAGACTTTCCGCCCGAAGTTCGTTCTCTGTTTTTAACTTTCTTGAGACTAAAATTTGCATTGCCTTTTCACAATGGAAGAGCTTGCCAAGTTCGCGAATCGTTCTTTCGAGTTCGGCCAGTTCGGCTTCAGCCTGCTGCTTGTAATTCATTTTGATTTCCCAGTCGGCTAATTCATCTGCTTTAGAATCAGTAGCAATGATCTCCTTAAGGGGATTTTCGGCAGAGGTTTCTTCGGGGGTCTCCTGATAGATATCGCCCATGGTACAAACATCCAAATTGTTGAGTAGCTGTTCAGCGTTTTCAAGGGCTTTTTTGGTGTAAAACCGACCCATATCCCATTTTTCCTGATTTAATGCCGACTCTAAATTTTCAATCCCGTCAAGAATAGGATTAATTGCCTTCTGACAACCACAATTTTCATTTTGCGTTTTCGCCTTTTCAAAGGCAGACAAGGCCCTTTCCGCGTAATATTGCTGATGTTCAAAGTTATTGGCTTCCATCGAATTTTTTGCATGAGAAAGGCTATAGCCCGCTGAAGCATAGGCATTGTTGCAGTTAGCTGAACCACTTGCAATTGCAAAAAAGGTCAGCACAAAGGCGAGGATGAATTTCATAGATAGTTTTCTGCAGTTAAGGATATAATTGGGGTATTCAACAACTGGATTGATAGAACGCCCTCTAGGGGGCTTTATTGTCTCTAACAGGGGTTAAATTCTAACAGAGAAAAACAAGTCTTGAGGATCATTCTCCGGCTGAGCTCAACAAATCTGTTTTTGTATTTTTCCAGGACTCAGGAAACAAGCCATAACAGCAGGTATTTCTTTTAAATCCATCGGTGAGATATACATTTTTACGCAGTATTCCTTCGAGTACGGCTCCCAGCTTTTCCACAGCCTTTCTCGAGCGGACATTTCTTTCATCAATCCGGAATTCGACCTTTTCAAATTGCAAAGTCTGAAATGCATAATCGATCATTAGTTGTTTCATATGGGTGTTAAGTCCGCTCCCTTGATATTCTCGCCCCAACCAGGTTGCCCCGATATGAAGGACTTTATTTTTCCAGTCGATGTGCATATACCGCGTACAACCGGCAGGGGTGCCTGTATTTTTGTCGTAGACCAGGAAGGGGATGGCAAGATTTTTGTCCCTTTGGTCCAAAGCATCAGTTATATAGGCCCTTAAGGCCGTCTCTGAGTCGATCTCTGAAGGGGAATACCTGGTCAGGCCGGGTTCCATGGCAATATGCAGCAACTGTTCACAATGGCTGAGGGATAAAGGGATAAGTTTTACCCGACTATCTTCGAGGCTGATGTTTTTGAGTTTCACGGCAAACGGTTGATGATTTCTTTTTTAACTACATGCCCGCCGTCAAAGATGTCGATAACGGCCTTTCCACTAAAGAGATTTTCAATTTTCTTTTTTTCTATTGCCCAACGTTCAGGGGTAATGTACTCATCTTCCCTGCCAACTATAAATTTTATTTTTGTCCCTTCCGAAAGATGGGTTATATCGTCAGCTTCCAACTCGTTAGGTATTCCCCCCGAATAGAGAATCAAATGGTCGCATTTTATCTTTCTTTTCGCAACCCACCTCATAGCAATAGAGACACCCTGGGAATACCCGAATATCACCAGCCTGACATTCTCAGGCAGCGATTCATGCTGTATTACCGAATCGATATAAGCCATGAGATTGTCAATTTCCATTTCGGTATCTTCTTTGGTAAGCCAGCTTGCTCCTACGTGTTTAAATTGACCATTCATATAATATTTAGAGGGTGCCTGCGGGGCAATGAGGTAGTGCTTACCAGGATCGAGATCCTTAAAATACTTAAGGAAGAACCTGCTGAGGTACCCCATCCCGTGAAATACAACCCACACATAGGCAGTTTCAGGATGAAGGTGATTTAAGGTAGCATACGTTTTACGGGAAATAAATTTGATTTCTTTCTGACTCAGATCCATATCTAAAATTACAAAATCTACACTTCCTTCGGCCTATAATCTATATCATAATAGTTAATAAAAAAGCGCAGGATTTACATCTTGCGCTTTTCAACTGCTAACAGTTCATCACCTCACTGCTTGGATTGACTTTTAATTCTGTGCCAACTGATACACTTCATTGACATCCAGTTTTAGATTTTTCTTCAGCCCGTCTTTAACTAACTGGACCTTAGCTACTTTCGAAACATCTCTGTCGTCATAATAGGAGACTATGTAGATGTCCTTATGGATTTTCCATCCCGGATGGCTTTTGTAGATATGCTCCCTCACCGCAACGGGCAATGTGATATCCTTGAAGCGTTCATATGATTGCAGAATTTTGCCTTCCGAATCATAGGTAGCGATAATTGAGCCGTTGTTTTGCTCAAAAAATACTTCGTAAGCTTCAAACTGCCCGTTGTAAATATCCAATTCTGTTATATCGAATCGGGCCGCTTTTCGTTCCAGATTCTGAACTGATGGTGGCATATTTTTATCCACTACAGTGTTTTCATATTCCAGGTTTAACGGACTAACCGTTACTCCTTTCAATTCAATGGCTTCTTTTTCTTCCTGAGCGAAGCCTGCACTAACAATGCTCAATAACATTAAACTTAAAACTGTTTTTTTCATGATGAATGATTTTATATGATTAATATTAAGCAGTGAAGTCAATCAACGGAGATTGACATGATGATGTATTTTAATCCATGAACTTATGCTGATGTGCTGCATGGATGGGAGTTAAAGAGGTTCTGAATTAGTACCCTCTTACTCTAGATCTCAATTCTTAGGTTTTTACGCTCCCCGTCCTTTCTGAGTTGAATTTTGCATACCTTTTTTACTTCCTTATTACCGTAGTAGGAGACCATATACAGATCTGAATGTATGGTCCACCCCGGATTCTCAGAATGAATCTTGTTCCTGATGAATTCAGGCAGGGTGATATCCTTAAAGCGTTCGGAAGTTTGTATGATCTTTCCGTGCTGATCATAAGTGGCAATGATGGTACCGTTGTTTTGTGAGAAGATGACCTCGTAGGCTTCAAAATTCCCGTCATAAACGGGGTTTTCTAAAATATTATACCTGGCAGCTTTATTCTCCAGTTTGGTGACAGCTTCCGGCATTCTTTCGTCAACTACGGAATTGACATATGAAATATTTAAAGGTCTTACCGTGATTAATTTTAGATCTACTGTACTTGGAGCTCTATACAGTTCCTGGGAAAATGCGTTGGAGCACAAAAATGCAGCAACAATGCTGATACATAGTGTTTTCATGGTGGATTAGTTTTTTGATTGACATGATGATGAATATAATAACCTTTGATTAGTGTTAAGGTACTAAGCCTTTGCCCTAGCCGGGTGTGCCCTAGGTAACACTTTAAGACTATTTTAGGAAAAGGGGTGTGAAATTAGACGCGACTGTGATCAAATTCCCGTTTAAGGGCATCGATTGAAGTAATCCTCATATATTTTCTTTTCACCTCCAGTATGCCCTGATCTTTAAAAAAATTGATGTGCCTGTTTACCACGGATCTCGTAGTTCCTATTAATGCACCGATTTCATCGTGAGAAAGATCGTTGATGTGCTGGATGACCCCTGTATTTTTATCCATATTCTGATACAGCAATTTTGCCAGCCTGGTAGGGATGTCCTCCATTACAATATTGGTGACCGAATTTTCCAGTGTCTGGATTTTCAGGGCCATATATTTCATCAGGGATAAACTGAAATCGTGATTCTTCTTCAACCAGTTTTTCATCTCCGGAAGCGGAACGTATAATAATTCGGTTCTCTCCAGGGTTTCGTAATAGACTTTTCGTTTTAAACCTCCGAAAAGGGACATCACACTAAAAACATCCTGAGGGACTAAAAGGGTAAGAGTGAGTTGTCGATCATTCTTTGTGTCGTAGACATAGACCTTTAGTTTTCCGGTAATAACAAAAAAGAAATGATGAGAAGTGTCGCTGGTGTCGATAACGCAGGTTCTGTTTGTACAAACCCGACTTTTAGTTAAATGCAAAAGTTCATTAATTGAATCAGCGGATACACCTTTAAATAAAGGGTTATTCAAGAAAGTTTCAAAATAATACCTGTACCGTTCTAATTCAACATTCACAATAATTTCATTGTGATTACCATCGAATATGAATTAATCTTTGTAGGCTATGTTCAGCTATTGAATCAACGGCTTGCCAATCCAATAACGGAGGTGCACATTATTCGGATAATCAGTTAGGTAATTGCTTAAAAGACGACAAAAAAGTAATTATGTTACACCGATTGGAAGTAAATCTTCATGAAGCTTGTAAGAATTCTTATCAGTAGACCGATTGATCTAAATATGCTTAATTTTAGCAAAAATTTGAAATGAGCGATCATAAAGCAAAAATCCTGCAGGTCTGTAATGAAATCAGGAAAAACACCCTGATGGAAACCCTGGAGATTGAATACATTGATGTGGGGGAAAATTTTCTTATTGCCCGAATGCCGGTTAGTTCTAAGGTTCACCAGCCTGATGGAGTACTTCACGGAGGAGCCACGGTTGCTTTGGCAGAAAGCGTCGGTTCTGCGGCCTCTTACGTCTTCCTGGATGGACAGTCCTTTTATGTGAGGGGGATAGAGATTGCAGCCAACCACGTTCGCAGTATTAAAGATGGTTGGGTCTACGCCAAGGCGAGTATTATCCATAAAGGCCGAACTACCCAACTGTGGGAGATCAGAGTGACTGATGAAGAGGATCGTTTAATTTCCCAATGTAAACTCACTACCATTGCCCTCCCGAGAAAATAAGTCACATAAAGAGTTGATGTCTGAGGTAAAAGCTCACCATCAAAGTAGCTTGCCCTTTGTTGTTTTTAAGTACCCCCACAAAAGGGAGCTTAAGGCCATATTACAATCGGACACTAAACTCAATTACACTACCGATTTTAAGCATCCGGGTTTTGTTTTTAGTCCTTTTGACGATACACAGGAAACTATACTCATGTCTCCTGATAAGTACATCACGGCTAAACTCGACACAGGGATTTTTCGAAAAGATAATAATGTTCCGGATTACCCTGTGGATGGTAAAGAGGCAGTTCGGTACAAAAAAATGGTAGGTGAAGCCGTGAAAGAAATTCAGAATACGGATCTGAACAAGGTGGTGCTGTCAAGGTCCATGGAGGTGGCCACAGAAAAATCAGCTATTGAAATTTTTAATGAATTGATACTTGAATATCCCTCCGCATTCTGTTATTGCTGGTACCATCCCCGGGTAGGGTGCTGGATAGGCGCAACACCTGAAATTTTGCTTCAAGTAAAGGGGAATCGGTTTAC
The DNA here is from genome assembly GCF_041358175.1 of Muriicola sp. E247. Classification (NCBI taxonomy): domain Bacteria; kingdom Pseudomonadati; phylum Bacteroidota; class Flavobacteriia; order Flavobacteriales; family Flavobacteriaceae; genus Muriicola; species Muriicola sp. E247. The sequence goes on from NZ_JBGKBE010000002.1 coordinate 94,806, forward strand.
TACCGTGGCCCTTGCAGGAACCATAGAGAAATCGGGCGACAAAAAACCCAACTGGACAGAAAAGGAAAAGGAGGAACAGCAGCTTGTAACCCTATACATTGAAGAAGCAATGGCAGGTTTGGGGATTGAAGTAAAGAGTTCAGAAGTCCAGACCACAGATGCCGGTACGCTTTGGCATTTAAAAACGACCATCACAGGGGTGGTAAAAGTCGATCAAACTGCAAGGATGATACGAACCCTGCACCCAACGCCAGCGGTTTGTGGTATCCCATTAAAGGAAGCCATGTCGTATATTAGAAAACATGAAGCTTATAAGCGCAAGTTTTATACCGGTTACCTGGGTGAAATAGAAGTGGAACCGCAACAGGCAACCAGATTGTTTGTCAACCTGAGGTGTATGGAATTACGCGAAGCCAAAGCCATTATCTATGTAGGAGGTGGGATTACTCAGGATTCGGATCCCTTAAAGGAATGGCAGGAAACGATCGCAAAAAGTAGGACTATCCTGAAGGTGCTGTAGAATTATAGAATATCATTGGGAATGCTTCCGATAGGATTGTATTTTTGCCAGCCTATGCGACACCCGAGTATCCCATCTGCTCAACTTCTGGTTCAATATTGTAAGGCCATGGATATTTCTCGGATTGTGATCTCTCCTGGTTCCAGAAATGCACCTCTTATCATAGGCTTTACCGAAGATGCTTTTTTTAATTGCTACAGCATTGTTGATGAACGGGCAGCCGCCTTTTTTGCCATAGGGATGAGTCAGCAGTTAAAAAGGCCTGTTGCAGTGCTCTGTACCTCGGGAAGTGCTTTACTAAATTACTATCCTGCAGTGGCAGAAGCCTATTACAGTGATCATCCTTTGCTGGTGATCTCTGCAGACCGGCCCCCTTATAAAATCGATATTGGCGATGGGCAAACCATAAGACAGGATGATGTCTTTGACCGGCATATAGGCTACAGTGCAAATTTAAAGCTCGACGTGAGTCATGCCACTGCTACTATTTCACATTTCGATCCGAAAATGCTGGGTGAAGGGCGCTCCCTGGAAAGCCTGCAGAAAGAGATTTGGGAATTCAACAGTGATGAAATTCGCAAGGCGATGGATATTCTGTTTAAAAGTTCGCTCCCCGTGCATATAAATGTACCGTTTGAGGAACCCTTGTATGAAACAACATCCTCTCCTTATCTCTCTTTGAATTTGGGTCCGGAGCCGGAGAGGGCAATGGCAGAAACTGAAGATCTTTCAGATTTTCAAAGTCGGTGGAACCTAGCGAACCGGAAAATGATTTTAGTAGGGGTAATGTCTCCCGGGGAAATCGGGTCGGAATGGCTCAATACACTCGCAAACGATCCCTCCGTCCTGATTTTTACCGAAACCACTTCCAATCTTCATCACCCAAATATTATTCCCAGTATCGATAGTATCGTCGCGCCGATTGAAAAAGCAGAAGACGGGGACAAAAAATTCAGGGAATTGCAACCCGAAATACTTCTTACGTTCGGGGGATTGGTGGTTTCCAAAAAAATTAAGGCCTTTCTGAGGAAGTACAAACCCGTCGAACACTGGCATGTCAATGAAAATAAGGCTTTTGATACCTACTATGCCTTAAACCATCACTTTAAAGTACCCGCAGATAATTTCCTGGCACAATTTATCCCCGGGATTAAAAAGGGCCAAAGTAACTATCAGTCGAAATGGCTGGCTGTTCGGGATCATTACAAAATAAAAAGGACTGAATACCTCAGGGATATTCTCTTTTCGGATATGTGGGCATTTGAAAAGATCATTCAAAGTCTGCCTAAGGGTCTGATGGTGCAGCTGGCCAACAGTTCTACGGTTCGTTATGCCCAGCTATTTGATATGGGTGAAGATCAGCCAGTGTTCTGCAACCGGGGTACAAGTGGAATTGACGGAAGTACTTCTACTGCAGTAGGAGCAGCCCTTCATTATAAAGGTCCGACCGTACTTATAACGGGGGATCTCAGTTTTTTCTATGACAGTAATGGGCTGTGGAACACCTATATACGTCCCGATTTCAGGATAATCGTTATTAATAATGGAGGAGGGGGTATCTTCAGGATTTTACCAGGGAAGGAAGACTCTGAGAATTTCAAGACCTTTTTTGAGACCACCCATCAGTTAAAGGCCGCACCTCTTTGTGAGTTATTCCACTTCGAATATCTTGAGGCAGATGACAAAAGTAGCTTAAAAGAAGCGTTGAAGGATTTTTACACTCTTTCAGAAAGACCAAAACTGCTGGAGGTTAGAACGCCCGCTAATCTCAACGACCGGATTTTGCTCGAGTATTTCGATTTTATATCTTAACAGGCTTCAGGATTACAGAATAAAAAATAAATATATGGCTAACCAAAGGGAAGAATTGATTGAGAAATATGCGGATACGCTAAGGACAAAGTTTAATCATCAACCGGATATGACCTTGCTCAGGCAGGTAACCATTGGGTTGGGACCTTCTATTTATAAACGGGATGCAGCCAATGTGTCTGGTTCAGATGAAAAAGAACTCGCCAGGGTTAAACATAATTTTTTAATCAGGAAACTAGATCTGGAAGACAACGAGGTTCTAGACAGGGCGATAGCAGAGGTGATTGAAGAATACGGCGTTTCTGAGCGTACTAAATACCGCGCTGTCATATATTACCTGCTCACAAAAAAGTTCGGAAAGGAAAATGTCTACGACTAAAGGTATCTACCTTGGAAATAGGGCAGTAAATCAGAGAATAATCAGGTTGCAAATGAAGGAATTATGATTGAATTGGGAAATTACAATGAATTGACCATCCTGAGGAGTACCAGTGTCGGACTCTTTCTGGGGGATGATGATGTGGATGACCTGCTTTTACCGGCAAAATATGAACCTGAGGATTTTGAGATCGGGGATAAAATTGAAGTGTTCTGTTATTTAGATCATGAAGAAAGACCTATTGCCACCACTCTAAAACCCTTTGTCAAAAGAAATAGTTTTGCCTACCTCCGGGTGGCAGAAGTAAACGAGATTGGTGCTTTTATGGACTGGGGCCTCGAAAAGCATCTGCTGGTTCCGTATCGGGAACAAAGAAATAAGATGGTCGCCGGGACCTGGGAAGTGGTGTATTGTTATCTGGATGAAAAATCCTTTCGTTTAGTAGGCTCTAGCCGACTATCAAAATTTCTGAACAATGAAACGGTCAACCTCAGAGTAAATGAAGAAGTTTCCCTGCTGGTTTACCGCCAGTCTGAATTAGGATGGGACGTTGTTGTCAACAACATGCACAGGGGACTCATCTTCCACAGCGATGTATTTCAAAAGATTCAGGTTGGCGATGCCCTGCAAGGTTTTGTAAAACAAATACGCCCCGATAAAAAACTCGACATCGTCTTGCAGCCAATGGGACTAAAAGCATTAGAACCGGCAGCCGATCAAATTTTCCAGGTATTACAGGAGCAGGGTGGATTTCTTAAACTAAACGATTCTTCTAGTCCGGAAGAGATCAGGTCTGTATTGTCGATGAGTAAAAAAACATTTAAAAAGGCAATTGGTACCTTATACAAGGACAAAAAAATCTCTTTGGAGGAGGATGGTATCTATTTGGTGACGAAATCGCCTTAAGGTGGTAGATTGATTCCTTCCTGCGATTCACTTCAGAATCACTACATTCAATTCTCTAAATAATGCCCATTATTTTTTTGATTCTGAGCTTTTTGGTTATATTTAAGCCCCACTTTTTAAAATCTAAGTACATATGCCATTTATTGAGGAAAGCGACCTACTTGAACTGCACAAAGATATCGACAAAGCTCAGATTATTAATGAGCGACTTTTAGATCAGATCAAATTCAAGAATAAGGAGTTGAAGCGCAGTAAGATACAGCGGAATATCTTTGCCGGTGTAACCGTTTTATTCCTAATCGCTTCTCTTGCCATTACTTCTTTTACTGCCGGTTTGAGCACTTCAAATTCTAAAGTCGCCGAGACTAGCTTTTCCGTACCGCTTGACAGCCTCGACAGTTTTAAAGCCAGGATCGATAATCTTAGGAGGGAAAATGAAGAATTAAGTCTGGTAAAGGAATTCTACCTGGCCAAAAATTTTCTGGAAAAGGAGACTATCTATTCAGTGCAGATTAAATCTTTTATCGATAATAACCTTACTTTATCTTCGAAATCTCTGAACAATACTTTGTTTGTAAAGACCAACCCGTTTTATTCCTATTCTCTGGGAAATTTTGAGACACTTGACGAAGCTCAGAAATTCAGGAAGCAACTGGTAAATCTGGGCTTTGAAGATGCTTTTGTCGCTTCGTATAAAGACGGTAAGCGACTTAAGATAGAACCCGCCAATTAACGTATTTGAAAGCGAAAGTCTGGTTAAGCGCGATTCGCCTTCGGACGCTGCCTTTATCTGTATCCGGCATTCTTGTTGGATCCGGAATGGCTTCGATTTATGGTCAGTTAGACAACTATATCTTTATTCTGGCCATTCTCTCTACCCTGGGTCTGCAGATTATCTCCAATCTTGCAAATGACTATGGTGACGGTATTAAAGGGACAGACAATGATGAAAGGATCGGACCAAAACGTGCCATGCAAAGTGGCTCATTGTCAGCCGCAGAACTCAAAACAGGAATTTTTATTTCTGTAGTCATCACCTTTGTATTTATCGGTCTGCTTATTTATGAGGCATTTGATGGTTATCCGGAATATTTGCTGTTGTTCTCCCTACTTGCGGCACTTGCCGTATGGGCTGCTATTCGTTATACCGTTGGTGACTCGGCATATGGATACAAGGGTCTCGGGGATCTCTTTGTATTTTGTTTTTTTGGATTGCTAAGTGTGCTCGGGTCTCTCTTTCTATTTACCAAAGAATTGGGATGGATAGATCTACTCCCCGCCGTTTCAATAGGGACATTGAGTACAGCTGTTCTCAATTTGAATAATTTAAGAGACTTTTCCTCCGATTCCAGGGTTGGAAAAAACACCCTGGTAGTAAAACTGGGAGTTAGCAGGGCCAAACTATACCACTTCTTTTTATTATTTATTTCTCTACTGTGTATGTTATTGTATCTGCGAGCTTCAGGAGCAGTAGCCTACCAGTATTTTTGTCTGATCGTATTCATACCCCTGGGCCTTCATGCTATAAAAGTGAAGAGGATCAATTCAGCTGCAGATTTCGATCCTGAGCTTAAGAAAGTAGCTTTAAGCACCTTTTTCATGGCCTTGATGTTTTATCTTGGGTTTAATATTTTTTTGTAAATTTGAATACCATAACCTTCATAAACCCCATACATTTTGGAACAACCGATAAAGATCCTTATTGTAGAAGATAACGTGATCATTGCAGACGATATGCAGTCTATGCTGGAAGAGATAGGCTACGAGATCGTCGATAACGTAATTGTTTATGAGCAGGCAGAAGAAGTCCTGAAAAATAATCATGTAGACCTTGTACTTATCGATATTATCCTCGCTTCCGATAAGACAGGTATTGATCTTGGAAAACACATCCGCGAAAAATACAATATCCCGTTCATTTTTGTAACCTCCAATTCTGACAGGGCTACGGTTGAAAATGCAAAAACTGTCAAGCCAAACGGCTACCTGGTGAAGCCTTTTGAGCAACAAGATTTGTATACTTCCATTGAAATTGCACTGTCTAACTTCGACTATTCAGAGAAATCTAAGGAAGATGCTTCAACGCAGGATACCAGTGAAAAAGTAGTTTCCAATTCGGTTCTAAAAGATTCCATCTTCGTAAAAAAACAACACCTGTATTATCGTATCCAATTTGAAGATATTCGTTTTATCAAAGCTGACAATGTCTACCTGGAAGTGAATACTGTAGATAAAAAGTTTTTGGTTAGGTCACCTCTCAAGGATTATCTGGAGAAATTACCCAAAAATAAGTTTTACAGAGCCCACAAATCCTACATCGTAAATGTAGATCATATCGATGCCATCAATTCAAAGGACATCATGATCAACAATACCCTGATACCCATATCGAAGGATTTTAAGGAATTCATCATTTCCGCCATGAATTCCTAAGGAGTATTCTCCTATGTTTAATCCCGAATTACCGGCTTTTAGGTGAATTTGAGTATTCACCACAACTTTCCGTGTTTTGACAACATTACTTTTTATTCTCGCTGGAGACAGGATATATTAGTTTTCGAATTAGATATTACCTTTTTTCATTTTCATATAGTGTTCTCGTTAAAAAGGGTTGTGCCATTTATGGCCTACCCTTTTTTGATTCTGTAAGCCTATCTGCAGTTACCGGAATTGAGAAGAGAAAAAAGGTTAGAAACCGAAGTTAACATACAAAAATCTGTATTTCACAACATATTGAGGGAGGTTCACAACAATTAGTGAAATCTCAGACAGTATCAGCCTATTTTTAAAGTGTTCTCTGAACATCCCAAATCTTACCTTTTTTTTACTCAATTTGTACCAGGGCTATGCAAAGATGTATGGTCTTTTTTATGTTGAAGAAATTTGAGCGCCAAGGAGAACTCTTCCATCTGATTTTCTATCGCGATTGAAAGGATTAAAAATCTACAGTTTTATCGGGAAAGAGAAATAACAACACAAAGGCCTCAGTTTACAACAAAAATTAATCCTGCCCGTTTAATTATGGTAAGTTTGAGGGACGAAATTCAAGAGGTGATACCTCAGACATTTATGAACAATATCACTTCAATGCACTAAGCGTGTTATGGCAAAAAAGCTTGGCATCATTTTATCTTTTTACTTCGCTATTGCGTCTTTTTCTGGTTTTTCCCAGGACTTAGACCCATTAGAGAATGATGCATTGCTAAAATTTCAAAATGCAGAGTCTGTTTCCGATCGCTTCTCCTATTTCTTTGATACCGTAAACAGGTATAGCACCCACTCCGCATATGACTGGCTCGACGCCGTAGAACGCTATATTAAGAACGCCGAAAGTGGGGGGGATTCTCTCGCAATAAAAAAATATAAACTCATCCAATCCCAGATCTATTTTGATATTGGGGACTACGATAGAAGTGTTTCGGTAGCAACAAGAATCTACAGCGAAAAACACAAATTAGACCAGCCTACCAAAGAGTTACTGCTCAACCTTTTGGATGCTAACTACTCCCGCCTGGAACTATATGACAAGCAGGTAGAGATCAGGAAGCAAAAACGGGAATTGGGTTTAAAGAACAATATTTCCTTCTACGATATATATTCCAATCTGGGTCTTCACAGACAGGCCATGAAAGACTATATCATGGAAAACAAGAATACGATTGAGGAAAACGATTATTATGGCCTGGCCAATTATCATAACTCAATTGGGAATTTCCTGCTGCTTGATAAAACAACTTCCACGGCCCTAACGAATTTCTCCAAGGCAAAGGGATATATTGAAGTGTATCTCAACGACATGAGTTCCGTAAAGACCGAGAGCGAAATTATCAATGGAAATCTGCTAAAGGGTATAATCGACGGGAACATTGGAAAATGTTATGTACAGATGGGGCAATTTGATAAAGCTATCCCTTATCTGGAAACCAGTATAACCACTATTGAAGAGAATAATATAGGACGTACCTCATCAGAAGTAAATGAAAACGTACTTGCCCTCGCAGAATGTCACCTGAGAATGGATCGGTTGAAGATCGCTAAAGATTATCTTGATATCGACCTGGAATTGACAAAAACCAGTCAGATCATCAGGAAGAATCGCTTATTTGCAGCTTACTATGACCGCACGGGTGATTTTGAAAATCAGGCATTATACCTGAAAAAAAATGTTCGGATCAGGGATTCCCTCGAAGTAAATGAATCTGCTATTAAAAGACAACAGATAGCTGCCATCATCGCAGAGGAAAACCTTGAGGACTCAAGAAGGATGATCAACCTTCAGAAGCTCGAGATGGAACAAACAAGAAGCGACATGGCCGCAATGGATGAGAGGACTAACCTGGTCTTTATTTCCCTTATTTTTACGCTATTGGGTTTTGCCGGACTGGTGTTTGCCTACCTGAAGAGTATTAAGAACCAACGCCTAATAGCCGAGCAAAAGCATATCATAGAGAATGCGCTTGTTGAAAAAGATTCCCTGCTGAAAGAAATCCACCACAGGGTAAAAAATAACCTGCAGATGGTTTCCTCCCTCCTGAGTCTTCAGACAAAAAATACCCGCAGCAAGGCCGCCATTGAGGCTCTTGAAGAAGGGAAGAGTAGGGTGAAGGCAATGGCCCTGATACATCAAAAACTCTATCAGAACGACGATCTGTCCGTGATAGAAATGCAGGGATACATCGAAAGCCTGGTGAACAGTGTTCAATCGGTCTTTAAAAAAGGAGGACACAACATCAATATCACTATAGATGCCGAGGGTGTTGAGCTCGACATCGACAGAGCAATCCCTTTTGGTCTGATCCTGAACGAATTGGTTTCCAACTCATTTAAATACGCCTTTCCTGAAGATAAAAACAACGGGAAGATCTACATCCATTTACGTAAAAACGGGGAACAGGGCTTTTTTGAATATACCGATAATGGGATTGGCCTTCCCGATGATTCTGACGAGCGTACCAATTCCTCTATGGGGATACGCCTCATGAACCGACTCGTGAATCAGTTACAGTCTACATTAAATATTGATAAAACTACAGAAGGAGTTCGATTTTGGTTCAATTTTAAATAAATTAGAGTCAAAATTTAATCTTTATGGAAATTACCTTCCTGGGACATGCCTCCCTCTCCGTGAAATTTGATTCGCATACTCTTTTAGTTGACCCTTTTATCACCGGGAATCCTATGGTAAAAGACGCTATAAAATTAAAAGACCTCAAACCTGATTTTATACTCTTAACGCACGCCCATCAGGACCATGTACTCGACGTGGAGGAAATTGCAAGTGGCACCAATTGCAAGATCATCAGCAATTATGAAATTGCCATGTACTTCCAGGAGAAGGGATTTGAGGTCCACCCTATGAACCACGGGGGCAGTTGGTCATTTCCATTCGGGAAGCTGAAATATGTGCAGGCAGTACATACCTCTTCCTTCGCAGACGGCACCTATGGCGGGCAACCCGGGGGATTTGTTTTAAGTGCTGCAGGCAAGAACATCTATATCGCTGGTGACACCGCACTGACCATGGATATGAAACTCATTCCAAAACAGTTTGTATTAGACCTCGCCATTCTTCCGATAGGAGATAATTTCACCATGGGTATTGAAGATGCGGTTCATGCATCAGATTTTGTCGAATGTAGTAAAGTACTGGGCTACCACTATGACACTTTCGGATATATTGAAATAGACCATAAACTTGCCAAAGAAACATTTAAAAAGGCAGGGAAGGAATTGCACTTGTTGGGGATAGGGGAATCGATGACTATTTGATACTTGCATAAGTTTTGCTGATAAAAAGTTTTTATCCCGGGATTTCTCTCAGCTGTATATTGAATTGGGTCTGGAAGACAATTTATGGCTAAATTTGCAGTAACTTCCTATGAAAGCCTCCTTCAGAAAACATATACTCAATTTTATAAGACCCGGCGGAACATCCCGTGGGGTATTAAACGAAAAAGAGACCTGGTACCTCATATTGCAAGAGGGTGAGAGAACTGGGATTGGGGAATGCGCCATGTTCAGGGGACTGAGTTATGACGATGTTCCCGGGTATGAAGAAAAACTACAATGGGTCTGTTCAAATATCAATATAGGCCAGGATGAGTTAAGCAAGGCTTTGACAGAGTTTCCCAGTATACAATTTGGACTGGAACAGGCATTCAGATCACTACAGGCTACAGATCCATTTTCTCTATTCCCATCAGATTTTACAGAGGGAAAAGAATCTATTGCGATCAATGGACTAATCTGGATGGGGGACAGAAAGTTTATGGAGGAACAGCTTAGCGAACGGTTAAAAGCCGGATTTACATGTCTGAAACTTAAAATAGGGGCGATTGATTTCGAAGCCGAAATTGATATTCTCAAAGGGATACGAGATCTTTATACTGCCAAAGAAATAGAAATCAGAGTGGATGCCAACGGCGCTTTTGAAAAAAAAGATGCCTATAAAAAACTCGAACAACTCGCTACCCTCGACATCCATTCCATAGAACAACCCGTAAAGGCCGGACAGACGGGACTGATGAAGGAGTTATGTGCTGAAGGAATTATGGATATTGCCCTGGATGAAGAACTGATTGGTGTCTTGAGTGAAACAAAGAAGAAAGAATTACTACAAATAATAAAGCCTGATTATATTATCTTAAAGCCAAGCCTGGTTGGAGGATTTCATGGTAGCCGGGAATGGATTACCTTCGCTGAGGAAATGGGGATAGGCTGGTGGGTGACCAGTGCCCTGGAAAGTAATATAGGTCTCAATGCCATCGCCCAATGGACCGCTACACTGCAAAACCCACTCCCCCAGGGACTGGGCACAGGTAGTTTGTTTTCCAATAATATTGAAAGTCCGCTGGAAGTATATCAGGGGCAACTCTGTTATCGCAAAGAAAAAATCTGGTCAACTAATTTAATTCAGGAAGCATGTACATAGAACAAGGTTATGAAGGAGAATTTAAACACTGGAAGTTTTGGATCCTTCCCCTGGGCTTTATTGTCCTTATGGTCTTCAATTATATTTCGATGCTGTATTCCCCGGTAAGTGTGGATGTAATGATGGCTGAAATGATAGAAAAACTGGGATCTAATGTGGTCCTGATTTTACTTCTGTTTCCCCTGGCACTTGGGCTGTTCTTTGTCCTTGGATGGGTAAAGCTTGTACAATCCCAATCGATAAGAGCCCTAACCACCTCAAGAAAAAAAGTGGATTGGAAAAGAATATGGTTTGCCTTCTTTCTCTGGGGAGGGATCACTGTAGGCCTGACGCTAATTGATGTGGTTCTTTCTCCTGAAAAATTTAAATTAAATTTTGAACTTATCCCATTTTTAAAACTGGCCCTGATTGCCATTTTACTCATCCCTCTGCAAACCAGTTTTGAGGAGTATATGTTTCGGGGACATATGATGCAAGGTTTGGGACTGTTGGTACGAAATCGTTGGTTTCCATTATTATTTACTTCCCTGCTCTTCGGGCTGATGCACCTGGGGAATCCCGAAGTGGATACCTTAGGCCCGGGGGTAATGATTTTCTATATTGGCACCGGACTCTTCCTGGGTGTCATAACTCTGATGGATGAAGGTCTTGAACTGGCACTGGGGTTCCACGCCGCCAACAACCTTTTTGGGGCGCTGCTGGTTACGGCAGACTGGACGGCTTTTCAAACGAATTCTATTTACAGGGATATTTCTGAACCTGTTTTGGGGTGGGATATTCTTGTTCCTGTATTTGTGATCTTCCCCTTGCTGCTTTATTTCTTTTCAAAGAAATACGGATGGAAGAACTGGAAGGAAAGACTCACAGGAAAAGTATACACCAAAGAAGAATTTGAAGAAAACTACTCCCATGCAAAATCAATATAAAGAAACGCATCCCTTATTTAAATTTCAGGGTACACATTTCTCTATTCACGAGCTGAACGATGTGGCTTACAGTCTGATCAAAGAAGGGGATAAAGAAGAGCGCTTGATTGGGGATTTTCTGATGGACTGGGTTTCACCACATGATTCACTCACCCTGAGAACTTCAGGTTCTACCGGGAAAGCCAAATCCATTCGCGTTACCAAACAGGCCATGATTAACTCTGCTTTGCGTTCAGCTGACTATTTTGGACTCAAAGCCGGGCAGACAGCATTATTATGTCTTTCGGCCAGCCATATCGCAGCAAAAATGATGTTGGTCCGCGCAATGGTGATCGGACTTTCATTAGATACTGTAGATCCTTCCTCTTCACCCTTAAACGGCCTGAACAGGAGGTATGACCTGTGTTCCATGGTTCCATTGCAGCTGGAAAAATCAATTAAGCATCTTTCTTCCATAGATACACTCCTTGTGGGAGGGGCGCCACTCTCCTCCGAATTAAGACTAAAGTTGCAAAAAAGCCCCTCAAGAATATTTGAAACCTACGGAATGACCGAGACTTGTTCACATATTGCGGTCAGGCCTGTCAACGGAAAGGAAGAAGGGCAAAGTGATCAGATGGCGATACCATTTGAGACCTTACCCGGACTAACGGTTTCGACCGATAACCGCAATTGCCTGGTGATCAATGCTCCGGATTTAGGGGTTGAATCACTGGTCACTAACGATCTTGTCAAGCTTATTTCAGAAAAGGAATTTAACTGGTTGGGCCGATGGGATAATATCATAAACTCAGGAGGGGTAAAATTAATTCCTGAAGTGATAGAGGCCAAACTTAAACCCCACCTTGAAAATAAATTTGTTGTTTTGGGTAAACCCGATAAGGCACTGGGTGAAAAGCTGATCCTGGCTATTGAAGGCGAAGGAAATCCGGCGCAAATCCTCAAGCATATTTCAGATGTGAATACCCTCGATAAATTCGAAATACCCAAAGAAATACATTTTATTTCCCGATTTAAAATCTCAGAGAGTGGAAAATTGGATCGCAGATTCCTCGCAGAACAACTGCAAACTTAATTCTGATATACCATCCAGACTTCATTTGCCTTTCCCTTGAGGTAACTGGTTATTGACGTTTCTAATCCGGCTGAATAGGAATTCAAAACGGGATCTTTGTTATAGATGGCAGCGTAAAACATAGCGGCAGACAGATAAGATCCTTCTATACTGGGATGAATACCATCGGCATTGTATAGTGTCACCTCAAAAGTTGAATCATCAGCAATTTCTTTAAATGCCAGGCCAATAGGCACTACAATGCCAGAGACCAGTGGGGCAGCCTGCTCATAGGTCGCCCTGATATTTGTCAGCATGGCCGGTTCGGCCTCATAGGCCCAGGTCATAAACAGGTAAATTTTCGTCTTGTTATCGGGCAAGGCAAATTTCATTTCCTGTAAACTTGTAATTGTTTCGGTGGTCTGTTCTGAAGCCACGGTTGAGTTTTCCTGAAATATGACGACATCCCAATTCTTTTCGTTTAGCTTGGCAAGGGTATTTGCATTTTCAAGGTGATCCTGTATGGAAGCCCCATCCATAGTAATTTTTTCAATTGTCGGACTAAAATCTAATCCGGCCTGAGAGGTGAATCCTTTCAAATAATGATCAATGCCGAGATTGTAATTGGTATGACTATTACCTATAAAAAGGACATATTTTGCCTGAAATTCGGTCTCAGCACCAGGATTCGGAAGCTTGCTGACTTCAGAAGACTGTGAACATCCCAGAGACAATACAAAAAAGAAAAGGAAGAGGAATGAATACCATTTCATACTTAAAGATAAGGTATTTTAGTTTCCTTAAAAAGCCGTATTTTAAACCACTAATTACAAAGTTCAAATCACACTATGATTCTATCTTTTAAGCGATTTCCTTTTTTATCTTCTACCCAATGTTTGATCATTTGTTTGCTGTGGGTAGCTACTCCGGCTTTTGCCCAGCATATCCTTCCGGAAAAAGACCGTGCAAGGGTAATAGATGAAATTCTGGCTGAACGATTTAATTCGCTTTTGCCGGAACTTATGGATAAAACAGAGATTGATATGTGGATTCTTATTTCCCGCGAATACAATGAGGATCCCGTGCTGCGCACTATGCTTCCTGCCACATGGCTTAATGCGAGACGCAGGACAATTCTCGTTTTTTACAGGGATAAAAAAAGTAACACTATTGATAAACTAGCCGTTGCCCGATATAATGTAGGTGAGAATATTGAATCTGCCTGGGATAAGGAAAAAGAACCAGATCAATGGAAACGTCTGATGGAGATCATCGAAGAAAAGAATCCTGCGAAAATAGGACTAAACTACTCCAGGGATCATAACATCGCCGATGGACTCGATAAAACAGACTACGATGAATTTATGCAGTACCTGCCATCCCGCTTTAAGAAAAGGGTAACTTCAGCGGAGCAGCTGGCGGTACGATGGATAGAAATCCGAACGGGGAGGGAGATGGTTCTTTTCAATCAGTTGGTGAGCATCACCCACGAAATTATTGCTGAAGCCTTTTCAGAAAAGGTGATCACCACAGGGGTCACTACTACTTCAGATGTAGAATGGTGGATGCGACAGAAGGTCACCGAAATGGGACTGGAAACCTGGTTTCATCCCACTGTGGACATCCAGCGATCTAATGAAGGACTGGTAAGTCACCTGTATTCTTTTTCAGGTCGACCTGAAGATATGGTGATTTTGCCCGGCGACCTGTTGCATTGTGATTTCGGTATCACCTATCTCAGGCTGAACACCGATTGCCAGGAATTGGCATATGTCTTAAAACCGGGCGAAAGGTCGGCTCCGTCATTCCTTGTTGAAGCGCTTAAAAAAGGGAATAGGGTTCAGGACCATTTAACCGAAAGTATGAAGGAAGGGCTCACGGGCAATGAAATTCTTAGGACTGCCCTCGATAAGGGGAGAAATGAAGGTCTGCGGCCTGCAATTTATACGCATCCATTGGGAGCCTATGGCCACTCTGCGGGAACCACTATTGGGATGTGGGATTCCCAGGGAGGAGTAATGAAGGATGATGGAGAAAACTATCCACTTAATCCCAATACGGTATACGCAATAGAACTGAATTCTACGGTTCATTTGCCGCAATGGGATCGTGATATACGTATTATGCTGGAGGAAGCTGGTTTTTTTGGCCCTGAAGGCTTCAGATATGTCAATGGAAGACAAACCGAATTGCTTTTAATCCCGAGGCCTGTGCCTCACCAAGGTGAGTAATATGCGGAAATTATTTTTTTTGATATTCGCGCTTCTCCTCAGTGGCCCTATACTATGGTCACAAGAAGCCCCAAACCCCAATACTACCATATTCTGGGACACTTCTGTTTCAATGAAAGACAGGAATCTGGAAAAAGACCTGGAAGTACTCGATAAGGTATTCCAGCGCAGCCCCGATCAGGAGGTTCAACTGTTGCTGTTTAATATCGGGATTGAAGAACGAACGTATCAGATTAAAGGAGGTAACTGGGAAAGTTTACGCAGCGACCTGGAGGCTGTTCAATACGATGGAGCGACATACTATGCCATACTCAGTGGCCCGGCCAAACACCCCAATATCTACTTATTTACCGATGGAAACCGGGGGCTTGATAAGGACACTCCCGATTTGCCTGCTAAAACCTACCTGATCAATAGTTCTCCTAACCGGGATGAGGAATTTCTCAAAAGGACAGCCCTGATCAACAGGTATCGCTTAATGGATTTTGCCGCGATTTTACCAGAGAATATCGCAAGTTTGAAAACGCCAGTGGGTAGTAATAAAAAGCTGGTAAAAGGGAAGGTTTATATTGATAACGTTCCTGTACCAGATGTAGTGGTTGCGGTGAAGGGCATGCCCGGAGGTACAAGATCGGTGGTTGACGGTAGTTTTTCCATTGAAGCTCAACCCGGAGATAGTCTGCTACTCAGCAGCAGGAGCAGAAATACCTATAAAGTGGTGGCCGTGGAAGATACAGATCAGATGAATGTGTTTCTGGAAGGCAATGTCTTCACCCTCGACGAGGTAACACTGGTGGAAAGAAGACAGGAAGAGGTAGAAGCTGAAGTGGTTACGGCTTATGGGAAAGAAAATAAAGAGAAAATTGGATATGCGGCACAATCGATAGGCGATGAATCGATAACACCGATACAGACAGATGTTTCTCAGGCAGTATTAAATAAATTTTCTAATGTAACCCTGAGGAATGACGAAGATTTGAGTAGGGCAACTATGCGATCAAATACTTCCATTTTAGGCAATAATTATGGATTGGTTGTGATAGATGGGGTGCCGCAAAGACAATCGGATTCTTCCCGCGATGGAGTGCAGCAATTTGCAGAGCGACAAAATAGTCAAACGAGCTTCGACTACGTAAATCCAGACAACATTGCGTCGATTACTGTACTGAAAGGATATGCTGCCACCAATAAGTACGGTAGTTTAGGAGCAAATGGTGTTATTCTTATAACAACCAAGACGGCTATGGCTTCTAAAAAAACAGGAGAACCAACAGACCTGGCAAGGTTAACGGATAATATCTATGACGAGGAGAAGTCGACAGAAATGAGACGATCCACCATCAGGAAATCTCTTGAGAAATCGAAATCTGCAGAGGAAGCTTATCGTACGTATCTGGAGATGCGTCCCTCCGCAGAGGATAACATGCAGTTTTTCTTCGATGCCGCCGATTATTTTAAATCCAGAGACAGCGAGCTGGCGGCTGTGATTACTTCCAGCATACTTGAACTTTTCCCAAAGGATATTAAAACGCTCAGGGCAGTTTCTATGGTCTTATCGGAAGTAGGGAATAATGAGCAAGTAGCGGCGATCAATGAAGAGATTATAGAAATTGATGAGAAGAATGTTCAGGCATGGCTCGATCTGGCTGTAGCCCAAAGGAATCTTGGGGAATATCAAAAGTCGTTACAGCAACTACTGGCCTTACAGGGAAATTCAACAACCCCTGATCTTAGTATAAAAAGCGTGGGCAAAACGGTGAACAGGGAATTGAAAAATCTCATTTTCAGGCACAAGGAAGATTTAAATACCACCGGGGTTCCTTCAAACTACCTGAATAACATAAAATACAATGTTCGTCTGGTTTTCGAGTGGAATGACCCTGAAGCCGAATTTAATCTGCAGTTTGTCAATCCCCAGAAACGCTATTTTAACTGGGAGCACAACAGCACCTCCGCTTCTGATCGGATGAAGGACGAGATTTTAAATCGTTATTCTTCTGAAGAATTCGAATTCTACGGGGACGGAGTTCAGGGAGAATGGATCCTCAACGCTACCTACCTCAATCATATCGATCTCACGAATCAGGTTCCCCTGGTATTAAAATGTACCCTTTACCAGAACTTTGGATACCCCGATCAGACTTCAGAAGTAATTGTCGTAAGCTTTAACACACCCGGAGAAACCAAACTGTTAAAAACGGTGCAGGTAAATTAAAGGCCAAAATTTCTTAACTTTAAGGAGGTTGTTATAATATTATACAGTTTAATTGCTTGATTAAAAACACTATAGCTATGAAAAGAAATCTAATTACTTCAGTATTGCTTTGCTGTATGTTTATCCTGCAGGCGCAGGATAAGCAACTTACTATCCGGGGCAAGGTATCTAATATGGACACGCCTTTGGTGAATGCAGAGGTGAGCTCAGAAAAGAGCGGGGAAACAGTAAAAACGGACATTAACGGCAAGTACGAATTAAATACATCTGCAGGCGACCTTGTAACCTTTACCTACCCGGGCCTTTCCGATATGGAGATCGTGGTGGAGGATGTGAGCTCTGTCCTAAATATCAGTTTAAATACAGCAGTAAATGTGCTGGATGAGGTAGTCGTGGAAAAGACGAAGATCAAGAGTCAGGCTCAATTACGAAAAGAATACAACAGTAACAAGAACCTGATCAATACTGCTTTTGGAATTCTAGATAAGGAAATCACAAACTTTTCTGTGAGGATCATTGATAAGTCGGAATTTTTATTTGGAGGTATTGATCTTGCTTCTGCCATCCAATACCGTGCTGCTGGTATTCGGGTTGATCGCTCTGTGGATTTCTATAAACCAACAATTTACTTAAGGGGGTCTGCGCTAGGTATGTTTCCCGCTATTTATGATGTAGACGGTTTAATTCTCACAGAATTCCCCGACTTCGTGAACATTGAGAACGTTGAGCGCATTGCCATTCTCAGCGGCCTTGGACTGGGAATTAAATACGGAGGGCAAGGAAATGGAGGAATTATTGTGATCAATACAAAAGGGGGGAATACGTATCGCGATCCAAGGACAGGGGGCCCTTATGATCAGGCATTACTGAGAAATAATATATACGAAGGTAACGCACTTTCAAAAGAGCAGGCCAGTAAAAATGTGCCTACTTACCTGAAGGAATTATACGCAACTACTTCCGAACGGGAGGCAGTAGATCTTTATAAGGAACAATCAGCCAGGTACACTAGTTCAATGTATTATTTCCTGGATGTCTTTGGATATTTTGCGGCCAAATGGAAGAATACCAGTTTAGCTGATCAAATTATTGCGGATCACTGGTATTTATTTAAAGACAATCCCGTTGGGATGAAGGCACTGGCATACCTCTACCAAACCATGGGGAATAATGAAAAGGCACATGAGCTCTATAAAGAAATCTTTATTTTAAGACCTAATTACGCGCAATCCTACAGGGATTTAGCCCTGAGTTATGCCGACATAGGCGATTACAAGAAATCGGCATCCATCTATGCCCGATATGATTATCTGGTAGCGGAAGGGTTTATTAGGGCTGAAGACAAAGAATTCACCCCTCTTATGGAACGCGAATTCAGTAACCTTCTAGAACTCCATAGAAAAGAACTTACCTCGACGGAAACAAAGAAAGGGCCTTCACTAAATAGTGGCTTTGAGGGCACACGACTGGTGTTCGAATGGAATGATAGCGAGGCAGAGTTTCAGTTACAGTTTGTCAATCCCAATGACAAGTATTACAATTGGGAACACAGCATGCTGGCAGACCCTGAACTTATCCGTGTTGAAAAACTTAAAGGATACTCGTGTAAGGAATATTTAATTGATGGATCGATTACTGGCCAATGGAAGGTGAATCTGAAATACCTGGGGAATAAGAGCCTGACACCCGCCTATCTCAAAGCGACGATTTATCATAATTTTGGCTCAAAATCTCAACGCAAGGAAGTAAAAGTATTCAAGTTGCAATTAAAGAATGTGAATCAGGAGTTATTTAAAGTTCAAAATTCTTTATCGCTTGTTTCCAACTAGGTCAGTTGCTACTCTCTTATTTGTTCTTGCCGTATATCAATTAGGATACGGACAACGAGATTATAAGGGGGTTATTCTGGATAAAAACACGAATGAACCAATCCCGTATGTGAACATCGGTTTTCCTAAAAAGGGCATTGGAACCGTAAGCGATGAAGAGGGCCTGTTTCATTTGGAAATTGATACTAAACTTTTAGGGACTTCGGAAATTCTGCAATTCTCCTCCCTGGGTTATAGTACTATTAATAGAAAAGCTTCTGAACTCGAGTTTAGCTACAACGAGTATCCGATAATCTATTTGGAGCCCAAAGCCGAACAATTAAATCCGGTTGTTGTTACGGACGCTGGCTTATTCGAATCCGGGGATCGTATAGGGTATAAAAACGGAGGCCACCAGTTTTATGGATACTGGAAGGATAATATCGCACTTGGTGGAGAATTGGCCACAAGGATTAAGGTAAAAAAGGGCCTTCGCAGATTAAACGAATTCAACTTTGAAGTCTGGGGAAATACCTCAGACAGTGTTTTAGTTAGGATTAACTTTTACGATACTGATGGTGCCAACGGCTTCCCAGGAACAAACCTGAATTCAAGCGGTAGGAATATTTTGTATACCATCCCATCTACACCTGAAGTAGCTACAGTAGACCTGCGTCAATTTGACCTTTTTGTCCGTGATGATTTTATCGTGAGCCTTGAATTATTAAAAGTTTACGGGCCATCCAAAATTGGGCTTGTTCTGGCTGCTGCCAATAATCGCTTTACCGATTCCTATAAGAAATATGCCAGTCAGGACGATTGGAAGATCTTGATAGATGCTGCCATGGCTTACGAGCTTGAATCCACCTTGTTTTCCAAAAAGGCAGTAAAAGACAGATCCAGAAATAAAAAGAAGGCAGTTAAATCAATTATTACGGGCTATGTATTTCATGGAAATATAGCTTTACCCAATGTAAAGGTTACTAATTTTAGCAATGGCGTCTCCGTTAACACAAATGAAAATGGGAATTATCAGATAGAAGCTAAAAAAGGAGACTTACTTCAATTCAATGCAAAGGGGATGGAAACTTTAACCGTAAAGATCCTTGAAAAGAAGTTTATCAATATCAGACTTGAAAGATCCTGAAACAAGCCTTGCTTACACCTGTAAAACGCCCATATTAAAGGGTTTTTCGATGGGGGCATGGTTAGCTGCCTCAATCCCCATGGATATCCATTTGCGGGTTTCCAGAGGATCTATGATGGCATCCGTCCATAATCGTGCTGCGGCGTAATAGGGAGAAATCTGATTGTCATAGCGTTCCTTTATTTTATCGTATAGCTCCTTCTCTTTTTCTGCTGTGATTTTTTCCCCTTTCTTCTTCAGGGAAGCCGTTTCTATTTGCAGTAAAACCTTGGCGGCTGAATTCCCGCTCATAACTGCCAGCTCTGCACTCGGCCAGGCAACTATCAGGCGGGGATCATAGGCCTTGCCACACATGGCATAATTTCCGGCCCCATAACTATTACCAATAACCACGGTAAACTTGGGTACCACTGAATTACTTACGGCATTTACCATTTTAGCCCCGTCTTTTATGATTCCTCCGTGTTCGCTTTTACTCCCCACCATAAAGCCGGTGACATCCTGTAAAAACACCAGGGGTATCTTTTTCTGATTGCAATTGGCGATAAATCGAGTGGCTTTATCAGCCGAATCGGAATAGATTACTCCCCCAAATCGCATTTCACCTTTTTTAGTCTTTACCACCTTTCGCTGGTTTGCGACAATGCCTACAGCCCAGCCATCTATCCTGGCATAACCCGTAAGAAGTGTCTTCCCGAAACCTTCTTTGTATTGTTCAAATTCGGAATTGTCCACCAGGCGTTTGATGATCTCCAGCATATCGTACTGGTCTGACCTCTTCTTTGGCAGGATTCCAAATATTTCATTTTCTTTCTCTTTCGGAGTAGCAGGTTTACTGCGGTTAAAACCAGCAGAATCAGAGGCGCCGAATTTATCAAGAAGCTTTTTGATCGTATCAAGTGCATCCTTGTCATCTTTAGCCTTGTAGTCGGTTACCCCACTGATCTCACAATGGGTAGTGGCACCACCTAGTGTTTCGTTGTCTACCTGTTCTCCAATAGCGGCCTTGACAAGATAGCTTCCTGCCAGGAAAATACTTCCGGTTTTTTCAACAATCAGGGCTTCATCACTCATAATTGGCAGATAAGCCCCTCCTGCAACACAACTGCCCATTACCGCTGCGATCTGGGGGATACCCATACTGCTCATTACTGCATTATTCCTGAATATTCTCCCAAAATGTTCCTTGTCGGGAAATATTTGTTCCTGCATTGGCAGGTATACCCCGGCACTGTCTACCAGATAAATAATTGGTAGTTTGTTTTCAATAGCTATTTCCTGTGCCCTCAGATTTTTTTTTCCGGTGATTGGGAACCAGGCTCCGGCTTTTACTGTGGCATCATTGGCTACCACAATACATTGCCTGCCCTGTACATATCCTATGACTACTACTACACCGCCAGACGGACATCCTCCGTGTTCTTCATACATGTCCTTCCCTGCCAGGGCACCTATTTCTATCCGTTTTGAATCTTTGTCTAAAAGATAGTCGATGCGTTCACGTGCAGTCATCTTTCCCTGAGAATGATGTTTTTCAATGCGTGTTTTCCCACCGCCCAGCGCAGTTTTAGCAAGCTGTTTTTTAAGTTCTGAACTCTTTAATTTGTTGTGATCTTCGTTGATATTGAAGTTGATATCCATATGGGCCGAAGTGTTTCTTTTAAACGCCTAAAGATAAGGAGTAATATTCATTAACTTTGACAAAAATATCATGGAATATGCCAAATAGTGTGGGTTGGGGAATTATAGGATTAGGGAATATCGCTCAGAAATTTGCCAAAGACCTGGCCCTTGTACCCGATGCAGCTCTAATGGGAGTTGCCTCAAGATCAATGGTGAAGGCCAAGAAGTTCAAAGAGGAGTTTAAAGTGCCCTATGCATTCGATAACTACATGGCATTGCTCAATTGCGAGGAAGTGGAAGTTGTCTATATTGCCTTGCCACATACCGAACATTTAGAATGGAGTTTAAAGGCGATGGAGAAGGGCAAGCACGTATTGTGTGAGAAACCGGCAGGAATTGATCGCAAACAGGTGGAGGCAATGATCGCAGCCTCCAAAAAGAATAACGTCTTTTTTATGGAAGCGTTATGGAGCCGCTTTATCCCATGCATCCGAAAAATCAAGGAGAGTGTGGAAGCAGGGGAGATCGGAGCCGTGGGGTATCTCCATGCCGATTTTGCTTTTTTTGCTCTGGACAGGGACAGTGAGGGAAGGCTTTTAAACCCTAAGCTAGCAGGAGGTTCCCTCTTAGATATCGGGATATATCCCGTATTTCTAGCCTACCTTATTCTTGGAATACCCGATGATATTCAGGCCGATGCGAAATTCCTTGATAGCGGAACTGAGGTTCAGATTGCTATTACATTTACGTACAAGTCGGCCCATGCTCATTTATTCAGTGGCTTAACTGCTACCAGTCCCATGACCGCCACCATATCAGGAAATGACGGCACCCTGATCATTCATTCGAGATGGCATGAAGCAGAACGGTTTACTTTGGATGTGGAAGGACAAAGGGAGGAATTTCATTACCCAACTGTCGGCAAAGGGTACACTTATGAAATAGAAGAAGTCCAACGCTGCCTTGCAGAAAACAAAATAGAAAGTCCGTTCTGGTCACATTCTCATAGCATGGATTTGATTACCCTTCTGGATAAAATCAGAGAAATCGCTGGGATCCGTTTTCCTTTTGAAGGATAAAATCTTTCACCAGGGGTTAATTTCACATGATTTTACGATATTTGATTTTACTAAACTAACTTATATGGGAATGAACAAGAATACTGTCCTCGCCTGGGCTACCTTTATTATGATCTTAGTGGGCTTAGGGCTAATAGGTTTGGGAGCCTTTCGCTACGACGACGTTGCCGGCTGGGGTTTCGCTTCCGTTGGGATCGGTTTTTTTGCTATAGCATGGGTTTTTAACGCCCTAAAAGGAAGGGTTTAGAAACTCAAGGCTGCTTTTCACTCGATTTTCTTAAAGTAACTTTACTATAAATGTCAGACGATAAAAAGGTCATTTTCTCCATGTCGGGGGTTTCTAAAACCTACAAGAATGCGAATACCCCTGTACTTAAAAATATATACCTCAGTTTTTTCTACGGGGCCAAAATAGGAATCCTGGGTTTAAACGGTTCCGGAAAATCTACTTTGCTGAAGATCATAGCAGGAGAGGATAAGAATTACCAGGGTGATGTTGTCTTTTCCCCGGGTTACAAAGTGGGTTATCTGGAACAGGAACCTGTTTTAGACGATTCCAAAACGGTCCTTGATGTGGTGAAGGAAGGAGTGGCAGAGACGGTAGCCATCCTCGATGAATACAATAAGATCAACGATATGTTTGGTTTGCCTGAAGTGTATGAGGACGCTGATAAAATGCAAAAGCTCATGGATAAACAGGCCGCCCTGCAAGACCAGATCGATGCGGCAAACGCCTGGGAGCTCGACACCAAACTCGAGATTGCCATGGACGCCCTCAGGACACCTGATCCGGAGAAGAAAATAGAAGTATTGTCCGGGGGTGAAAGGAGACGCGTTGCCTTATGCCGACTCCTGCTGCAAGAACCAGACGTACTCCTATTGGATGAACCTACCAACCACCTCGATGCTGAATCGGTCCACTGGTTAGAGCATCACCTTGCCACCTATAAGGGTACTGTCATTGCTGTTACCCACGACCGGTACTTTCTTGATAACGTAGCCGGCTGGATTCTCGAACTGGATAGGGGAGAAGGGATTCCGTGGAAAGGAAATTACAGCAGCTGGCTCGATCAGAAATCGAAGCGTCTGGCTCAGGAATCCAAGCAGGCTTCCAAACGGCAAAAGACTCTGGAGCGTGAGCTGGAATGGGTAAGGCAGGGGGCGAAAGGCCGCCAGACCAAACAAAAGGCCCGTTTAAAGAATTACGATAAATTATTGAGTCAGGATCAAAAACAACTTGATGAGAAGCTAGAAATCTACATCCCCAACGGTCCCAGATTGGGTACCAACGTCATAGAGGCCATTGGCGTTAGTAAGGCCTATGACGATAAGTTACTTTACGACGATCTTAATTTTAAACTTCCACAGGCGGGGATTGTAGGTATTATAGGGCCCAACGGAGCAGGAAAGACCACCATTTTTAAAATGATCATGGGAGAGATTGCGCCCGATAAAGGAGAATTTATAGTGGGGGAGACGGCCAAACTGGCCTATGTAGACCAAAGTCATTCCAATATAGATTCCAATAAGACGATCTGGGAAAATTTCAGCGACGGACAGGAACTCATTCTAATGGGAGGCCGACAGGTAAATTCCAGGGCTTACCTGAGTCGGTTTAACTTCTCAGGAAGCGAGCAAAACAAAAAAGTGAATATGCTTTCCGGAGGGGAGCGCAACAGATTACACCTCGCCATGACCCTGAAGGAAGAAGGGAATGTTCTTTTACTGGATGAACCTACCAACGACCTCGATGTGAACACTCTGAGGGCTCTTGAAGAAGGTCTTGAGAACTTTGCAGGTTGTGCAGTTATAATTTCCCACGACCGTTGGTTCCTCGACAGGGTTTGTACGCATATACTGGCATTTGAAGGGGATTCTCAGGTTTATTTCTTTGAGGGATCCTTTTCTGAATATGAAGAAAACAAGAAAAAACGCCTGGGAGCTGATCTTACCCCCAAGCGCCTCAAGTATAAAAAATTAATACGTTAAGCGAATAGCTTAGTAAGGCTCAGTGGGGTACCAATCTAACTGTACCACTTCTATATTAGAGTCCCCACTATTAACCAGACTCGCAAACTGATTGACGTCACTTACATCAGGTCGGCCGCGATAATGATAGGGATACACCTGCCTGGGTTTAAATTCCAGAACGGCATCCGCAGCACGATCTACCGTCATCGTATAGGGGAGATTCATACAGATAAAAGCCTTATCTATATTTTCTAAGGCGCGCATTTCCGGAATATCTTCTGTATCGCCCGAGAAGTAAAGTCGTTGCCCGCCCATATTAAGTACATAGCCATTGCCTCTTCCCTTTACGTGGAAATTCTTTGCCTCTTCTCTAAGGTTGTACATGGGAATGGCTTCAACTAATATGTTAAATCGTTCTTTGGTATCCCCGTTGTTCAATATATCCAGTTGTGGGGCAAATTGAGCGGGCATCTTGTCTGCAACGGCCTGCGGCACTATTATTTTTGCCTCGGATGTGTCTAAGCCTTCCAGGGTTTCCGCATTAAAATGGTCCCCGTGGATGTCTGTGATCAGGATGAGGTTTGGTTTGGGGTGCTTTGCAAAAGCTTCGGAGCCTCCAACAGGATCAATGTACATGGTGACGTCTCCCCACTGAATAACCGCAGTGGCGTGTTCCACCGGGGTGATTACTAGCTTATCTCCCTCAGTGGGATTTTGCGCGCTTTGTTGGGAGGCGGTTTGTCCTGCCTCCAAACCATCGGTTTTTTTGACTTCTTTACAGGAAACAAAAATCAGCAACAACCCGGCAAATAACTTAAAAGATGTTTTCATTTCTTTTTTTTAATAAAGTTCATCGATAAAATTAAAGATAATCAGCTTCAGGGAGATACCTTATACCTTTAATAACATTTTAATATTGCTACGGGCATATGGGGGTGGATTTTCCATTTCGATTGTTTTAAACCCGAATTTCTTATATAAATGGATGGCAGGTGTTAATTTAGTGTTTGAATATAGAACCAGGTTTTCTTTACCCTGCTCCCTGGTATATTGTATAGAAAAGGCCAGAAGATCATGACCTATTTTCTTTCCCTGAAATTTCTCTTTTACGGCCATTTTACCGAGTTCAAAGCTTTCATTATTATATGGGATAAGTGAAAAGCATCCTGCAATGCTATTGCCGTATTGAGCAAAGAAGATCGCACCGCCCCGATCAATGATTTCTTCTTCGGCATTATTTAACAATTCCCTGTCCTTGGGTTCTTCATAGAAGTAGTGGTTAAGCCACGCGAGATTCATATCTCTGAATTCAGCTGCAAGTTCAGGTCGATAAGGAATAATTTGAAGAGTCACAGACAAGGTCTTAATTCTTGTAAAGATTGATCTACACCTTTATTGGTGGGTAGAAATTACAATATATTTTAAAGTAAAAAATCTAAAAACCGACTTTCCCCGTATATAGCATGTAAACACGTTACAAAAGAAAAGCGTATTAAACTTTTTACACTATGACTGAAACAAAAAGCAATAATGGATTAAAGGTAATTGCCGGTTTATTAGGTGTTGTACTTTTAGGTACCATCATTTACACTGTGAGTCTTTACCAGGACAAAAAGAAAAGAGAAACCGAACTTTCTCAGGAAAAGGAACTGGTTGTTGAAGACCTAAGAAGCCTGCAATCTGAGTATGACAAGGCTATCCTTGAAAGCAATGCCACTAACGAAGAATTGGTTGCAGCAAGAGACAGGATTGCAAAGTACATCGACTCTGTTCAAACAATGAAGGCTGATATTTCTTCATTGAGAAGGTACAGAAATCAGGTTGCCGTTCTTAGAAAAGAAAGAGAGGAACTGTTGATACAGGTTGATTCTCTTACCCGTTCTAACTCGCTTTTAGCGATGCAACGCGACAGCACTTTCGTGGAATTGGAAAAACAAGCTGTATTCAACGATTCTTTAGTTGTTCAGAACACTCAGTTGGCTGAGGCTGTTGAAAGGGGATCAGCTTTAAATCTTTCTCAGTTCAATGTTGATGCTGTTAAGGAAAGAAGCAGCGGGAGATTGGTTTCTACACCTAGGGCCAGCCGTACCGATAAGCTTAAAGTTTGTTTCACAATTGCCGATAATGTTATTGCGCAAGCCGGAGACAGACAGTTCCTTATCGAAGTACTTGATCCACAAGGAAATGTACTTGGAGGTGGAAGCACAAAGTCTACTGATGAAGGCGCTTCTGTTACTTATACAAAAGCCACTGATTTTTACTACGAAAACCAGGATCTGGATGTTTGTGACTTTATCAACAAGCCAGGTGGTGATTTCCAATCAGGAAACTACATGGTAAATGTTTATGACGATAACCTGAAGCTTCTTGGAACTTCTAAGTTCACTCTGAAGTAAGAGATTATCCTTCTAATAAAATTAAGGGCCTTCATTTGAAGGCCCTTTTTTATTGACTTACTTCTTTTTTAATGAGCCGGTCATGTCCTCCGGTTTTACCCATTGATCGTATTCTTCAGCGGTAACATATCCAAGATTGATGGCCTCTTCCCTGAGTGTAGTGCCATTCGCATGAGCGGTATTCGCTATTTCAGCAGCTTTGTAATAGCCGATTTTTGTATTGAGGGCAGTAACCAGCATCAAAGAGTTATTTAGCAATTCTTTAATGACTTTATGATTGGGCTCAATACCGGCAGCACAGTGAATATCGAAACTGACACAGGCATCGCCCAGTAATTCAGCAGATTGTAGCACATTGGCGGCCATAACGGGTTTGAATACATTTAATTCGTAATGCCCCTGAGCGCCTCCGACCGAAACCGCCACATCGTTACCCATGACCTGTGCACATACCATGGTGAGGGCTTCACACTGAGTAGGATTTACTTTCCCGGGCATGATAGAGCTTCCCGGTTCATTGGCCGGAATAATGATCTCTCCGATTCCCGATCTGGGACCTGATGCCATCATACGAATGTCATTGGCGATCTTGTTAAGGGAAACGGCCAGTTGTTTTAACGCCCCGTGTGTCTCAACAAGAGCATCATGGGCCGCCAGAGCCTCAAATTTATTCACAGCCGTTTTAAAAGGAAGTCCTGTAAACTCAGCAATGTATTTAGCAACCAGGACGTCATACCCCTCGGGGGTATTCAGTCCGGTACCCACGGCAGTTCCCCCAAGAGCGAGTTCACTTAAATGATCAAGGGTATTATGTAAAGCCTTTAAGCCATGGTCTAGTTGGGATACGTATCCTGAAAATTCCTGCCCTAAGGTCAGGGGAGTAGCATCCATTAGGTGGGTTCTCCCGATTTTTACGATGTCTTCAAACTCTTCCACCTTTTTTTGAAGCGTATCTCGCAACTGGGTGACCCCTGGGATGGTAACTTTGTAAATTTTATCATAGGCGGCAATGTGCATCCCGGTTGGGAATGTATCATTTGAAGATTGCGACTTATTTACATCATCGTTGGGTTGTATGGTTTTTTTACCTTCCCCGATTTTCTGACCGGCTAATTCATGTGCCCTGTTGGCAATTACTTCATTGACATTCATATTGCTCTGGGTACCCGAACCGGTTTGCCAGATGACCAGGGGAAACTGATCGTCGAGTTTTCCTTCAAGGATTTCATCGCATACTCTGGCGATCAGGTCGCGTTTTTCAGCTTCCAGGACACCTAATTCACAATTGGCATAGGCTGCTGCTTTCTTCAGGTAGGCAAAGCCGTATACGATATCCAAGGGCATAGAGGCTGGCGGTCCTATTTTAAAATTGTTCCGGGACCTTTCGGTTTGGGCCCCCCAATATTTATCGGCCGGGACTTTCACTTCCCCCATGGTATCTTTTTCAATCCTGAATTTCATCGTATCAAATTTTTATATCAACAAA
Source organism: Muriicola sp. E247 (assembly GCF_041358175.1). NCBI lineage: Bacteria > Pseudomonadati > Bacteroidota > Flavobacteriia > Flavobacteriales > Flavobacteriaceae > Muriicola > Muriicola sp. E247. The sequence goes on from NZ_JBGKBE010000002.1 coordinate 123,290, forward strand.
GGTAAGGCTTGGAGCAGAAAATCCATTTTACATGCTGATAATTTTCTGCTTTCGGATTTGCAATTTTTAGGAATTTCCAAGTATCTTTGCTTTATAAAGTAACTTTTATGTTCGAATTTGATCAATACCTTGGATTTCTGGCATTTTTAACCATTGTGACAATTGGCTTCTGGCTGATGATGTTCCTCTTGCTTTTTGTAGTACCTTATTGGTTAGGAGGAAATCTGATGGAAATATTTAAAGAAAAACGCGAGGCGAGGAGAGCCAAGCGCAACTCATAAAAAAAGAAGCCATTTGGCTTCTTTTTTGTTTTATCTTCTATTCTAGACCTGATCAGGTTCCTTCAAATTCAAAATCATCATCCTGTCCGCCTCTTCCGTTACGGTTTCTTTGATTCTGTGGTTGATTAAAGCGGTAGAGGAAGGAAAGTGTAATCTGTCTTTCTCTCCACTGGAATTCGCTGTAAGTAGCTACCGTATTTGTGATTGTTTCCGTTCTCCTTTTTCTGGAATTAAACACGTCACTTACATTGAGTGACAAGGTGGCTTTATCCTTAATTACGTCCTTACTAAAGGCCAGGTTGGTACTCAGTATTCCCTTATTTTCATTCTGCGCATCCTTTCGCGGTCCGCGATAGAAAATATTTGATTGAAAATCAATGTCGCCCGGCAGAGGGATTTTAGCACTAAAACGGGTAAACCAGGTAAAATTATCAGCGTCAAAGTTTTGGGTAATTTCCTCATTCAGGAAATTCGTATACGTATAATCCCCTCTTAGTTGCTGCTGGAATAGATTGAGGTTCCAGGTAAGCCTCCAATCGCGTTTAGGAGTATAGGTGGTGGTGAACTCCATACCGTATCGGCTATCCGTCGCAAGGTTGATAGGTGTTCGAGCCTGAACAGGTACCAGTACCGGGTTGTTGGGGTCGTCAGGATTTTCAATTTCCACAAAATCTCCTGTTTCCTGAGTGATAAACTGGAAAACTCCTGTAGATCGGTTGAAATACCCCGATGTGGTAAACGTAATCTTATCCCATCGTTTTAAATACCCGAGATCGAAGGCATTTGTGAAAGTGGGATCCAGATCCGGATTTCCCTGAAACAAGTTGGTGTTACTCGATCTGGAGGGAAATGGATTGATAAATCTTGAACGGGGCCGGCGCAATCTGCGGCTATAGCTAATAGTTAGTTGCTCGGTCTCTGAAAACTCATATCCCAGAAACAGGGAAGGAAACCAGTTCACATAATCCTTATCGGTAACTTCCTGGGTATCGACCAGCTCAATACCAATATCGGATGCTTCCATTCTCAGTCCGCCCAAAACACTGAATTTCTTAACCTTGGTACCCAGCTGCATATACGCTGCATTGACGTATTCCTTGTAATTTAGTTCGTTACTGAAATCGGGATCCCTGTCGAGCACCCCGTCTTCCAGTATTCCAAAGTCGAAATCGGTATTAAAGTTGTTAAAGGTACCACGGTACCCCATCTCAAATTGAGACATGTTATCCTTTCCAAACGGAAGTACATAGTCGAATTGCACCAATTGATTTATTTGTGATTCATCATTGATGGTTTGTTCCGTGGGCAAGGCAACAGATTCTCCGAGAACTATTTCATCTATGATGGAATTCTCTATTTCATCTCCTCTCGAATACTGATAATCCATGGTAAATTCATGGCCTTCCTTGTCAAAAGTCTTCTTGTAGTTAACTGAATACTGAACATTGTCATCCTCTTCCGCTTCTACAGTAGACCGATTTCTTCGTATTGTAGGATTTCTTACTTCATCAAAATTAAAAAAGTTGATATCCACGGTATTCTCCCCATCAGATTTCCGGATGACCAGGGAATTGGTAATACTGCTGGTTTCACTGAAAAAGTACTCAAAACCGATATTGGTGTTAAAACTGTTATCCTGGCGTTGATATTGCCTGATTTCATCCTGAAAACTGACCGTATTCCCATTTTCATCGAAATTTTCCTGTTCGAATAGCGCATTCCCGGGTGCATCCCGATAACGGTATGTGGTGGTGGTAAAAATGTTGAATTTTTCCCGTCTCAGGTTCAGACTCACGGCTGTTCCGTAGTTATCCGGATAACCTGCAAACACATTTACTGATCCGTTTACCCCGGCTGTTTTACTTTGTCTTAAGATGATATTGAGTATTCCCGCTGTTCCTTCTGCATCATAGCGAGCAGAGGGATTAGTAATTACTTCAACCCTTTCAATAGACTCTGCAGGGAGCTGCTGAAGAGCTTGCGGACTCAATCCAGACAGGGCAGAGGGTTTCCCATTGATTAGGATACGTACACTTTCATTTCCTCTAAGGCTAATATTTCCTTCAACATCAACAGTCACAGAAGGGACATTATCCAGAACATCGGTGACAGACCCACCTCGTACGGTAAGATCCTGACCTACATTGTAGACTTTTTTATCTAAGCGTAATTCTACCGTAGTTCGTTCGCCAACAACTACTACATCTTCCAGCATCTCAGCATCTACTTCAAGCTGAATAGCCCCCAGGTCAGTTGAACTCCTGAAGGTTTGAGCCTTTAACTCGAAAGTCTTATAAGAAAGATACTCCACTCTTACGTTGTACTGACCCGGCATAGTCTGTACAGAAAATTTACCGTCAAGATCAGAGATTCCCCCCGTCACCATATCGGGCCTCCTGACACTTTGTAAAACCAGGGTGGCGTATTCGAGGGGCTGATTTGTATCCTTGTCATAAACAGTACCCGAAATGGTTATTGGAGACGGGCGCTGACCGGAAGGTCTTTGGGAGAAGGACATTAAAAAAGCCATTAGGAACAATGGCAGAAGGATGAATTTTTTCATTAAGACTTACTTTTTTTCTTTTTTCTTTTTTTCGATTTGGATTTTTTGCCTCCGTTTTCACGGTATTCCTTCAGCGCTTCAAATTTGTCAGCAGGTAAACTTGCCTTGAGTTCCTCATCCTGTTTTAAATTGATCTGTTCATACGCTTCCCGCGTTTTTTCGGGCTCCAGCTTAAGGATTTGAATTTCTATTCGTTGTTGAACGTATTTTGTAAGGATCGATTTTAAGATGGCCTGTTCAAATTCTGAGAAATCAATCACTTCCAGGAGTTTGGGCATCTCAGCTTCTACAAGCCCTTCGGCGGTCATGGGTTCAGCAGGTTCGGGCTTATCCTGGGTTTGAGGGGCTATTCGCCTGCGGCCCATGGCTCCATACTGCGCTTCAGCATAAAACGTAGCTGCAAAGAAAAATAGAATTAGAAGAATATGGTGTTGGTTCGCTCTCATTTCAGTATTCACATTCAAATGTATACGGAAGTAAATGAGTGCGCGGTTAAATGTTTGTTAAAAGGCAAAGTAGACTTTAACAATTGAGAAAAATTTAAGAGAAGTTTTAGGAAAATTGGGAAAACGGATTATTCAGCCAGTAATTCTGATATATTCTCAGCAGGTCTTCCAATCACACCTTTTCCCTTGTAAATAACTACAGGTCGTTCTATAAGTTTGGGGTGTGCCAGCAAAGCATCTACGATCATTTCCTCGCTGAGATCTTTTCCTTTAAAATCGGATTTCCAGATCGCTTCCTGTTTTCTTACCAAGTCTGAAGCATTGATATCCAGGGTTTTCAGAATTTGCTCTAGTTCGGATCTGGTGAGATTAGCTTCCAGGTATTTAATAATTTCAAAAGGTTTCCCACTTTTTTCAACGATGGCAAGGCCTTCACGCGATTTACGGCATCTGGGATTGTGGTAAATTTTAATCATATTACTAACTTTCGTGATTCTGCCCCATCATCATAAGATAGGCTTTGAGGAACATGTCGAGATCCCCATCCATAACGGCGTCTACATTTCCTGTTTCTTCGCCTGTACGAACATCTTTAACTAATTTGTACGGGTGCATAACATAATTTCTGATCTGAGAACCCCATTCGATCTTCATTTTGGACGATTCGATTTCATCCCGGGCTTCCTGCTTTTTCCTCAATTCAATTTCATAGAGCTGCGACTTTAACATCTTTAGGGCTGTCGCCCGATTATCGTGCTGCGATCTTGAATCTGAACAGGAAATTTGTATTCCTGTCGGTTTGTGCACCAATTGCACCTTGGTTTCAACCTTATTGACATTTTGTCCACCCGCTCCGCTTGATCGGGCTGTAGTGATCTCTATGTCTGCAGGATTCACTTCGATCTCAATACTATCGTCAACCAGCGGGTAGACGTAAACCGAAGCAAAAGAAGTATGCCTTTTGGCATTGCTGTCGAAGGGTGAAATTCTAACTAAACGGTGAACGCCGTTTTCTCCCTTCAACCATCCAAAGGCGTAATCCCCTTCAATTTCGAGTGTTACGGTTTTGATGCCCGCTACATCACCTTCCTGGTAATTGAGTTCTTTAACTTTATAACCGTTTTTCTCACTCCACATCAGGTACATTCGCATAAGCATGGAGGCCCAGTCACAGCTCTCAGTGCCACCTGCTCCGGCAGTGATCTGAAGTACGGCGGTCATTTCATCCCCTTCTTCGGAGAGCATGTTCTTAAATTCGAGCTTTTCTACGGCATCAAGAGCCTTTGAATGTTGGGTTTCAACTTCAGCAGGGGCAACTTCCCCTTCTTTCTGGAATTCGAGTAGTACTTCAAGGTCATTGGCAAGCGCCAGTGCCGTGTTGTATTCTTCCACCCATTTTTTCTTAGCCTGAAGCTGGCGCATTTTTACCTGTGCTTCCTGTGGGTTATCCCAAAAATCTGGTGCTAAGGTTTTCTCCTCTTCATTCTCAATTTCGATCAATTTGGCATCGATGTCAAAGATACCTCCTTAACGCACCAAGGCGCTCAATAAGATCTTTCTGATGATCCGTAGTTACCATTCTGAATAAATTTCGTGTAAAAGTACCACGTTTTTAAAGAGTAGGGAATATTTAAAATTAAAATTATTGTTGTTGTTGCTGCCCGTGTACCTGAACACTATGTGAAGTGGTATTTTCACCTTTTGAAAGAATAATACCTTTGATTGGGGCACAATCAGCATAGTCCTTTCCATGGGCAACCTTAATGTGATTGTCACTCGCCAGGATATTGTTTGTGGGATCAAATCCAACCCAACCCACGTCTATAAGATAGGCCTCAGTCCATGCATGCATCTGGGAGTCTCCGAAATATCCATTCCCCTGGTGGAGATATCCCGATACATATCGGCAGGGAATACCATACTGCCTGGCAATAGCAGAGAACAAATGTGCAAAATCCTGACACACCCCGTGACGATTCTCTACAATGTAATCCAATGTAGTATTTACTTGCGTAACCCCGGGCGTATAGAATATTTTTTCGTACACCCATCGGTTCAGCTGCTGTAAATTCTCAAAGACGTTTTCTTTCTTATTGTATTCAAAAAAATTGCTGTGCTGGTCCAAAAGGGTGGTCAGTGGCGTTTTACGTAGAAAGGGCTCGTGGTCTACCCTGAAATAAAGATCGTGGTAACGATTGAGTTCTTCAAAAGGATCGGTCGCTAATTCAAAATTAAATGGATTTAATGTTTTTTTGTTGAGGGTAAAGTGCGCCTTAAATTCTATGCTATCAAATTTTGTCCTCGCAAGGATCCGAAGGGTTTTAAAGCCATAGGCATTTGTAGAAATTTCATATGGAAAATTCATAGAATTGGCGAATGAAAATGAGTGCAATTCCTGGTATTCGTCCTGGTGCGGACAAATAAGGAACTGCCACCTCGCTTCTTTCACAGGAAATTCATACTGGTTTTCAGCGCAATAGACAATCTTGTATTCGAGAGACATTATTGCTTATAGATTATAAGGTAAGCAGGGATCAATAGTGAAAAAACTCACTCTCCATTTTGGTGCCAATATCGGCTAAATTCTTTAACATTCCGTCAATAAATTGTTCGATATTTCCTTCAATTTCTTCAATATACTTGTACTGATATTCCGATCTCACTCTTCCTACCAGAAAGGCCGTCGAATTTTTGTTATAACGAAATGAATTATCGAGTACCCTGATATGCCTGTAAATCTGATTTAGGCTGTTCATCAGGGATCTGGGGCAATTGGGATTCAGGATCAGAAACTCGAGGGTTGTTGCGCTGGTAGGTGTCTTTTTATAAAACCTGCGCATCATATCATAGGATTCCGCGCTTTTCAAAAGCGTGATCCATTCAAAACTGTTTTTGAAAGTGTCACCATAGCCTCCTTTTGAAATGGATGCGTCCCTATATTTTGAATTGATAATTCGGATCAGTTGGTTGGCCCGCTCCAGATTAACACCCATCAGGATAATGGCATATACTTCATCGTGGAGAAGTGTGCTCCGGATTTTCCCTCTCAGGATAGACGACATTTCAATGATATTAATGCAGAAGTCGTACATCCCTTTTTTAAGGAAGTGATCTACGGGATATTTTAAGACAAAGTGATAAAACTTATTGATGGATTCATAGAGGTCAGTTGAAATCAGGTCCCTGGCACTATTCGCATTTTCCCTTGTATACTTCACATTGCTGATAATAGAGTAGGGATGGTCTGGATCCAGGGCGAGCTTGAAAAGCACATCTTCCTCAATGAGGTCCGTCCCTTTCGGAGCTTCGGGATCCCCTATCATTCTCAGCATCGAATTCAGTACAAACTGCCTCGATCTGGAGAGCTCATTGGGAGCATCCAGGGAAGAGAAGTAATTGACGTGCATATACCGAGCGATATGCTCAGATCGCTCTATATAACGTCCCATCCAAAAAAGATTATTGGCTACTCTTGCTAACATACAGTTATGGTTTTAATACCCAGGTGTCTTTAGAACCACCGCCCTGAGACGAATTTACGACCAGATTGCCCCTTTTTAATGCCACCCGTGTTAAGCCACCTTTTAGGACAAAGTCCTTGTCTTTTCCCAATATGGTAAAGGTTCTCAGGTCTACGTGCCGCTGTTCAAAGGAATTTGTTTCGTCTATATAGGTAGGATGAACGGAAAGCGACATAATGGGTTGGGCTACGTATTTGCGCGGACTTTCCTGGATCTGTTTCTTGACCTTCTCAATCTCATCCTTGCTAAGGCGGTTTCCAATGGAGATACCGTAACCTCCTGCTTCATCTACAGGTTTAATGACCAGTTCATGAATGTGTTCCAGTACGTATTTTAGTTCATCTGGCCGACTGCAGTGGTAGGTATGAACATTATTCAGAATAGGGGTCTCATCGAGATAGTATTTTATGATATCCGGCATATAGGTATACACGGCTTTGTCGTCGGCTACTCCGGTGCCCGGTGCGTTTGCCAGGGTAACATTCCCCTTTTTATAAGCTGAGAAGAGTCCGGGAACACCCAGAGAAGAATCAGCCCTGAATTCCAGGGGATCAAGAAACTGATCATCTATTCGCCGGTAGATAATATCAACTTTTACGGGTCCTTTGATGGTTCGCATATAGACAAAGTCGTTCTCCACGAACAGGTCGCGTCCTTCAACCAGTTCAACGCCCATGGTCTTAGCCAGGTAGGAGTGTTCGTAGAATGCCGAATTGTACATACCCGGGGTGATCACGACGGTGTTGGGACTATCCACACCTTTCGGCTTCACTGTTTCGAGCAGATCCAAAAGGTTTTCCGCATAATTGGTTACGGTATGGGTTTCGTAGTGATTAAAAACCCCGAATAGCGCCCGTTTTAGTGCGGTACGGTTGCAAATCACATAACTGACACCAGAGGGACACCTTATATTGTCTTCAAGGACATAGTACTTCCCATCATTGTGCTTAATAATATCGGTACCGGAAATGTGGTTGTAAATACCTCCGGGAGGATCCACACCCATCATCTGATGTAAGTAGTTTTCAGACGAACTGACTAGCTCAAGCGGAACAATTCCCTGTTTGAGAATTTTCTTGTCGTGATAGATGTCGTGCAGAAATAAATTCAGGGCCCTGCTGCGCTGAATAGCACCTTTTTCAATAAGCTCCCATTCTTTAGCATCTATGATTCTTGGAAACAGATCAAATGGAAAAATCTTTTCCTGCATCTCTTTGTCGTCATATACCTGGAAGGTTATACCCTGATTAAAAAAGGACGACTTTGCCTTTTCATTTAACCGCATATAATCATCAATACTATGCGCTCCATAGAGGGCGAAAAGCTTCTGGTAAATATCTTTGACCTTGCCATTGCTGTCATAGAGTTCATCAAACAGGGCGTGATCTCGCTCGTAAGAAGAGAAAATAGTGCTTTCCAGGATCGCCATATCAATTACTTTGGTTAGTTATGGAAGATAGCCTAAATTCAATGAAATAGAAACTCTAATTCCGTAATTATCCATGCATTTATTTAGCAAATTATCAATTGGAAATAGCAGCCTTATGGGTATTTTCTATCATTTTATTACAGTGCTCCCTAGAATCTTCCGAATTTGTATAAATTTAGGCTCTAAACCAGCGAGATGAAAAAAACACTCTACCTATTTGTCTTTTTAAGTATGTTCACTACCCTTGGGCAGATCACGGAAAAACTAAAGGATTTTAAGAAATACGAAGGCTTTTTTCCCTTCTACCATGATCCCTCAAGCGATAAGGTATACATGGAAGTAAAGGATCTTGAGAAAGAGTTTCTTTATGTGTACTCACTAAGTAGTGGAATTGGAAGTAATGACATAGGTTTGGATCGTGGACAGCTTGGAAATGAGCAAGTTGTATATTTTAAAAAAGCAGGCAATAAGTTATTGTTAATACAACCCAATCTCAGATTCAGAGCCTTGACAGAGAATGAGTTGGAAAAGAAATCTGTTGAACAGGCCTTTGCGAAATCCATCTTATTCGGCTTTAAAATTGAAGAAGAAAAAGACGGCACTTATTTTATCGACCTGACAGATTTCCTTATGCAGGATGCTCATGGGGTTAGTGAGCGTTTAAAACGATCCAAGCAGGGTAATTACAGCCTCGACAAGTCGAAAAGTGCCTTTGACCTGGAAAGAACCAGGGCTTTTCCCAATAATGTAGAATTCGATCTGATGCTTACCTTTAAAGGTACGCCTGCCGGAAATTATATACGTTCGGTGACTCCAAATCCCGAATTGGTAACCGTATCCCAACATCATTCTTTCATCGCCCTTCCCGATACGGGATTTGACATGCGGGAATTTGACCCACGGTCTGGTTCCTATCCCTTTTCATACTATGATTATGCTACTCCTGTAGAGGAATCCCTGATCAAAAGATATGTCACACGCCATCGCCTGGAGAAGAAAGATCCCAGTGCAGCGTTGAGCGAGGCTGTGGAACCAATTGTTTATTATCTTGACAATGGTACTCCCGAACCCGTTCGCTCTGCCCTGCTGGAGGGAGGACGCTGGTGGAACCAGGCTTTTGAAGCTATCGGTTACAAGGATGCTTTTCAACTCAAAATGTTGCCCGATGATGCCGATCCGCTGGATGTGCGTTACAATGTAATCCAATGGGTACATCGCTCTACCAGAGGTTGGAGCTATGGCAGTAGTATTACAGACCCCAGAACGGGAGAAATCATCAAAGGCCATGTTAGTCTCGGTAGCCTTCGGATCAGACAGGATTTCCTGATCGCTCAGGCCCTTATGGACAAACCTTTTGCAGAGAGGGATGATAACGATGAGGCCATGCTAAATATGGCTTTGGCCAGAATCAGGCAGTTATCGGCTCATGAAATTGGGCACACCCTGGGCTTTGCACATAATTTTGCTGCCAGTACCAACAACCGCGCATCTGTAATGGATTATCCACATCCGTATATCAGCCTGAAAAATGGGATGATAGATTTCTCTGAAGCCTATGACACAGGAATAGGGGAGTGGGATAAAGTAACGGTTGCTTACTCTTATTCAGACTTCCCGGAGAATACCAATGAAAGGGAAGCCCTGGCTGCAATTCTTCAGGAATCACATCAGCAGGGTCTAAGGTATATATCTGATCGTGACGCCCGACCATTGGGAAGTGCACATATCCTGGGTCATCTCTGGGATAACGGAGGGAGTGCCAGTGAGGAATTAAACAGGTTGCTTGAACTGCGCGAAGTCGCCATTGATAATTTCTCAATTGACAATATACGTTCGGGAGAGCCAAATTCTGTTCTGGAGGACGTATTTGTTCCGCTGTATTTCCTGCACAGGTATCAAATTGAAGCCGCGGTAAAAAGTATAGGCGGATTAAATTACAATTACGCGGTAAAAGGAGATGGGCAGGTAGTCGTCGAATCCCTGTCATCCAAAGAGCAAAAGGAAGCCTTAAAAAGCGCCTTAAAGACATTGGATGCATCTGTGATTGCCATCCCTGAGGAAAAACTGACTTTATTTCCCCCCAGAGCAATAGGACATGCGAGAACCAGAGAATCTATTAACGGTAAAACCGGAGTTTCCTTTGATGCTTTGTCTGCTGCTGAAACTGCTGCAGACATGAGCCTCAGCCTTCTCTTTCACCCTGAAAGGGCTTCACGCCTTATTCAGCAAAAAGGTCTTGAATCCTCACAATTGGGACTGGATGAATTATTTCAGTCAGTAATTGATGAAACGATTAATAAAACACATAAAGATGGCTATCTAAATACCGTACAAAAATCGATAAATTATCGCGTCTTAATGCATTTAATGAATCTGGCGGCACATGAAGATGTTCATCCCCAGGTTAATGCGCTGGCTAATGCCAGTTTGACTGAGCTACAAATGCGTCTGAGAAGCTCTTCTGATCCCGACGCCAGGGAAATGGTGAGACGAATAACATTTTTTAATGAGAACAGAGACGATTTTAAGGTAATTTCTTCTCCTGAAATCCCGGATGGTTCACCTATAGGCATGGCCTGTTCACAATAATTATTCTGAGTTTATATGCAGATCAATCTAATAAGTGATACCGTAACAAAACCGACTGCTGCGATGCTAGATGCCATGATGTCGGCAGAGGTAGGGGATGATGTTTTTAAGGCCGATCCGTCGGTTAACGCATTGGAAGAGAAAGTAGCGAAATTATTCGGCATGGATTCCGCCCTGTTTTTTCCCAGCGGCACTATGGCCAATCAAACGGCAATAAAAATTCATACCAATCCCGGAGATCAGCTTATCTGCGATAAATATGCCCATGTCTATAACTACGAAGGCGGCGGGGTGAGCTTTAACAGCGGGGTGTCCTGTAAACTTGTAGACGGACACCGGGGTATGATGAAGGCAGAACAGGTGCAGGCTGCCATCAATCCTCCCGATTTCTATCACAGTCCGCTCACCTCCCTGGTCTGTATTGAAAACACAACCAACAAAGGTGGGGGTGCTTGCTGGGATTTCGAAGAATTAAAAGCGATACGGAAAGTTTGTGACAAGCACGAGCTGGGTTATCACCTTGATGGTGCCCGACTCTGGAATGCACTGGTGGCGAAAAATGAGGACCCAAGGGCTTATGGCAGGCTGTTCGACACCATCAGTATATGCCTGAGCAAAGGTCTTGGTTGTCCGGTTGGTTCTGTGCTGGTAGGGAAAAAAGAATATATGGACAAAGCCTTGAGAATCCGGAAAGTATTGGGTGGCGGGATGCGTCAGGCGGGATATCTTGCGGCTGCCGGTATCTATGCCCTAGACCATCATGTTGACCGACTAAAAGAAGACCATTTAAGGGCTCAGGAACTTGGAACCCAACTACAGAAATCACCCATTGTAAAGCAGGTAGAACCCATTGAGACCAACATCATCATCTTTGAACTTGATGAAGCCAAGTGCTCTACAGAAAGATTCCTGGAAGAATTAGAAAAAAAGGGTATTCAGATTATTGGTATGGGACAGGGTAAATTGCGGATGGTTACTCATATGGATTACACAGCAGAAATGCACGATCACACCCTGCAGATCCTGGCCTCCTTAGGGGAGTTGTGATTGATCTAACCCGGAGATCCTGTTTCGGAAATTCGTAATGCCGTTTTCCATACCGGCCTCCGAGGAGTAGTCCTTGCTGGTTCCAATAATACTTCCACGTTGATCTTTTAGTGTAAAATGAAATTTCCCATTGTGACTGGTCTTTCTTTCAAAGACAGAAGGTTTGGAAACCAGGGGAGGGAGTTGTTTCAGAGTGGCGGAGAGTTCCTTTTTTGTAGGGAAAGGAACGCTCTGCAATATAGAATTGCCTCCCTTTGCAGTGACTACAAAGCTATATAGATCATTTTTGTCCTTTTTTACTTCTATCATCTTGAATATTGCTAATTGCAATAAAGCCGTAATCGCTTTTGTTATTTAAAGAGGGAATCCATCCCCGGAATATTAGGCATGCCCTCCTTTGCCACAGCAGCCAATTCTGCTTCCTGCACTTCGGTGGCCCTGGAAATGGCTTTATTTAACGTAATGACAAGATAGTCTTCCAGTTGTTCTTTGTCTTTAAGCAATGCATCTTCTATTTCGATACTCTTGATTTCGCGGTTAGCCGTAATAGTTACAGAAACTGAGCCATCGGCCGATTTCTCATCAAGAGAAACAGTATCCAGTCGTTTTTTAGTTGCTTCCACTTTGGCACGGGTCTCTTTGAGTTTTCCCATCATGCCCATCATATCTCCGAACATATAATTTTAATTTAGTATTAGATTCTCAAATTTACTAATTTGCCCGGATTTTAAACCATACCAGATGCTTCTATCGAAAAAACACTTCATTCTCCCATTAAGTATTATTTTTGCAGTTTCTTGCCAAAACCAAAACAACGAGATGGTAGATGTAAGCCCTCCAGTCGCTAAAAAAGACCCTAAGAATCTCGAAATCCACGGAGATGTCAGGGTGGACAACTACTATTGGATGAATGATCGGGAAGATCCGGAAGTCATTGCATTCCTCGAGAAGGAGAACGAGTATTACAAGGCGAAAACAGCCCATACCCAACCCTTGCAGGATAGTCTTTTCCACGAAATGAGATCGAGAATTAAGGAAGATGACAGCTCGGTCCCGTATAAGCGTAATGGCTATTGGTATATTACTCGTTTTGAAACCGGGAAGGAATACCCGATTTATTCCCGAAAGAAAGAGAAGCTGGAAGCTGACGAAGAAGTGATGTTTGACGGAAATGAACTGGCTGAAGGGCACGAATTTTTTCGTTTAACCGGCATCTCGGTGAGTCCGGATAACACCATGGCAGCATTTGGCAGGGATACGGTTTCGAGGCGACAATACTACATAAAGATTAAAAACCTCGTCACAGGGGAAATATATCCCGATAAAATTGAAAACACTACCGGGGGTTCGGTCTGGGCCAAAGACAACAAAACCTTATTTTACACTAAAAAAGATCCTGTAACCCTGCGTTCAGACAAGATTTACAAACATGTTCTGGGAACTTCCTCGGAAGAAGACGAACTGGTTTATCACGAAACGGATGAGACTTATAACACCTATGTCTATAAATCCAAATCACAGGATTATATTATCATTGGATCTAACAGTACGCTCACCTCAGAATACCGAATCCTGGCGGCAGACGATCCTAATGGAACTTTTAAGGTTTTCTCCCCCAGGACAAGGGGGCTGGAATATGCGATCTATCATTTTGGGTCGGATTTCTACATTCTCACTAACAAGGACGGGGCTACAAATTTTAAATTGATGAAGACCTCCGAAAAGGCTACTTCTTCAGAAAACTGGGAGGAATATTTACCTCACCGGGAGGAAGTATTGTTGGAGGATATTGAAATTTTTAAGGATTATCTCGTGGTATCAGAAAGGGATAATGGCCTGAACAAAATTAAAGTCAGCCGATGGGACGGAAGTGATACGTATTATCTCCCTTTTAACAATGAGACCTACGTGGCCTATCCTTATGTCAACCTTGATTATGATACAAAATACCTGAGGTATATCTACAATTCGATGACCTCTCCTTACGCCATCATTGATTTTAATATGGAGTCCAGGGAGGAAGTCATACTGAAGCAACAGGAAGTCCTTGGAGGGAAGTTCCAGGCTGAGAATTACCATTCACAACGAATCTGGGCCACGGCTCGGGACGGTGTCAGGGTACCCATTTCATTGGTGTATCATAAAGACACCCCTTTAGACGGTACTTCTCCACTACTGCAGTACGCCTACGGGTCATACGGTGCTACAATAGATCCATCCTTTTCAACTACCCGTCTCAGTCTTTTAGACCGGGGGTTTATTTACGCCATTTCGCATGTAAGAGGAGGAGAGTACCTGGGAAGACCCTGGTACGAAGATGGAAAACTACTTAGGAAAAAAAATACGTTTACCGATTTTGTCGACTGCTCTAAATTTCTCATCGAGGAAAAATTTACCAGTCCTGAGCATCTCTATGCCCTGGGAGGTTCAGCGGGAGGCTTGCTGATGGGTGCGGTGGTAAATATGGCCCCGGAACTGTATCAGGGTGTAATTGCGGCAGTTCCTTTTGTGGATGTGGTTACTACCATGCTGGATGATTCGATCCCTTTGACCACAGGGGAATACGACGAATGGGGAAACCCCAACGAAAAAAAGTATTACAACTATATGTTGTCATATTCACCTTATGACAATGTGCAGAAACAGGCTTATCCTAATTTATACGTTACTACCGGACTCCATGATTCTCAGGTGCAGTATTGGGAGCCGGCTAAATGGGTTGCCAAACTAAGGGAGTACAAAACAGATCAGAACAAACTCTATCTCGATACAAATATGGATGCGGGACATGGGGGAGCTTCAGGCCGTTTTGAAGCCCTGAAGGAAACGGCCAAGGAGTTTGCATTTCTGCTCGATTTGGAGGGAAAAGACCAATAATTAAAAAAAAGTAGTAATTTTGGCCCTGAAATACCGTTAACAAAGGGTGTTTCAACAAAACAACTTTATGGAACAAACGATTAACGCCCATAATTCAATCCTCGATCTTATTGGTAATACTCCTCTGATTAAACTAAATCAGATCACCAGTGCTATGGATGGGGAGTTCTATGCCAAGATGGAAGCTTTTAATCCAGGACATTCCGCAAAAGACAGAATTGCTGCTTTTATAATCGAAGAGGCAGAACGCAAGGGGATACTGAAGAAAGGAAGTACCATAATCGAAACTACATCTGGTAATACAGGCTTTAGCCTGGCCATGGTGAGTATCGTAAAAGGATACAAGTGTATACTAGCGGTCAGTTCTAAATCGTCTCAGGACAAAATAGATATGCTCCGTACTATGGGGGCAGAAGTTTACGTATGTCCGGCACATGTAAGCGCCGACGATCCGCGTTCTTACTACGAGGTGGCCAAACGACTTCATCAGGAGACCGAAAATTCTATTTATATCAATCAATATTTTAATGAATTAAATATTGAAGCTCATTACAGGACTACTGGCCCGGAGATCTGGGAGCAGACAAAGGGACAGATCACACACTTTATTGCCTGCAGTGGGACCGGGGGTACGATTTCTGGTACAGCGCGATTTTTAAAGGAGATGAATCCCGAAATAAAGGTGATAGGTGTAGATGCTTACGGCTCGGTTCTGAAGAAGTATCACGAAACCGGAAAAATGGATAAGAATGAGATTTATCCGTACCGGATTGAAGGATTGGGTAAAAACCTGATTCCGGATGCCACAGATTTTAACATCATAGACAGCTTTATAAAGGTAACAGATAAAGAAAGTGCACATACTGCGAGGGAGATTGCCAGGACCGAAGGGATTTTCGCAGGCTATACCTCAGGTGCTGTAATCCAGGCAGTGAAGCAATTGAATGAACTTGGAGAATTTAGCAAAGACAGTAAAGTGGTTGTTATTTTCCCTGATCACGGCTCCAGATATATGAGTAAAGTGTACAGTGATAAGTGGATGGAAGCCCAGGGATTCCTTTCAGAGGTTCAAACGAGCCAGGAGAAAAAGGCTGAGATTGTAAAATAAAGAACTGTATTCACAAGATAAGTGGCAGTGGGTGTAAACTCGCTGCCTTTTTTTATGGTTAGAAATAATTTTATGATTCGTGGGTAAAAATCCATAGTTTTGCAGAAACCAAACCGGGGTAAATGAGAGATTTATTTGACAGGATTATCGAGAATAAAGGCCCTTTAGGACGATGGGCTTCACAGGCTGAAGGTTACTTCGTTTTTCCAAAATTGGAAGGTCCTATTTCTAACAGGATGAAATTTCAGGGGAAGGAAGTAATTACCTGGAGTATAAATGATTATCTCGGATTGGCAAACCTGCCGGAGATCAAAAAAGTAGATGGGGAAGCAGCTCATGAATACGGTGCGGCTTATCCGATGGGAGCCAGGATGATGAGCGGTCAAACTGGTTACCACGAGCAACTCGAAAAGGAACTCGCAGCTTTTGTAAGTAAAGAAGCTTCTTATCTGCTCAATTTTGGATATCAGGGGATTATGTCTGCGATTGACGCCCTTGTTTCAAAAGACGATATCATAGTTTACGATGTGGATTCTCACGCCTGTATTATAGACGGTGTGCGATTGCATATGGGAAAACGATTTACTTTTAAACACAACGATATTGAAAGCCTGGAGAAAAACCTGGAACGAGCCGCAAAGATGGCAGAGCAAACAGGTGGTGGGATTCTTGTTATCTCAGAAGGGGTTTTTGGTATGCGTGGAGAGCAAGGGAAACTAAAGGAAATTGTTGCCCTGAAAAAGAAATTTAATTTCCGACTTCTGGTGGATGATGCCCACGGTTTTGGTACTTTGGGTAAAACGGGAGCCGGAGCCGGAGAAGAACAAGGGGTACAGGACGATATTGATGTTTACTTTGCCACTTTCGCCAAATCTCTGGCCGGAATAGGAGCTTTCCTGGCGGCTGATCAGGAAATTATTGACTACCTGAAGTATAACCTCAGGTCTCAGATGTTCGCGAAATCCCTGCCCATGATTTATGTAAAAGGTGCCTTAAAACGTCTCGACATGCTGAGAAGCATGCCGGAACTGAAAGCCAAATTATGGGAAAACGTAGATGCACTGCAGGAAGGTCTCAAAGAAAGAGGTTTTGATATTGGTACCACCTCTAGCTGTGTAACCCCTGTGTATCTCAATGGTAGTATCCCTGAGGCAATGGCCCTTGTAAAGGATTTGCGGGAAAACTATGGTATTTTCTGTTCCATTGTAGTATATCCGGTAATACCCAAAGGGCTCATATTACTTCGGATGATACCGACAGCTACCCATACCATGGAAGACATCTCCATTACACTCGACGCCTTTTCGGCTATTCGCGACAGGTTGGAAAATGGAACCTACAAAAGGTTGTCAGCTGCTGTTGCTGCTGCCATGGGGGAATAAACGACTTCCGGGGAATCTGCGAATTATAGAGATTACAATACTTTCTTGTAGGTACGACGCCTTTTGTACACTTTCGGATCAAAATGCTTCCAGAGTTGCTTTATGGCAAGATTCTCTTCAAGTTCCGGCGTTCTGTAACAGGTTTGCACCTGTTTTTCCTTAAAGGTCTCGTAGTACTCATTAAAGATAATGGAAGTAACTCCTTTATTCTGGTATTCGGGATGTATCCCGATAAGGTAAAAGATCACGTCTTTATTGTGCTTTTTTGCCTTTAACAGGTGATACCAGCCAAAGGGGAACAATTTACCCCTCGCTTTCTGCATAGCTTCAGAGAAAGAAGGCATCACGATGGCAAATGCAATCACCTTATCTGAGGAATCCACTATGAATTTTATGTATTCCGGATTGATGAAACTGATGTATTTCTTTTTAAAATATTCCCTTTGTACCGGGGTAATGGGGACGAAAGAAGACAGTTTGGCGTAAGAATCATTGAACAAATCAAACATCTGATCAACCCAGGGCATGATTTCACTAGTCTTACTAAAATTCATTTCCTTTAATCCATACCGCTTTTTTATAAGTACATGAACCCGCTTGAAAAGGGCCGGATCCACATTACTATTGGGGAACGTATTCTCTTCATACCCCTTTTCCTTTACAAAGCCTAAATTTTCGTAATGCGACTGGTAATAGGGATAGTTGTACCAGGTAATCATGGTGCCTATATGATCAAATCCTTCCACCAGGACGCCTACCTTGTCGAGGTTTGAGAATCCGACAGGACCTTCCATAAACTCCATCTGATGTTGACTTGCGAGTTCTTCAACTTTGGCAATTAATGCACGCGAAACTTCCTTGTCGTCAATAAAATCAAACCAGCCAAACCGCATTTTTCGCAATTTTTGCTGATTGACTTCAATCCAGTTGATCATGGCAACCACACGTCCCACAATTTTACCATCCTTAAAGGCCAGGAAAAACCAGGCATCTGCATTCTCAAAAACCGGATTCTTTTCAGAATTAAAAGTTTCCATTTCATCCTTTATCAAGGGTGGAACCCAGTAAGGGGAGTCTTTGTATAACGAAAAAGGAAAGGTGACGAATTTTTTCAGATCAGATTTACTAACCGCCTGTTGTACACTTACCATAATACCTGCTTTATGGAACCAATATTAGGAATAAATGGGCATAGTTTAAAACTTCACAGTAGTTTTAAACAAAGGAGGTATTCTTTTAAAAAGGAATCAGGATATAGAAGGTAAGTGATTAGTTCTTCTTTCGCTTCGCTTTGCGCTGAAGTTTGCGCATTTTCTTTTTTGAAATTCCCGGAAGGGTGTTTTCAGAATCGTCTTTAAAAGCATTTTTCTTGATAAAATCTCCGTTTTGACCAGCTTTTTGGTCATCTATGGATATCACTTCATCCTGATGGAAATCGAGGCGATAAGAAAAGCCCAGCGCACCAAATAACCTCCTTGGGGAATCTTTAAAACTTGCCCCTACATTAATGTCGGCCTGAAACGACTTGCTAAATAAGTGAGCTATCCCCGTCCTTAAAAGGATATCAGCATATCTGTCACTTTTAATGCCCTGGTTTTCAACAAAAACACTCCATTTGGGGTTTTTAAAAGCATGGGATACCGAGATCAGGTATTGCATTTCGGGGAAATCTGTGCCGATTCTGTCATAGATCAGATTCGATATAAGTACAAGTCGGGGACCCAGATGACTCTGGGTGGCGATCATAGCTCTGGGGGCTACAATCGGATCTTTCGGATAGAAGGGGTTGTCGCCGAGAACAAATGTTGCTCCGGCATAAACAGAAACAGCGGGTACCAGATCACGGAGTTGAAATTTATTATTGGCCCTCCAGCTGTACAAGTTGGGTTTAGTTCTTTCAGGGTTTTTAAAGGGATCGTACAAGAGGTATTTAAAGCCCAGTCTGTTTCTCGAAAAGTCGGTTCTCGTCTCATTGAGATTAAATGAATTAAATGTAATATCCTGTGACACATATGTGCCTTCATAGATGACTTCCAGCATTTCTTTTAAAAAGCCGTAGCGAAGAACCAGATCACCCCCCATGATAGTAGATTCCTGATTGAGCGGAGTATGTTCCCTTTGTTCATAAAGGAATCCTGCTTCCATCTGTACAACTCCTTTACCCACCGCATAAGCACTAACCGACAGGCCGGGCCTGTTCGAATTAATTACTTCTGTGTACTGCCCCGAACTTAAAAGGGGTACGGAAATGCAGGAGAAAATGAACAAATAGAGTGTTCGGTAGGATTTTAGACATGCATCCATCAAGCGCTGTTTTATTAAAGTTTTATGACAATTGTACTGCTATTACAACGCTGGAATTGTACTTTTGATATATTTAGGAAATAAATTATGGGATTTTTAAAGACACTGCTGATTATTTTGCTGGTGTACTTCCTATTGCGAATCATATGGAGGTTACTGGCCCCAAGACTATTTCAATATGCGGTGAAGAAAACAGAAGACCGATTTAAAGAGGCCTTTGAGAGAGCAAATACGAATCAACAATCAACCAATACCCGAGCTAAAGACATCGATAGTAAAACAGCCCAAAATCAATACAAAAAGCCCAAAGAGCAAGTAGGGGAGTACATTGATTTTGAGGAAATCGAATAAAAAAGTACTACATTCTCTATGAAGGGAGTCTCCAGATCATTTTTCACTCATTTTTTCACCCTTACCTTTTTCGTGGTGGTCGCCCTGGCTTATTTCCACCCGGTATTACAGGGAAAAGTCATTTTCCAGTCTGATATTATGCAGTATACTGGTATGGCCAAGGAACAAAACGATTTCAGAAAGAATTACGATAAAGAACCGTACTGGACTAACGGTGCATTTGGTGGGATGCCCACCTATCAGCTAGGAGCTAACTATCCGCATAATTACGTTAAAAAGCTCGATCGGGCCCTGAGGTTTCTTCCCAGACCAGCCGACTATCTGTTTCTGTATTTTCTGGGCTTCTACATTCTTCTTTGCTGTTTAAAGATTGATTATAAGCTGGCAGTCATTGGGGCGCTGGCATTTGGATTTTCAACCTATCTCATCATTATACTTGGAGTAGGGCATAATGCCAAGGCACATGCCATAGCATATTTACCGATGATTCTGGGAGGAATCATGCTCAGTTTTAGAAAAAAGTATTTCTGGGGTTTTGTACTTACTGCTTTGGGGATGGCCCTGGAGATCAATGCCAACCACTATCAGATGACCTATTACTTTATGCTGCTGGTACTGGTAATTGGCCTGGTTCTGCTGATCGATTATATAAGAAATAAGCAACTGCTTTCCTACCTGAAATCCGTTGGGACCCTTTTATTAGCTGTGTTGCTGGGAATAGCGGTTAATGCTACGGCATTGATGGCCACCAAGGAATACGCAGATTGGAGTACAAGGGGAAGCTCCGAGCTCACTGTCAATCCCGATGGCTCTCCAAAAGAAGTTACACAGGGCTTGAGCAGGGATTATATAACTGAATACAGTTATGGCCTCTCAGAATCTTTAAACCTATTTGTTCCCAGGCTATTTGGTGGCTCCAATAACGAAGATCTGGGAACAAAATCAAAGGCCTATGCTTACCTGACAGAACAGGGCGTACCCAGGAGCCAGGCCCTGGAATTTGCCAGCGGCCTTCCTCTTTACTGGGGTTCACAGCCCATTGTGGCTGGTCCTGCTTACGTAGGGGCTATTCTGGTCTTTTTGTTTATAATGGGATTATTTCTCGTTAAAGGAAGGACGAAATGGTGGTTACTCGGAGGCGTCTTACTATCACTTGTCCTCTCCTGGGGAAAGAATTTTGGATGGCTCACCGATCTTATGATCGATTACTTTCCGCTCTACGATAAGTTCAGGGCGGTCTCTTCCATACAGGTAGTTCTAGAACTTTGTGTCCCTGTCCTCGGTGTGCTTGCTGTTTCAGAATTGCTTGGGACCAGGCGAAAGAGGGAAGAGAAGATAAATGCACTTAAACTGTCATTTTTTATATGTGCGGGTATTGGCATTGCTCTCTTACTTGTTAAAGGGATGTTCGATTTTGACGGTTTGAACGACGAAGTGTATCAAAGATATTTTGGCGACGAGGTTCTGACCATGATTAAAAGAGACCGGGAGGCGGTGTACATCAACGACACACTGAGATCGCTCATTTTTGTACTTCTCACAGCGGCACTACTCTGGTTTTTTATTAAAGACAAGATCAAAGAGCGCATCATGTTGGTTTTCCTTGCTGTTCTTATCTGTTTCGACCTTGTTGGAGTGGCCTTACGATACGTGGATCAGGACGATTTTGTATCGAAAAGGAGAATGAACCAGCCATTTCAAATTTCTAACACAGACAAACAAATACTGGCAGATACCACAGTATACAGGGTATATGATACCTCGGAAGGATTAAATGGTGCAAGAACCTCATATTTCCACAAATCAATAGGGGGGTACCATGCTGCCAAACCGGCTGTCATTCAGGATCTTTTTGAATACCACATCTATCGCAATAATCGCCAGGTTCTCAATATGCTCAATGTAAAATATATCATTCAGCAGAATGACGAAGGACAACGTGTGGCTTCGATCAATCCTGAGGCGCAAGGCAATGCCTGGTTTGTTGAACTATTGCTACCGGTACAGACAGCCGATGAAGAGATCATGGCACTCGACAGTATGAAACTCGCATCAGAAGCCGCTTTTAACCGATCAGATTTTCCCCTGATCAATCAATTTCGTTATGAGGTAGATTCTACAGCAAGCATTAGCTTGTTAAACTATAAACCCAATAAGCTGGAATATCTTACGGTGAATGATCACAATGGGATTGCCGTATTTTCAGAACTTTATTACCCTCAGGGCTGGAATGCCTATCTGGACGGAAAAAAAGTACCTCATTTCAGGGTGAATTACGGCCTGCGAGCCATGGAGGTTCCCAGCGGGGAGCACAAAGTCGAGTTTAAATTTGAACCGGAAGTCATTGCCAGGGGGAGTATGATTACCTTGATTAGTTCAATCTTGTTTGGGATCATTTTAGTTGGAGGCGGATTTTTCGCCTATTTCAGGTCGAGGAAAAAGCAGCTTAAGGAATGAAAAAAGTGCTCATCGTAACTTACTATTGGCCCCCGGCAGGTGGACCCGGAGTACAGCGATGGCTTAATTTTGTAAAGTACCTCCCGGACAATGATATCCAACCCGTGTTATACGTTCCGGAAAATCCTCACTATCCAATTACTGATCCAAGTCTGAACGATGAGGTCTCCGAGCAGCTTATCATTTACAGGCAGCCCATCTGGGAGCCATATCAACTGGCTTCATTGTTCTCAAAAAGAACAACCAGGAAAATCAGCTCGGGAATCGTCCCGGCAAACAATCCCTCCCTTCTGGATCGTTTATTTTTATGGATACGGGGAAATTTTTTTATCCCCGATGCCAGAAAATATTGGGTAAAACCCTCTGTAAAGTTTCTGACAGAAATTATTAAGAATGAAAAAATAGAGGCAGTGATTACGACAGGACCTCCTCATAGTCTACATCTTATAGGGAAATCGCTGAAAGAGAAAGCAGGAGTGAGGTGGATAGCCGATTTCAGGGATCCATGGACAGGTATAGGGTACCATAAAGCACTCCGACTAACAAAAAAATCCCAAAAGAAACACCAAGCTCTGGAAAAGGAAGTGCTGAATTCCGCCGATGAAATTCTGGTAACCAGTGATACTACAAAAAGAGAATTCAAAGAAATTACCAGCAGACCCATTACCACCATCACAAATGGATACGATCAAACTACCCCGACAACATCAGAACTTGATAAAAAATTTACTATTTCGCACATCGGATCCCTCTTGTCTGAAAGAAATCCCACAGTCCTATGGAAAGTATTGGCAGAGCTGGTTGAGGAGGTATCAGGATTTAGTGAGACGCTAAGTATACAGCTCACAGGAGTGGTTAGTGATGAAATCGTTGAAGAAATTAATAAATGCGGCTTAAGGGATTATTTAAAGGTAAGAGACTATCTTCCTCATAGAGAGGCTATCCTGGCTCAGAGGAGGTCCCAGCTGTTGTTGCTGGTTGAGATCGATACCGAACAAACACGTGGGATTATCCCGGGAAAACTTTTTGAATATATGGCGGCAAAGCGACCTATTCTGGCCATCGGGCCGGAGAACTGGGAGGCCGGGAAGCTAGTCAGAGAATCGCGGTCGGGCGAAGTGTTTACTTATAACATGAAAACGGATTTAAAGGAAACGCTGTTGCGATGGTATCGGGCCTATAAAAGCAATTCTTTAGCAATGACTTCCCAGGATATTGAACAGTATAGCAGAAAAGCACTGACAGAAAAACTAGCAGCACAAATCTGATGGGAATCGTATTTAAACAGTCGTTTAGCAATCTGGTGATCACCTATCTGGGTTTTGCCATCGGGGCGATCAACACCCTTTTTCTTTATGCCCGTTTTCTTACCGACACCTATTTTGGGTTGGTGGGTGTGATTCTTGCAACTTCAGCAATTCTGATGCCCCTCCTGGCCTTTGGTGTTCCGAATACCATGATCAAATTCTTTAGCAGCTATAGCGATAAAAAAACCCAGGACGGATTTCTGACGATGATGCTATTGCTGCCCCTTGCACTAATTGTGCCCTTTGGAGTATTCAGTTATTTGGCTAATGATGCCATAGCTGCATTTATCGGCCATCGTAATGAGATTGCAGAAAATTATGTGTGGCATATTTTTCTTATCGCCCTGGCTATGGCGTATTTTGAGGTGTTCTATTCCTGGTCGCGAGTCCACATGCGTTCTGTTTTTGGTAATTTTATGAAGGAAATCTTTGCCCGACTTGCCGTTATGATCCTGCTCTTTGCGGTTTATTTCGATTATATGTCGGTTGAAACTTTCTTGCAGGCACTGGTTGGTGTCTACCTGTTGCGCACAATCATCATGAAGCTATATGCCTACCGATTGCGAATGCCCGGGTTCGGGGTGAGTTTCCCCTCCAATACCAGGGATATATTAACCTACAGTATCCTGATTATTCTCGGTGGTTCAACAGCCGTGATATTGCTGGAAGTGGATAAGTTCATGATCAACCAGTTCATTGAGATAGAAAAAGTGGCTTATTATTCTGTGGCCGTCTTCATTGCAACAGTGATAGCGGTACCTTCCAGGGCCATGCATCAGATTACATATCCCATGACCGCGGCCCTTCTTAATGCCAGGGATAAAAGCGGACTGGCCGTTCTTTATCAGAAAAGCTCTCTCACTCTTTTTATTACCTCGGGCTTAATATTTGTTCTGATTATACTCAATCTCAATGATTTATATCTTCTTCTCCCTGAAAGCTATCGCGGAGGGTTCTATGTTGTTTTGCTGATTGGCCTGGCCAAATTATTCGATGCCCTGCTTGGGAATAATAATGCCATCCTGTATAATTCAGATTACTATAAGGCCATCCTATTTATGGGCGTGCTCCTGGCAGTCGGCACGATTCTCCTCAATTTATATCTGATTCCCAAAATTGGAATCACAGGGGCTGCACTTGCTACCTTTATCGCAATATTCTTCTACAATCTCATTAAGCTTCTCTATGTAAAAGCAAAATTAGGTTTACAGCCCTTTACAGCAGAAACGTTTAAGGTTGTATTCCTTCTTCTAATAGTAAGTGCGGTTTTTTTTGCACTTCAATTTCCTTTTCACCCAGTTCTGAATATTGTTCTTAAGAGCCTGTTAATTACTATTATGTATGTTGGGATACTGTATCGATTCCGAATTTCTGACGATATATTTGGAGTATTGTCCAAGTATCTGAATCCTAAGAAATAGGCCCCATGATCAGGGAGATTTAAAAGTCGTTTTTGGACATGGAAAAACCCCGCAGGGACGAATCCGCTACGGGGTTAACCAACTAACCAACCTAAAAACTATTTTTACTGTACCCTTCTGCTTCGGGTATTAGTTGTCCTTTTGGTGGACCTGCTTTTTACGCTTTTGTTCGCACGAGGCGTACTTACTTTCGTTCTGCTAACCGTTGTCCGGCTTGTGGCCTTGGGACGCTTTGTCACCGAAGTACTGCGCTTCAAAGTTATTGTACGCGGTGTTGATCTCGTTTCATTTCGCTTTCCCACAGAGCGGGAAGCAGTCCTTACATCATTTCGCTTACTTACTGACCTGCTAACACTTCTTCCTTCATTTCTCTTGCCAACAGATCTGGACACGTTCCTTCCTTCATTTCGGTTTGCAACCGACCTGGATGCAGTCCTCTTGTTAACAGAGGAGGTAGATTTCCGGTTTATATCAGAAGACCTGTTATTTCTTCTCTCCGGAGTTCTTGCTTTGTCCATGGTCCTGGCGGTCCTTGCTCTTTCGGTACGCGAGGCGGTTCGGCCATTGACCGTACTTCTGTTAGAACGAACTCCTTTGTTGGAATTCCTGAAATTGCCGTCATTTCTATTATATCCGTTATCTCTACGACCATTATTGTTTCTGGCAACCACCCGTCTGTCGTTACGGTATACACGGTCTCTGTCTGCTCTTTGATTATAGCGATATGATTTCCCTACGTTGGCATAGAACCTCCTTGAGTTATTTCTATAAGGCCTGTAATAGGTATATCGTATCGGGTTGTAAAACCTTCTGTAAGGTCTGTTGTACACCAGACAGAAACCAAGGGCAGGTCGGGCAAAAAAGCTGTGAAACGGCCTGTACACATAATGTCTGTTATAGATGTTGACATATCCATTGAAGCGGTTAAAGAAGCCTCTGTTGTTGTAGTAAACAGATAGTCCACCTACACGTCTCAACCTTCCGTTGTTATACCATATGTTTATACCACCTATTTGTGATACCCGTCCGTAATAGTCGTAGTATACAGGTACATTCTCCACCTGGATTACTGCACCGTAATCATCGTACTGAACAAATGGGCTGTAATCAAACCCGGAATTAAAGGTGATATTGCTACGTCGGAAATTGATATTCGCTCCAACATTTACGCGGTTGTCAATATAAAAATCAAACTCACCATCAGGATAGATAGAGAACGTGATTCCGTTTTCAACAAAAATCACTGAATTATTATATCGAACCATATTGCTGATCGCAACATCCGATTCCAATGTAGTCGCCCCAACTGAGCTGCTCAGTGCAAAGGCTCCGATAATGAGTAGTAGATTTTTCATGACTGTAAAATTTTAATTCTGAATGCAACTATTTACATTCAGCTAGTTATAACCAAACAGCGTGCCAAAAATTGGAATATCTTGTAAGAGCCTGATATACAGTAGTATATAAATATAAAGATTAGAATTCCATAGCTTTAGGAGAAGAATTGCACAATCGATAATTGCCTTATCGGATACTTCTTTATTAAGGAGAGTATTGTTATTAGTGTAACTTTGACTTCAGGTACCGGGCTGTATATCCTTTCCCTATCTGGACAACTTCTTCAGGGGTACCTTCCGCCACCAGATAGCCTCCTGCATCCCCACCTTCCGGGCCGAGATCGATAAGATAGTCAGCCGACTTAATCATTTCAAGATTGTGTTCGATCACCAGCACGGAATGACCTGTCTTTAAAAGCGCATCGAAAGAAGTAAGGAGTTTTTGTATATCGTGAAAGTGGAGGCCTGTAGTAGGTTCGTCGAAAATAAACAGGGCTTTTTCCTTAGAGGCCCCTTTTACCAGAAAAGTTGCTAATTTAATTCGCTGTGCTTCTCCGCCCGAAAGGGTAGAGGAAGACTGCCCCAGCGTTACATAGCCCAGTCCTACATCCTGAAGTGGCTTGAGCTTAGCTATAATCTTATTCTGACTGTGTTTTTTAAAGAAATCCAGTG
The DNA here is from genome assembly GCF_041358175.1 of Muriicola sp. E247. Lineage (NCBI taxonomy): Bacteria > Pseudomonadati > Bacteroidota > Flavobacteriia > Flavobacteriales > Flavobacteriaceae > Muriicola > Muriicola sp. E247. The sequence goes on from NZ_JBGKBE010000002.1 coordinate 150,382, forward strand.
CGTTATCAATGGTCATATTGAGGACGTCATCAATATTGACTCCTTCAAATTGAACTTCCAGCACTTCTTTTTTAAAACGTTTGCCCCGACACGTATCGCATTCCAGATGCACATCGGCCATAAACTGCATTTCTACAGTAATTTCGCCTTCACCTTTGCACTTTTCACAGCGACCGCCGTCTACATTAAAGGAAAAATGCTTTGCCTGATAGCCTCTTAATTTACTTAATTTCTGTCCTGCAAAAAGACTTCGTATATCATCGTAAGCCTTGATGTAGGTAACAGGGTTTGATCGGGAAGATCGTCCGATGGGATTCTGATCTACAAATTCAATCCTTTTAATGTCATTGTATTTACCTTCAATAGCCGTATGCTGCCCGGCTTTTTCCCCGTATCCTCCCAGCTCTTTTAAAAGGGCAGGATACAGGATTTTTTTTACAAGGGTGCTTTTACCACTTCCTGAGACCCCGGTCACTACTGTAAGCATATTTAAGGGGAAAGTAACCTCCAGATTTTTCAAGTTGTGCTCTCTGGCTCCGGTTATTTTAACATAATTGGGGCTATTCCTGCGTTCTTTCGGAACTGTGATTTCTTGAGTACCATTGAGGTAGGCGGCTGTTAAAGAATCCGATTTGAGGATTTCCCTGTAAGTGCCACTTGCCACGACCTCTCCCCCAAAAGTTCCTGCTTCCGGTCCGATATCAATAATGCGATCGGCCGCCCGCATGATATCCTCATCGTGCTCAACCACTATCACGGTATTACCCAAATCGCGCAGGGAACAAAGCACATCAATTAAATTTTCGGTATCCCTGGGATGCAAACCGATACTAGGTTCGTCCAGTATGTACATAGACCCTACCAGACTACTCCCGAGGGAAGTGGCAAGGTTGATGCGCTGACTTTCCCCTCCCGAGAGGGTGTTCGATTTGCGGTTAAGGGTGAGGTAGCCCAGTCCTACTTTTACCAAAAAACCTAGTCGGTTTTTTATTTCTTTCAGCAGCCGCTGTGCAATCTGGCGGTCGTGATCGGAGAGCGTTATCTCATCAAAGAATTCCGTTAAAGAGGTAATAGGCTGTTCCACCAGGTCGGAAATAGATTTACCGCTGATTCTCACATAGCTGGCTTCCTTCCGCAGGCGTTTCCCTTTACATTCGGGGCATCGTGTTTTCCCCCTGTATCTGGAGAGCATTACGCGATTTTGAATTTTATAGCTCTTCTCTTCAAGCTGCTGGAAAAACTTATGAATTCCGATAAAGTGCTTATTTCCCTCCCATACCAGGTTTTTCTGTTCCTCGGTAAGTTCAAACCAGGGCTTGTGAATAGGGAAATCAAATTTATAAGCTGAATTAACAAGCTGGTCGCGGTACCAACCCATGCTTTCGCCCCTCCAGGGGAAAACAGCATTCTCATAAACAGAAAGGGAGGTGTTGGGGATGACAAGGTCTTCGTCAATGCCAATAATATCGCCATAACCCTCACATTTGGGGCAAGCACCGTAAGGATTGTTGAAACTGAATAGATGGACATTAGGTTCCAGGAACGTAATTTCATCTAATTCGAAGGCATTGCTGAAGGCGGTTTGCTTGCCGCTGGATAAGTCTTCGATGATACAATTTCCTTTCCCTTCAAAAAAAGCAGAATCGACGGCATTGGCCAGGCGATTATAAAAATCCTCATCGTCTTTCTTGATAATCCTGTCAACAACAAGGTATAATTGATCGCCAACAGATTGATGCAGATCCTCATCTATGCGGTGCACTTCTCCTCCGTATTTGATCCGGGCATAACCCTGAAGTGAAAGCAATTGCAGTGTTTTTTTCTTATCTCTGTTCTCGGGGATGGTAATAGGAGCCAGCAGAAGGAGTTTAGTATTTTCTTCAAATCCTTTTACAAAGGATACCACATCTGTTACAGTGTGCTTTTTAACTTCCTTCCCTGAAACAGGGGAGTAGGTACGGCCAATCCTGGCAAAGAGAAGTTTTAAATAGTCGTAAATTTCTGTACTTGTGCCTACGGTCGACCTTGGGTTGGTTGAGTTCACTTTCTGCTCAATGGCAATGGCAGGTGCGATCCCTTTGATGGAATCTACCTTGGGCTTATCTAATTTGCCAAGGAACTGCCTGGCATAGGAGGACAGGCTCTCCACATATCGTCGTTGTCCTTCTGCGTAAAGGGTGTCAAAGGCCAGACTCGATTTACCTGAACCAGATAATCCTGTTATGACCACAAGTTGATTCCTGGGAATGACTACATCAATGTTCTTTAAATTGTGCAGTTTAGCCCCTCTGATGATTATATTTTCCATTGGATCTACTTCTGTAATGGTCGCCATATCGGTTTGGAAAGTTGCAAAGATACGATATGTAAGAGTCAATAACCAGCCCCTCTAAAGGGCATTTCAAATTATGTTAAATATTAAACCTCAGCTTGGATGACCTATATTTTTTCTATATTTGAAGTGTTAATCGAATAAAATACTGCCTATACCGCAACATTACTTTTTTGAATTAGAGTATTAAAAGTCGCAACCTGCAACACACTTGCGACCCCTAAATTGAACCAAAAAAGTAATTGTATGCATTCTACGATTAACGACGCCACCCTCATTCGTAATTACATCAGCGGAGATGAGCGGGCCATTGAGGAACTTATCAACAAACACAATCAACGTCTCAGTAGTTATATTTATTCCAAGGTACAGGACATGTCTGTTACCGAGGATATATTTCAGGATACCTTTATTAAGGTAATCAGTACTTTAAAAAGGGGAGCTTATAACGAAGAGGGAAAATTTCTTCCCTGGGTGATGCGTATTGCACATAATTTGATCATCGATCATTTCCGGAGGAATAAGCGTATGCCTAAATATAAAGGCAATAAGGAATTTAATATATTTTCTGTCCTTACCGATGACAAGTTAAATGCAGAGAAGCAACTCATCAAGGATCAAATCGATCAGGATCTTGAAGTATTAATAGAACAACTTCCCAAGGACCAGCGTGATGTACTCATTATGAGAATTTACCAGGACATGAGCTTTAATGAAATAGCTGAAAATACTGAGGTCAGTATAAATACGGCCCTGGGGAGGATGCGCTATGCCCTGATTAACCTGAGGAAGATTATCGAGAAGAATCAAATTGTTTTAACGAATTAATCTGTTTTAGGTCGATATATTCTATCGATCCTTCATATCTGGCGTTATTTAGAGGTAACAAGATATATTATGGAACAGATTTACTCAAGCCCTGCAACACATTGCAAACTTATTTCAACTCGAAAGGAAGCTGTAAACTTCCTGCTCAATTATTCTAAATCCCTCGAAATACATAAGGTACAGGGGATGACGATAGAAAATAACCTGAATTAAGGAATCGACATCCCTTCTTTGGGATTCCCTTAAAACAAATAGACAATATCCAAAAGACACTTTCTGGCGAAAGTGTCTTTTTCTATTTAAACCACCCTGTTTGATCGATTATAAGATGCTTCTGCCGAAGACATAAAAACGGTTAGAACTGGGAAATTGTTCATTCACATCAAGAATCGGGCATTTTACAACATAGTTTTTATTGAGGATAGGTGTTTGGGTACTTTTAGAATGTCATTGAAAAACAAGTAACTCAAATAAATCTAATAACCTTAGTTCCTTAGCCAGGCTGATGAACTAACAAGTAACCAAAAGATTATCTAACTATGGAACCAAAAAGGGACGACTCACTACTAGTTACCGATTACATCAGCGGGGATGAAAAGGCTTTGGAAGTTTTAATCAACCGACACAATCAACGAATAAGTAGCTTTATCTACTCCAAAGTTCTGGATAGGGATGTTACTGAAGACATTTTTCAAGATACTTTTATCAAGGTAATCAAGACCCTGAAGAAAGGAAACTACAGCGAAGAAGGTAAATTCCTTCCCTGGGTAATGCGTATTGCACACAACCTGATTATCGATCATTTCAGAAAGAACAAGAGAATGCCGAAGTTTGAAGGAAGTGACGACTTCAATATCTTTTCTGTCATCGGAGATGATAAACTCAACGCGGAAAAACAGCTTATAAAAGACCAGATAGATAGTGATCTCAGTCTTCTTATTGAAGAATTACCAGACGATCAGAAAGAAGTTCTCCTAATGCGTATCTACAAAGACATGAGCTTTAAGGAGATTTCCGAAAATACAGGCGTAAGTATAAATACGGCTTTAGGCAGAATGCGTTATGCTCTTATTAATCTGAGAAAGATAATAGATCGTCATAATATCGTTCTGACTAATTCTTAGTTCACAACTTTATTTACAATATTTCCATATAGGTTGCGTTATCTTAACATAACGACATCGCAATCATATGGAAAAAATTTACTCAACAAAGAAAAATGCCTATGAAGCCCCGAAAGTAGGACCGGAAACCATCCGATTTCTACTGTCATATTCTAAAGCCTTCAGGGTAACAAAACATCGACAATTCAGTTTCGATACGATTCTGAACTAAAATACTGAGCCCGTTTTAACGGGCTTTTTTAGTTTTAAGATATTCGTTTATCACTTTTTTCCTTCCAATAGTCTTTGTTATTATATCTTTTTCGAGATTCCATCCACGAGCAGGGGAGTATTCCCTGCCGTACCAAATGATCTGCAGATGAAGATCATTCCAGAATTCTCTGGGAAACAAGCGTTTGGCATCTCTTTCGGTCTGTACAACATTTTTACCCGATGAAAACCCCCAGCGATACATTAAGCGGTGGATGTGGGTATCCACAGGGAAAGCAGGGATTCCAAAGGCCTGTGACACAACTACACTGGCAGTTTTATGCCCTACACCTGGTAGTTCTTCCAAAAGTTCTATCTCCTTCGGCACTTGCCCGGAATATTTCTTAATAAGGATTTCAGACAGCCCGTGAATCCCTTTTGATTTCATGGGGGACAGCCCTACAGGTTTAATGATTTCCCTGATTTCTTCAACCGTGAGTTGTACCATGTCATAGGGATTATCCGCCCTGGCAAAAAGTAGAGGAGTAATCTTATTCACCCGCACATCCGTACTTTGCGCAGACAGTAATACGGCTATCAACAAGGTATATGGGTCTTTGTGTTCCAGAGGAACGGGTATTTCAGGATAAATTTTATTTAGTTGGGAGATGACAAATTCTACCTTTTCAGATTTGGTCATATATCATTACTTTTACCGGTGAAAAAAATACCTATGAAAACACTAAAAGAGGGGGACAAAGTACCCCAATTTACTTCAAAAGACCAAGACGGAAACGAAATTAAGCTATCCGATTATAAGGGGAAAAAACTGGTTGTCTTCTTTTATCCGAGAGCTAATACTCCCGGATGTACGGCAGAAGCCTGTAATTTAAGGGATAATTATGCCGAGTTGCAGGCTCAGGGATATTCTCTTTTGGGAGTAAGTGAAGATTCACAAAAGAAACAGGCCAACTTCAGGGACAAATACGAATTCCCCTTTCCTTTACTGGCCGATGAGGACCATACCGTTATCAATGCCTTTGGAGTCTGGGGGCCTAAGAAGTTCATGGGGAGGGAATACGACGGAATTCACCGTATGACCTTTATTGTCAATGGAGACGGGATTGTGGAAAAGGTAATAGATAAGGTAAAAACCAAGGACCACGCAGCTCAAATTCTCTGATGGATATTCAAAAATTAAAAACCCTGACCGAAGTCAGGGTTTTTTTTTATACTTTTTCCTTTAAGGCTGCAACATTACGGGTAAAGAGCTTTTTCTTCTTTATGACATCGGCAATTCCTTCAGGAAGCATTTCCTCCCAGCCCTCTTCACCGTTCATAATCTTTTTCAGTACATCCCTGGAGAAGATATGCATGATCTCGGGGTCGTAATCGATAATATCCATGACCTTTCCGTTGTATTTGAAGAACTTGTAGAGTTCTTTCATCCTCGGATGAACCTTGATATTATTGCTGGTCATGATCTGTCCGGTCTCCGGATTCTTCATGGGGTAGAGGTAAACCTTAAGGTCCTTAAAGAAAAGTTTTCCAAAGGCCTCCAGAATACCACCACTCAAGTGCCGGTAATACTTTTCGTCAAAGATTTCAATGAGATTGTTGACCCCCATGGTAAGTCCGATCCTCGCCTTGGTATAATTACCGAGATATTCAACCAGCTTATAATATTCCTGAAATTTCGAGATCAGTACAGTATGTCCCAGGGAACAAAGCAATTCAGCGCGATCCATAAAATCCTGTTCGTCGATTTCTCCAGACGCTTTTAAATTGGCAAGGGTAATTTCGAACATGACCACTGTATTTTCTTCTTCTACCGTCTGTTCGCGTACAAATATATCGTACGATTTCTGGAACATATCCATATTCACCATAGTCACAGGCCGGAAACTACCCCTTAGGGCCAGGATATTTTTCTTGTAGAGAACGGCTGCCGGAAGCAGGTTGTTTCCATCCGGCCCGAACATCACCGCATCGGTCATGTCGTTTTTAATCAATTGCAGACTAATTAACCTGTTGTCTACATTCTTGAAATTGGGTCCTGAAAAATTGACCATGTCAATTTCCACGGTGTCTTTATCAATATGGTCGTAGAGGTATTTGAGTAATTTTCTGGGCTTATTGTATTTGTAGAAAGCACCGTAAATCAGGTTAACCCCTACAATTCCGAGTGTTTCCTGTTGTAATCGGGCTTCGTTTTGTTTAAAACGGAGGTGAAGGATGATCTCATCGTATTCTTTCTGGTTGGGATCGAGCTGAAACATAATTCCAACCCATCCATGACCTTTATATCGTTTGGAGAAATCGATGGTGGCTACTGTGTTGGCATAAGTGAAAAACAACCTGTCAGGATGGTCTTCCCTGCTGATACGCTCTTCCATCAATTGCATTTCATGGTTGAGCATTTTCTTTAACCTGCTCTGGGTAACATACCTGCCGTCTTTCTCAATACCGTAAATGGCATCGCTGAAATTTTTGTCGTAGGCACTCATAGCCTTGGCTATGGTTCCCGAAGCACCTCCCGATCTGAAAAAATGTCTTGCCGTTTCTTGTCCCGCACCGATTTCTGCAAAAGTTCCATAGATAACAGGATTCAGATTAATACGAAGAGTTTTCGCCTTTATCGAAGGGATATTTTCGAAAGCAGGATCTTGATTTAATACGGATGACATTCCTCAGGGGTTTACGCTCCAAAGTTAATAAGAATGGGACATCTTTTAAATAAATAAGTCATAAATTTGAATAAAATAGATGAGCTGTTGAAATTAACTTTTTTGGGAACCGGAACCTCACAGGGAATCCCTGTAATTGGGAGTACTCATCCAGTCTGCCTGAGTGAAAATTCAAAAGATAAAAGGCTGAGGGTTTCAGTTTTGATTTCCTGGGATAATTTTAATTATGTGATTGATTGCGGGCCCGACTTCAGGCAACAAATGTTGAAACACGAAGTCAAGAAATTAGATGGGATCCTCTTCACACACGAACACGCCGATCACACGGCAGGGATAGATGATATACGCCCATTTTTCTTTCGTCAGGGGGATATTCCAATTTATGGCCATCAGCGAGTCATCGAGAATCTAAACAAAAGGTTTGATTATATTTTTTCTGATGAAAATCGGTATCCGGGTGCTCCGGCAGTAAAAGTCAACATCGTAAAAAATGATCAACCTTTTCAACTCGGGAATTTACAGGCACATCCTATTGAAGCCTTTCACAATCGCCTTCAGGTTTTTGGATATCGCATAGGGGAGGTCGCATACTTGACCGATGTAAAATCTATTGATGCTAAAGAGTTAGAGAAGATAAAAGGAATTAAAACACTATGTATCAATGCTTTGAGAATAGAAGCACACCACTCTCATTTTAACCTTGAAGAAGCCCTGGCCTTTGTAGAGAAAGTGCAGCCCGATGTTGCCTACCTGACACACATCAGCCATCATATGGGCTTCCATGATGAAGTGGAAAAGACCCTGCCCGAAAACGTCCACCTGGCTTATGATAATTTAATTGTAAATATTAATTGATGCGAACGCGAATTTTTTTATACCTGTTTATCTTCACTGCAATGATCGCCCTGTACTTATACGTAAGTGGATCAAAACAACTCACTGTGAGTAATGAAAAGGCAGAAGCACTGGAAATGGAATTAGAAAGTGTGCAGGACTCTCTCAGAAGGACAGAATTAAAGTTATTCGACCTGCAGTATTTTGCCCTTGAAAATAACGATGATGCACTCGCATACTACGATCACCTGTCATTGGACGACCCAACCCGATATATCGCAGACAAACTGCTGGAAACAAATGAGCGAAAAGGTGACAACCCCTTGATTCCCTATGAGGGAATGGAAAGTGATTTTAAGATCAACAAAATCAAGGTATTAAACCATCGATGGATTATAGCCGACTTCTCAGACGGGAAATACTGGGGCGAATTATTTATTGGGTATGAATTGAAAGATGATCTTTCGGTTGATTTTACTATGGTAGAACATCTGCTCTATACCCGGAGTAATTAGAGGTGTTTTTCTAGCCAGTTACGCATTCCGTAAAAATTCTCTCTTGATACCCCATGTCCGGTGGGAAAGTGTTCAAAAATATATTCAATGCCCAGGCGGTCTAAAAAAGCCGGTGTCTTTTCCGCCCAGGAAAAAGGGATTACCTGGTCGTATTCCCCATGAGAAACATATGCCTTCAGGTGACTATGGTCTTTTGTTTCATAACCGGGCCGGAGCGTTTTCTCATCTATATGTCCGCTTAATCCCAGGATGTTTTGAACCATTTCGGGGTAGGAGAGGGCCAGGGCAAAACTAAGCACCGTTCCCTGACTAAAGCCCAGCAGGGAAATTTTTTCGGGATCCAGATGATATGCGACAATAGCCTCTTCTATAAAGGTCTTCATTTTCAGAACCGACTCTTTTGCTTCTTCTGTATTGCTCCATTTTCCAAAATCTGCATCAAAATCTATAGAATACCAGGCATAACCATAAGGAGGTAGTGTGTGGGGTGCTCTTACCGAAACTACACATAAGGATTCAGGGAGTTCAGGGGCAAATGAAAAGAGGTCTTCCTCGTTACTTCCGTAACCGTGAAACAGAAACAATGCCGGAGCTTTATCGGTAGTGTTTTTCGGTGGCCTAACCAGGTGTTCAAGACTCAAGTGATGAGGCGTCATATTATTGAATAAAAGTAAACCATTTCTGAAAATAAGACCCTAGAATGGGCACAGGGTTGAGTTTGCCGGTCAAGGCGCCGATAAAGCCGTAGATCCACATCACAAAATAAAAAAGGTATAGTGCCATCCAGGCATATTTAGAAAACCAGACGCTCAGGAATATCGCACATCCAAGAAAAATGAGATGTAAGCCAAATGCCTGTCTGATGTGGAATCTGGCAAAGCTGTTCCTGGGTTCCAAATTCATGGTGATAGCTATAAGTGCTCCAACCATTGTTAGATACCCTACAATGGCACTCGTTTTTCCTTCTTTGATTTCTGTTGAAGTCATAGCATGTTCTTAGTCAGGATTAACAAAGAACTGATCGTCAATTACTGTCCCATACACACAACCTTTGCCTTGCTTGCCTATGTACATGCTGTTTTTGGAAGTTGATTTCAATTCCTTCTTTTCGGTTTGTTGATCCCCTACGGGATTAAAAAGACTCAGACAGGCAACTTCACCTTCTTTGATGTCAGCCGCTGGGATGTTAAAACGATCCCGCCCTTTAGTCAGCAAATGTATGGTCTGCTCCGTGCCAAATATGGAATTAAGAACCCCAAAAGCAGATTCAAGGCCAAGGGAGCCGTATGCCGCCCGGTCGAATTCTATGCGTTTTTCTTCAATATCAATGGGCAGGTGGTCTGTGGTGATCATGTCGATTACTCCCGTGCGCAGACCTTTCCTGAGTGCTTCCCGGTCCTTTGATGTCCTCAATGGGGGCATAACTTTGAAATTGGTATCAAATTCATCCAGGACTTCATCCGTAAAAATGAGGTTGTGAAGCGCCACACTGCAGCTCACATTAAGACCTTTCTTCTTTGCATTGGCAATAAGGTTCACAGCCCCAGCCGTGGAAATAGTGGGAATATGCAATTTCCCGCCTGTATATTCGAGAATAAACAGGTCTCTCGAAATCTGAATTTCCTCCGCCAGTGCAGGGATTCCACCCAGACCTAGTTTGGTGGAGGTATTCCCCTCATGTACACTGCCATTCCCGGCGATTGAAACATCGAGCGGAAAGGAAAAGACAAGCCCGTTGAAACCCTGTGCGTATTGCAGCGCAATTTTAAGGAGATTGGAATTGGTTACCGGACTTTTAAAATCGTAAAAAGCCACGGCACCCGATTTACTCATATCGTATAATTCGGCGAGATCGACACCTTCAGCCCCACGCGTTAAAGAGCCAATGGGATAAACCCTGGCTCCCTTTTCCGCCGCAGTCTTTTTCAGAAAGATGATATCCCCACTGGTATCAGGAACGGGATGTGTATTAGGGTTTAAAAGGATATCAGTAAAGCCGCTGAATGCAGCTACCTTAACCCCATTAGAAAGGGTTTCACGCTCTTCATATCCCGGTTCGCCAAAACTAACGCTGCTATCGAGCCAGCCTCTGGACACATGGAGGTTTGGCAGAGAAACTATCTTGGTTTTCGAATCTGTTTTTACAGAGACCCCTATTTTTTCAATACTGCCATTTTTAATCCAGATATCTCTTACTTTCCCGTGCAATCCTTTGTTATTTTCATCGAGGATCTTGGCCGATTTAAGGAGTATGTTCATTTAAGTGCTTTTTGAATGATTACCTCAAGGAGAATGAAAAGCAGTGCTAAAATAACAAACCATTTCCAAAGGCTTGTAACTGCCCTCATATTTTCAATCTCCTGAAAAATCCCTGAGATTGAACTATTTATTTTAGCTGCTGCGCCAAAAGATTCATTGTTCAGGTAGTCTAACTGGCTCTCGGTCCTTTTGTGATTAAAGCTGAAAGACCTTTCTATCTGGGCGTTTTCCAACGCATAGATACCTGGTTCGGTTGGAATTTCATCGAACCATAAGCGAGTTTTTTCTCCAATCAATTGCTGTCGGGGAATAAACTCCAGCCCCTCTTTTTCTAAACTCAGAATACGATCTTCTTCAAGGACTTCAGAAATATCAACAGAACTGTTTGCTCCCAGAGGATAATAAAGTTCGGGCAGGTTTCTGCTGCGGACTGCCATGGCGTACAAAGTGGGTACAATTAGGGGGGAACTGGTAAAATTGGAGTTGCCCGGATCAAGCGAGGCAGTAAAAACGTATACATTATCCCTGCCCGCTAAAAATGGTTGCTCATTGGCATACCTCAAAATGCCACTCCATCTCCCGTTGAGCCTATAATGCTCCTGAACCTTGGGGTAATCAAAATTATCTACCCGTTCTTCAAAAACATCAGAGTACAAGGGATGTGTGTAATTGATTCCAGTTATTTCGACGGGGGTTTCGTTTTTACTCCCAAAGGAAATTCCATACGAATTTAACAGAAGATTGAATTCTGAAATGTTCATGTTTACGGAGGGGATTAGTACTAAGCTCCCCCCTTGTATAATAAATTCCCTTAACGATTCTCTCATGGCAGGAGGTAGTCTGGGAACTTGATTGAGAATGACAAGATCCTGTTCATTAAGAGAAGCTATACCCTGATCCAGAGATCGTATATTTCTGAATTCGGTAAGATCGTCACCGAATAATCTGTTGAGAAATACACCTTCTGACTCTCCTACGGCCAGCACTTTGATCTTTTCCCGTGTATTGATGGTAAAATACAATTCATTGTCATATTCCAGTCCGGTATCTGATAGACTTACCACCCCCTCAATGAATTGTCTGTCCGGCAAAGAGAACACCAGTTCTGAACTTTCAGAAGGACTGTAGGTGACGGCCGATTTGGCTATCAGATCGTCTCGATTATAAAGTGATACCGGGGTAGAACCGTAATCGGTATTTGCGGAAATTTTTATCACCAGCTCGTTATCTGAAGCAGAGGTAGTTTTAATATAGGCCGAATCAATTGCAATATTCCGGAGTTCTTCAGAACGGATAGGTACGTAAATCATTTCCGTGTCCCCCGAAACCGTCACGGAATCACTTTCCATGGATCTCTGAAAATCTGAAATAAGAATAAGTTTTTTTAGCACGTCTTCGCGCTGCTTGAAAAACGTCTGCCCTTTTAAAATGATTTCCCTGAGCGTTAGCTGATTGGAAGCATAAGGTAATTGTAGCATGGAGTTTCGTATTTCTCCAAGCGTAACTTCCCTGAATTCGGAATCGTTGGTAAACAAAGAGAAGGAGACATCCTCGGGGATAGCAGTGATAAGTTCCTGCACAGCATTTTCCAGAAGTGAATTGTTGTCCTGTTTGGCCTGCATGCTGAAAGAATTGTCGAGGTAAATCGTTATTTCCTGTTCTTTGAAGGCTGTCGGATTTGCGATAAAAGGCTGAGCAAATGCAATGATCAAAGCCGTGAAAATGGCCATACGGGTAAGCAAGAGGAGCCATCTTTTGAGGGTCTGACTCTTCTGAGACTTTGCCTGGACCCGCTGCAACAACCTCACGTTGGTAAAGGGGGTAGGCTTAAACCTTCGAAGCTGTAAAAGATGAATGAGAATAGGGATGAGGAGAAGCCAGAGCGACCAGAGGAGTTGCGGGTATTTAAACAGCATGTCCTGAAATCATTTAGCAAATATAATCAAAGATTTTCAGCAATTTTAGTGTGTATCCAGGATAGTATAAGAATTTTAGATGAAAATAGCTTAACAGAAAAAGAAATAGTCTGTCATCTCTGTCAATGATCTGGCATCAAGATAGCTTCTTATTTGTTTTTGTGCTGTTGAATTGGCGACCGTAATAATACTCTGTGGTGTATCGCTCCAGTTCATCTTATCTTTATAAGGTCTCAGTGGCTGGCCATATATTTTCTTCCCGGTCTTTTTGGGGTTATCGCAAACCCAGTGAAATTTAGTATCGTTTTCCAGCAGCAATTTAGCTACGGTTTTACCCTTGTTACCCGCCCCCCATAGAAGTAAGGGCCGCATATTATCCAGATCATGTCTCAGGAAATAGTGAATTTTGAGTTCCAGAAAGGTATTGTTGGCATAATCAGGGCTGGTACGTGAAGTGCGGGTAGAATAATCCCTCCAAAGATGTAATACATTTTCCGAGGGAAGGCATTTTAATCCCGCTTCATACATTCGAAAAGCAAGGTCGTAGTCTTCCGGATATCTGTTCGTATCAAACGCACCACATTTCAGGAGGTCATCTTTATAGACCATCCAGCAGGGGGAGGGGATTACACATTCCTTGTATCGTTCTTTGAAGTTCGAGCCTTCACGAGTAAGTCGATTCAACCAGTTTTCATACATCTTATACCCCTCACTGATTCCCTTTGCCGAAAAATATCTGACCAGGCCGAGGGAAACATGACCCCTGCCGGATTTCTGCAATGCTCCAAGCATGACCGATAGTTTCCCGGGTACCATAATATCATCCGAATCCATTCTGGTCACCAACGAGCCTGATGAAGCTTGAAAAGCCGTTCTCAGGGCCATAATAATGCCTCTGCCGTTATTTTTTAATAGTTTGATTCTGGGATCCGACTTTTGATATTCTGAGATCAAAACGTAACTAGAGTCCTTAGAATGATCATCAACTGCAATGAGTTCCCAAAAAGGATAATCCTGCTGGAGTATGGAATCAAGACACTCCCGTAAATAGGCTTCGGTATTCCTGAAAGGCATCAGGATACTTACTTTCTCATTAGTCATGGGAACTATCTTTTACAGGCAGTAGCATCTACACCAAAGGTTAACTGTTCTGATTATGAGATTTATTGATTTGATGGGTAATTTTTTCAGGGCGATTTGTCCAAAGCTTTCTCAATGGCTTTTTCTGCAAGGGGAGCCATAATTTCATATCCTTTTTTTGTTGGATGTACCCCGTCTTCTGCGAGGTCGGGATCCAATCCCTGTTTCCCATTTACCATAGCACTGTAGTAATCGAGATAAATAGCCCCCTGCTTATCTGCGTATTCTTTGATCATAGCATTGAGCTTTGGTATTTTGATATCAGGACGTAACCCAGGCTTCCAGGGATAGTCGGAGGCCGGAAGGACTGAACAGAGAATAACAGCAATATTGTTCGATTGTGCGAGCTCGGTCATGGATTTCAGATTTGCGAGCGTCTCTTCAAGTGTCATGGGACCTGTATTTCCTGCAATATCGTTGGTTCCTGCCAGAATAAGTACAACACTTGGATTAAGATCGATTACATCCTGTCTGAACCGAACAAGCATCTGAGGGGTGGTTTGCCCGCCTATTCCTCTGTTGATATAGGGTTTGTCCCTGAAGAATGAAGGTTGTGTATGTAACCATCCAATCGTAATCGAATTTCCAAAGAATACAATACGGTTTTCCACATTCATTTCCTGTTCTAGTCTTTTGTTGGCTTCCCGAAATTCATTCAGCTGAGCCCAGTCCTGAGCCATTGAACTAACAGGTATGAGTACCAATAAAAATAGGGTAAAAGCTATTTTGTTCATTTGATATGGAAGTCTGGTTGATAGCCAAAAGATAATAAATAGGTAGCCGATCTCCATAAAAAAACCCTGCCTTTATTCGGCAGGGTTCAGTTTTCTTTAAGATTGGACTCTTATTCACAGGCAACGTCGTCACCATTTGCATCCCAGCAATGCCACATTTCATCTTCAAAATATGCCAGAGCCCGTACGCGGCCTTCATAAGTGCTTCTGCTCCATTCTATATCAACGTCAACAAATGCCTGCAGATTTGCATCGTATACATTTGCGTTAAAGTATGCGTCGTAATAGGCGTCCTGTAATCCGTATTCCAGATAACTGTTTCTAAACAGATCATCATTTTCCTGGTCGTCTAACTCCCTTACCCAGGTGTAGCGAATACTTCCGATTTCTTCGCCCGACTTTTCCCAGTCGATACGCAACATGGCATCAGGTCGTTCTGGTCCCTGATTGAGGATCCAGAATCCGCTGTTTCCATCGATAGCTGAGCTACCGGAGAACCATAGGAATTCTTCGAACCCTTCTATTCCTTCTTTGGTGATATACATCTCCCATAACACGGCATCTTCAGTAAGTTGCCCGGTGAGACGTGCAGAATATTCACTGGTGAATCCGTCAACGCTATAAGTCCATTGCCAGGTATCCTCCGATATTTTTTCGGGAGTTTGTGTAAAAGCAGCCTGAAATGAGGCTACTGGAACTGCTAGAGTAGAATACAAGGCAGAGCTCCATACTCCCACTACTACCCGGGAGAAAACCCAGTTGCCATTTGGAGCCTTGTTATCGTAGACCAGATTGGCTGATTTGCCAGAGTTTCCGTCTTCTTCAAACGCCTCAAAATCAAAGGCCATCGACTCGGAAGGCGGAAGTTCAGGGGACAGTGACTGCTCGGGAGTGTCAGTTGATTTTTCACAAGACACTGCAATAAGGGCGATCATACTAAGGATCAATCCTGTAAATTTCAATTTTTTCATGGGGTACTTTTTATCCAGATTATACGTACGCTATAACGCTCATATTTTGATAAAAGTATACGCCAGGAAGGGTTTTCCGCTGTATTTATAATATACAAGAAACCTATTTGAATACACTGCAACCCTTGAAATTATTACAAGAATGAATCATGCCATGAGTTAAAATGATCTAAAACGGATCAATATTTGGCACTTTTCCCATTGGCCTGGGTTTGCAGGATAAATGCTCTGATGTCCTCGTTCGCCTGCCTGAGATCTTCTCTTCTCAGATACATCATATGGCCACTGCGGTATCCCTTAAACTGAAAGCGATCCTTCATTCTACCGCTCGGATCTACCTGCCACATGGTGTATTTTGCATTGAAATAGGTGGTAGCACCATCGTAATAACCACTTTGGATGAGGACATTTAAATACGGATTCTGAGCCATTGCCTGTCTGAGGTTTTCACGGGTGTTATCATCATCGTTATCCCATGGCCTTACCGGTCCGAACATATTGTATTTCATATCAGTTTTAAAGTTGAGTTCTTCCTGCAAATAGTAATTAATGGCAGGGGTAAAGCTGTGCAGCCAGGAAGTGATTTCCGAATTATAATCCGGTCTTTCACCTGCAATTTGCCGGTCAATACCTAAATACCGGCTATCTAAGCGGCCTACAGTATATCCACGGTCTCTTAATAGGGCTTTCCAGAAGTAAGAAGTAGGAATAGATAGGTTGCGAGACAGGATTTCGTCTTTACTAAGCCCCGAATAATAAGCAACCCGTTCTGCTACCTGATTTCGTTCGGCCTCGCTGATGAATCCTCCTTTGGCTAAGGCAGGTATCAGCGTATTGATTGTATATTCTTCTGATTCGGGTAAGATTTCCAGAAGATCTTTACTTTGAAGAGCTGAAGGTAATGCCTTGTGATGCCAGGCGGCAGCTGTGTAATAAGGTAGGTTCAGTGCTTCACTTACCGGTCCGCCAACCCTGATCACCTTATAGTCGGCCGGACTCACCATTATTACCCCATTTAGGTACATCCACTGTTGATTCTGGAGGGCCAGGGACAAGCCCATTACTCTTGTGCCTCCGTAACTTTCCCCGACAATATATTTAGGGGATCTCCATCGATTATGCCTGGTGACAAAGGTGTTGAGCCACTCTGCCAGGTATTTGATATCTGCATTGATGCCAAAGAATTTGCTACGGTCGACTTCCTTACCGGTTTCCGGGATGGTTCTCGAATATCCGGTATTGGCAGGATTTACATAAACGATGTCAGTCACGTCGAGCACAGAATAGGGATTCTGACTAACCCCATAAGGTTGAACGGGAAATCCTTCGTCGTCAATATTGAGAATGCGTGGTCCGGTATAGGCGAGGTGCATCCAAACGGAACCTGATCCCGGACCTCCGTTAAAAGAGATGAGTAAGGGCCTTGCCTTCCTGTCCCTTACGCCATTGCGGGTATAGTAGGTGTAATGCAGGGCGGCTATAGGTTCACCCGATTCATCCCACACAGGCTGCGTGCCTGTTTCAGCAGTATAATTAAAGCTTGTACCATTGACTGTAACACTATGTTGCGTAATTACGGTCGTATCCAAGGGAATTGATCTGTTTTGCGAGAAAACACATGGAATTACAAAAAGAACAAGCAGGGTCAGGAAAATAGAATTTTTCATCAGAAGGAATTTTATGAGCTAAAAATAGGAAATAATGTCGACCCAATTAAACGCAATTATATCAAATAGGAAATTGGAGTTTTTTGTAACTTAAAGCTATGTTTAATAAAGCTAATTAAAGCATTGAATTAATGACACATATAACGAGAAGACATTTTAATCGCAGGCTTTCGGAAGGTTTATTGGGGACTGCAATCCTGGCACACTCACCTCTGGCATGTGCGATGGGAGCAAAGGAGAGGGAAGATCGTTCCCTGGGAATTGCGCTGGTTGGACTAGGGGGTTACAGCACATACCAGCTAGCTCCGGCCTTGCAGGATACAAAATTCTGTCACTTAGCGGGAATTGTAACGGGTACCAAAGCAAAAGAAGGCATCTGGGCTTCCAAATACAATATCGAGGAGAAAAACATATACAATTATGAAAATTTTGATTCGATTGCCGAAAACGAAGATATTGACATTGTCTATGTGGTTCTTCCCAATAGTATGCATGCTGAATTTTCTATAAGGGCAGCGAAGGCAGGCAAACATGTAATCTGTGAAAAGCCCATGGCAATTTCAGTGGGTGAATGTGATGAGATAATTGATGCGTGTAAAAGAGCAGGAGTAAAACTTGGAATTGGTTATCGCTTGCATTCAGAGCCTTATACCCAGGAGATAAAAAAATATGTAAAGGAGAAAACCTTTGGGGAGGTAAACTACGTTATGGCAGAAGCGGCTTATCGCTCAAGGGGCAATCCGGGTCAATGGCGCCTCAACAAGGCACTGTCCGGGGGTGGAGCCCTTGTGAATATGGGTGTTTACAGTATTCAAAGTGCAATCTATGGCACTGGCGAAAATCCCATAAGTGTTACTGCTCAGGAGTTTAGCACCCGCCCTGAATATTTTAAGGATACGGATGAAACCATAACTGCACAATTTGAATTTCCCGGAGGTTCTATGGGCAATATTTTCACTTCTCATAATGCCAGCGCCAACAGGCTATACGCTTCCTGTACCAATGGATGGTTCTCTTTGCAACCGGCCAGCACCTACATCCCACTGGCAGGCGAGACATCACGAGGGCCTATTCAATTCCCCAACGAATCTCAGCAAAAGTTACAGATGGACGACTTTGCAAGTCATATTCTCCATGGAACTATAAACCGGGCGCCCGGGGAAATGGGCAAGCGGGATATGATCATTGTAGAGGCCATTTATAAGTCGATCGCTGAAGGAAACAGGAAAATTAGCCTGGACCTCGGAAAGATGGGATTGGTGTAGATATGCAGCGGGTTAATATTTGTGAAGTAACCAATACTCTGCTCTTTTCTTATTGTCAAAAACTTTTAGCCGTGCAGAGCGGTTGGTCGCTACATCAACCAGGAAGTCTGATAAAGATTCACTTTTCCAGATTAAAGCCAGCATCACCTTGGTGCCCAACACCTTGGCGATTTTTTCTCCCAGAAAAAAAAGTTCAATAAGGGCGATATCCTGAGCTTTGAGGGGGGTGAGATCTACCAGCATCTTATTGCAGTGGTGCTCTTTGCAGGCTTTTAAAATTTCTTGGGGGTATTGCATAAATTCCCAGTAGTCGTAAGTTCCCTCTACGATCATCGCCAGGTAATCCTTTTTGTGTTCTACTGAAAAACTACTTACCATTCCCCTTGTGTATTTTCATTGGGTGATAGTAACTAGTTAGGTTGCTATCTAAAGATAGAAAATATATGCGTCAATTCGTGGATTACAGATCATTCATTAGATAATATTTAACAAATGATCCGAAATACTGTATATATTTCATAGAAAATTAATTTATACAGAGAAATAATCAGCATTAAAGGAGAATCCTTAACAATTTGTTTAAATATGAGGGTTTTATTTACCCCGACTTAACGATATGATAAACCTCAAGAATTTGAAATTTCAGCAGGAATTTAAAAGGAACAATAAGAAGAAGTTGAAAGAGGTGATTTAGAATTTTTCAAATACTCCAAGGCCAAACAAGGCAAAATCATATTTAACCGGGTCTTCAGAATCGAGGTATCGCAAGCTGACATCGAGTTCCTGTACAGCCCTGGCATCATTTTGTTTTCTGCTGAGCAAGCCCAGTTTTCGGGCCACATTTCCCGAGTGAACATCGAGTGGACAAGACAATTGAGAAGGATGCAGAGATTTCCATAGGCCAAAATCGACTCCGGCAGCTGAATCCCTGACCATCCACCTCAGGAACATATTAATCCTTTTTGCTGCCGATCCCCTGGAGGGATCCGATATATGTTTTTGGGTTCTTTTGGGATGATCCAGGCTAAAAAACAATCGCTTATATTCTGAAATGGAATTCTGGAGCGAGGCAGCTTCTGCATGCGCCTTAAAGACAGATTCTAAGCCACCGTGATGGGTATAGATATGCTGGAGGGCAGTTATGAAATAAGTGAAGTCTGTGCCATTAAAAGTCCTGTGAACAAAATTCTGGAGGGATTTCAAGTCGTTCTTTGTATGATCTTTCACAAATTGGAAGGGAGCCTGGTCGAGCAACTCCATCATCAACCGGGCATTATTGATTATACTTTTTCTGTTTCCCCAGGCAATTGTGGCTGTTAGAAATCCACTTATTTCAATATCCTCCTTTTTGATAAAGCTGTGAGGAATCTGTATGGGGTCGGAAGAGAGAAATTCAGGCCTTTGGTATTCCAGGACTTTCTCATCCAGGAATTCACGCAGGTTTTCCATATTTAGCTGATCATTTTTCACACCTGATCGATCAGACTTATAAGACAGAATAAAATGCCATTATGACTCATATGCATTAATATAGCATAGCGCAAACCCAGTTTCACCCTGAGATATCCAAGAAAAAAACCCATCAGTGTCTGGGGGGCAATAAGAAGTGGCGCCCACAATAACAAGGAAGCCCCTTCTTCAAAATTTCCCAGATGAACCAGACCAAAGATCAAACAAGAAACGTAAAAGGCGAGGGGGAAGAATGAAGATCGTTTAAATAAAACCAGGGGGCCTCGGAAAATTAATTCCTCGAGAATTGGAGCCACGAAGACCATCAAAGCAAGCACCTGAAAATATGAGTACTTGAGAAATAAGTCCTCTGTCTTGTGCTTCCCCATATCAATTTCAAGCCATTGAAATATCCCTTCTGCGATCATTACGATACCGACCCCAATAATCAGGTTCCAGAAAATTAGAGAAACCACCATTTTTAATCGCAAAGAGGAAGGCACTTTTCTTAACGGAGCGTAAGTAGGTTTAAGGGAAAAGTTCCAGAGATGTCTTAGTATCATGGATTAACTATAAGTCCGTCAATCATTGTTAGTTTCCTATCTGCCATATCCGCCAGTTCTTCATTATGCGTAACAATGACAAAGGTCTGGCCAAATTCCTTTCGAAGCTGGAAGAATAGTTTGTGGAGAATGTCTGCACTTTCCGAATCGAGATTACCACTTGGCTCATCTGCCAGAATTACCGAGGGGTTATTGATCAACGCCCGGGCTACCGCAACACGTTGCTGCTCTCCCCCGGATAGCTCACTTGGTTTGTGATGATATCGTTCTTTAAGGCCCAGAAAATCGAGAAGTTCTTTACCTTTTTCTTCGGCCAGCCGGGAATCCGTTCGTTTTATAAACGCAGGGATACAGACATTTTCCAGGGCAGTAAATTCAGGGAGTAATTGATGGAATTGAAAGATAAATCCAATGTGCTGGTTTCTGAAAACCGCCAGTTCCTTATCGTTGAGCTGGGTTACAGCTGTTCCATTGATCTCAAGCTTGCTATCTGCTTTATTTGTTTGTTGATCAAGGGTTCCTAGAATCTGCAGCAGGGTAGTTTTTCCGGCTCCGGATGCTCCAACTATTGAGACGACCTCACCTTTTTTAATGTGTAGGTCTACTCCCTTTAAGACCTGTAATTTACCGTAGAATTTCTGAAGATTTTTTGCGGAGATCATCCCGTTTATTTTGAAGTTCGAAAGTACACATTAGCCAGTTCACTACAAAATACAGGAATACCGTAATAGAATTACATTTTTTAAGGTTGTTTCCCTTTATCACATTACCTTCACATGGCCTTTCTATGCTAATTATACGTTAAAGTTTAGAAGAGGTCTGAGAATTCATTAATTTTGTTTAAGTTTAATCAGTAAAAAATAAACAAAATACAAGTTTAGTCAACAGCACCTTATATTTTAATCAATATGGCACCATATCAGAATCTTGAAGAATACAACCTGAACATTACCAATGAGGTTAAGGAACGTTACGAAAAAATAATAGATGAAATAGGGGAGGACGTCAAACGGGAAGGGCTTGCCAAGACCCCGGAAAGGGCAGCCAAAGCCATGTTGTTCCTTACGCAGGGTTACAAGCAGGATGCCGTTAAAATCCTTAAAAGTGCCATGTTTGCAGAGGATTATGACGAAATGGTCATTATTAAAGATATTGAAGTTTATTCTCTTTGCGAGCACCATATGTTACCTTTTTATGGCAAGGCCCATATCGCCTATATTCCTGACGGTCAGATTGTAGGATTGAGTAAAATTCCTAGGGTAGTGGATGTATTTGCACGCAGGTTACAGGTACAGGAGCGATTAACTCACGATATCCTCGAATGCATCAATAAGACTTTAAAGCCTAAGGGGGTTGCAGTTGTTATTGAGGCTTCACATATGTGTATGATGATGAGAGGGGTGCAAAAGCAAAATTCTGTGACCACAACTTCAGGTTTCCGGGGGCAGTTTGAGAAAATTGAGACACGGAATGAATTTCTGAAACTCATTAGTTCCCGACTTTCATAGGGCATTTTTTTAAAGATTTGTTATTCTGCATTGAATCATGTGGAACAAGCCATAGGATTTCTTTATTTTTATGGCGAGATGAAAAGTACTCCAAGCCTTAAATACCTTTTCCTGGGTTTGCTCTTTGACGGCATTGGTATGCTGTCGTTTTTTATTCCCGGGATCGGTGAGTTCTCCGATGTGATCTGGGCTCCCATCGCCGCATGGATAATGACCCGGATGTATAAAGGTAAAATCGGACAAATTGCCGGGGTAGTTACATTTATTGAAGAGTTGTTACCTGGGTTCGATTTAATCCCCAGTTTTACCCTTATGTGGATTTATTCGTTTATCATGGCGAAAACAGCTTCAAAAAAGGTCCTGAAGCCCTGATAGCAGGATCGCAAAATTATTATCCTTTTAAAATTCCTACTGATAATCTGAATTACTGGAAAAGTCGTTTAAAGCCCATCCGACTAAGCATTTTTTTCTCAAAATTCCAGAAAAAGGTAAATTGTCCAAAAAGCCATCCATAAATAACCAGTAATACCTGGTAAAAAGGGAAAATCAGCAACAAGCGTAAGGTCCAGTAAACCCAGCCACTCCACCAGATATCAGGAAATACGTCTCTTGAAAGACCAATCCAGGCCAGAAAAGGTTTTGCCACATAGACAGATGAAGACCCTGTGATGGCAAAGACCCAGAAAATTACAATCAATTGCCAGGTAGACTGTATGCCCCAATGTTTTTTCAAACGATTTGTCATTGCCCTTTTTTAAGGCTGCAAAGGTAGTTAATTAGATACGCGGAGCAAAAGGACCTAATCTTTGATTGTATTTGCGCTGGAAATAAACAAAGTAATTGTAAAGTTTATAATTCACCTCATAACCATAGTCTATGAGGGGGTCGTAGTTGATCTGGAGTTCGTACAAATTAGGATCATACTGAAGGTTATTAATCACGCGGTTATTCCATTCAATTACATAAAGACGGTTTCTAGTCTCCAGAAAGGATTGCGAATAGTATCCAGGCGGCCGGGCCACGGATTGCAGCCATACGTTAAAACCCGGTTCAATGATAATGATTTCGTAATTCGATTCAGGATCTGATATTTCCACTGTATCAGGCTGCGAGGAGCTAAAAGCTGTCTTTTCCTGGGCAGAAATCCCGGACGCGACTTTCGTACTGTTGCAACTCAATCCAAAAACAAGAAAGCCACTAACCAGAAGCAGCCCGAAAGGAAAAATTTTACTATTCGATTTTCTTTTCATACTACCTTAAGATACAAAAAAACCATCGGGCAAGGCCTGATGGTTTTGTTAAAAATCGTTAAGTGTTCTTTGTCTATTTTCCGAATAATCCGCCCAGCATTCCACCAAGGCCACCTTTCTTTTGTTTGCTTCCCAAAACCATGTCTGCCACATCGTCTAGTACGCTTCCATCACCATCAGCATCGATAAGGCTGGTGATAAGGCTCTGATTTTGTTTTGGTTGCCCCCCAAGCATTGAACCTAAAAGTGAACTTAGTCCGTTAGCATCACTCACATTACTCTGAGCTTTTTGCCTCCCGAGGTACCCCATTACAATGGGAGCCGCAATTTTTAAAATCTGTGCCACACTTCCGGCATCTACACCAGATTTCTGACTTAAGGCATTCTCCACTGCGGGTTGTTTATTTCCCAGCACATGACCTAATATTCCCGCACCGTCCTTGATTACAGAATCATTTACGCCTCCCTGGAATAAGCCTCCAAG
Organism: Muriicola sp. E247; assembly: GCF_041358175.1. Lineage (NCBI taxonomy): Bacteria > Pseudomonadati > Bacteroidota > Flavobacteriia > Flavobacteriales > Flavobacteriaceae > Muriicola > Muriicola sp. E247. Next base: position 174,097 of record NZ_JBGKBE010000002.1, read on the forward strand.
ATTATCCAGAATACCACCGGTATGTTTAGAAGAAAGCGCATTCATGAGACCGTCAGCATTTTGGGGATTTGAAGCGTTTTTCTTCATGGCACCCAATAAAAGGGGCATGGCCATACTCAGCACATCGGCTGTTTTTTCCGTCGGTTGTCCTGTTTGCTGAGAGACACCGCTAATGAGTTCTTTGCCCATCGGGCCACTTAATAAATCCAAAAGTCCTGACATAATACTTGTTTTATAAATTGAAAAATATGGTATATTCTTGCTTACATTTTAATCTAGCAACTGAATGATCTGTTCGGCAAGTTCGGTTCCAATTCTGTCCTGTGCTTCACCAGTGGCTGCTCCTATATGGGGCGATAGTGAAATCTTCGGATGCATTAGGATCCTGACTTCAGGAACGGGCTCGGATTCAAACACATCGAGTCCGGCAAAAGACACTTTACCGCTGTCGATGGCCGCAACCAGGGCTACTTCATCAATCACGCCACCTCTCGCTGCATTGACCAGACCAACACCATCTTTCATTATTTCAAAATCGGCTTTGCCAATCACGTATTCTTTCTGAGCCGGGACGTGTAAGGTAATGAAATCGCTGGACTTCAGCAGTTCTTCTTTGGAGCGGCTTTTCAAGTCGAAAGAAACTGATTGTCCATCATAAAAAGGCAGGTTGATCTGAGCCTCTTCGAGAAAAGGATCATGATAGATGACCTTCATTCCTATTCCCAGGGCTATTTTGGCGGTAGCCTGACCTATTCTTCCAAACCCAAGAACCCCTAGTGTCTTACCTCGTAATTCCGTGCCTTTTCCGTAATTCTTTTTCAGGGCTTTAAAGTTCTTGTCTCCTTCAAGAGGCATATTCCTGTTGGCGTCGTATAAAAACCTGACACCCCCAAATAAATGGGCGAAAACCAGTTCGGCAACGGAGGCCGAAGAAGAAGCCGGGGTGTTGATTACATGAAGGCCCTTTTCTTTGGCATAGTCTACGTCAATGTTGTCCATACCTACACCACCACGTCCAATTAGTTTTAGACTGGGACAGGCATCGATCAAGTCCTTTCTAACCTGAGTTGCACTTCTAACCAGCAAGCCTGTTATCTGCTCTTCATTAATAAAATTTACCAGTTGTTCCTGGGCTACATTGGTTGTCAATACTTCGTAACCTGCCGCCTCAAGGGCTAGTATCCCACTATTTGATATGCCGTCGTTGGCTAGTATTTTTTTACTCATATTCCGGATATTCTCTTTAGTTTTTTAAGGAGCGCCTTATGCTTTTCTTTCCAGATCACTCATCACGTCAACCAGGACACCAACACTTTCCAGGGAAAGCGCGTTGTACATGGAGGCCCGATAACCACCCACAGAACGATGTCCGTTAAGGCCGTTGATTCCCGCCTCCTTCCACATAGCATCGAAAGTATCCTTGAGTTTTTCATCGGTAAGGGTGAAGGTGGCGTTCATATTTGAACGATCCTCTTTTTCAGCGAAACCTTTAAACAAAGGATTCAGGTCGATCTCTGAATAAATGAGATTTGCTTTTTTCTCGTTGATCTCTTCAATGGCAGTTATCCCACCCAGGTCTTTAAGCCATTGGAGCGTTAACATACTGACATATACCGGAAAAACAGCCGGGGTATTAAACATACTATCTTTTTCAATATGTATTTTATAATTGAGCATGGAAGGGATTTTCCGACTCACCTTGCCCAAGAGATCTTCTTTGACGATGATAAGGGTGGTTCCGGCCGGACCCATATTTTTTTGTGCTCCTGCATAGATCAGATCAAATTTTGAAAAATCGAGCTGCCTTGAAAAGATATCCGAGCTCATGTCGCAGACAAGCGGTGCCTTTGATTTAGGAAAATCCTTGATCTGAGTGCCAAAGATGGTATTGTTTGATGTGAGATGCAGGTAGTCGAGCCCATCAGGAATATTGTATCCTTTTGGGATATAGTTGTAATTCTTGTCCTTTGAGGAGGCAACTTCAACTGCACTGCCGATTATATTGGCTTCTTTCAGGGCTTTAGCACTCCAGGTTCCGGTATTGAGATATCCCGCTTTGTTTTCCAGCAGATTATAAGCTACCATGGTAAATTGCATACTGGCCCCGCCTTGCAGGTAAAGTGCCTGATATCCCTTTCCTTCCAGGCCAAGGAGTTCAAGTGCCAGCGTTCTTGCCTTTTCCATAACGGCAACAAATTCCTTACTACGGTGAGAAATCTCAATCAGGGAAAGGCCTATTCCATCGAGTTCAAGAACAGCTTCGGCGGCCTTTTGCATTACCTCAGCAGGAAGAATACAAGGTCCGGCGCTAAAATTGTGTTTTTTCATAAGATGTGTTGCATTTTTTGCAGCTGTAAAGGTCGAAAAATAAGACGAGATAGGGGGTGTATTTCCCGAATAATTACATCAGGTTTTTAACAGGAATTCAACAGTATCCACCCCATCGGCATAGTCGGTCAACGACGGTTTCTGAGTGTGACCATAAGCTACTTCTTCAGCAGTGATTCCCTCGGCAACCACGCATTGAATCTTCTCGGCCTGAGCTGTCAGCTTTTCACTCAAAGCACTTTTTGATGAGTAGGTTTCGTAGAACACTGTTCCTATAGGAGAAGCATACGCTTCATCTTGTTTCAACAAGAGAAAGTCATTGTCGAGAAATTTAAATTCGCTCATCAGATAAACAGCCTTATTATAATCGTAGTTGTTGTGATACTTGTGGTGGTCCTTCAGATATAAATAAGAATCAATCGCTTCAAAAAAGGCTTTAAAATCATACTCTTCAGGTACAAATAATTTGCTTACACTCCTGCATCCCAGGCCAAAATACCTGAAGATGTCCTCTCCCAGGGCCTGGAGTTGTTCCTTTGTCTCATCCCCCTGCAATACGGCAACACTATTTCGATTTTTTCGAATTATATGGGGTTTGTGCCCGAAATAGTATTCAAAATAGCGGGATGTATTGTCACTGCCAGTGGCGATAACGGCGTCATATTCTTTCAGGATCCCTTCTGAAAATTCCACTTTTCCTTCTAGTTGCGGTTCATATTCGATCAATTTCCGCATAAAGAAGGGAAGGAGTACTTTATCGTTTGATGACATTTTTACCACAGCGCTGTGTCCGCTAACGAGAACCGAGAGAAGATCGTGGAAGCCAACCAAGGGAATGTTCCCTGCCATGATTATCGCAATCTTCCTTCCGCCATTCTCCGGTATGGAGTAGGAAGACGTCCAGGCCTGGAGATTATCCGGGCTTAGCAGTTCACCCCACGCCGACAAGGCATAGAGGAGGTTATCGTCGGTAAACCAGGCATTTTTCAGCCTTGCCTGTAGGAGTACAGCCTTAAGTTCCTCATATTCCCTCCCGAGGTTCTTTTTCCCAGGCTTATAACTCCTGAGAAAATCCCCAAGTTTAACAAATGCTTTTAATCTTTCTTCCAGGGTCGCCATATATTTGTACAAAACAGGTTTCAAGTGTACCTTTGCCGCAAAAGTATAAAACTGCAGGAGAAGTATTGATGAAGTCTGTTTTATCTTATAATTTCGAGTGCTTGCTAAAAGAAAAAGAGAATTATGGCCATTATTATAACCGATGAGTGTATCAATTGTGGTGCCTGTGAACCCGAATGCCCCAATACTGCTATTTATGAAGGGGCAGAAGAATGGCGATATAGTGACGGTACCTCTCTAAAAGGTGATGTGATTTTACCAGACGGGAAGAAGGTAAATGCTGACGAAGTTCAGGAACCCATTAGTGATGAGATATACTATATTTCACCTGATAAGTGTACCGAATGTATGGGGTTTCACGAAGAACCTCAATGTGCAGCTGTCTGTCCTGTTGATTGTTGTGTACCTGATGAAGACCATGTGGAGAGTGAAGAAACGCTGCTTTCCAAGCAAAGTTTTATGCACCCAGAAGGATAAGCCAGCTAATTATTCACTTTAAAGTTTTTCATCTCTTCCAGAGGTTCAATGATCTGATTATCCTCCCAAATAGATGCTTTATACTGCTTTAAAAGGGTAAATGGAATTTCCTCAGCCTCACTGAGGCCTTCGAATTCTTGTGGCTCCAGAGGGTTGCCCGTAAGTATGAGTAGTTCTTTTTTCTCCCTGCCTTCTCCCTCAAAAACAAAATCGAAAATAACTTTCTCACGATCCTTGCTGTTCTCAATAAACTTGAGGGGTCTGCTGAGATACACGTAATTACCATGATCCCTTTTGATGTAATAGGGCTGATATTTTCCCGTCTTTTGCTGTTTGTATAGGATGATACCTTCATTCTTGTTCTCCACGTATTTGACCCCCAGCAGGAGCTTCATATTGAATTTCTTCCCTTCTTTCCCTTCACTGAAGGAATAATCAGCTTTGAGAACAGCAAAATCATAGGAAGAGATATATAATTTACCACTAAACTTTGATTTCGACTTTCGTGGCCGATACGAAACGACGTAAATGGGGTTGCCCTGGAAGTAGGAGGCTCCTTCCAGGGTAAAACGATAGGAATCAGTATTGAGAATTTTGTCCAAAAAAGAAAGTTCAAACCACTGGGCTGTACGAAGAGTTCTCACTACCGACGACTTCACCTCCCTGTTGGTAAATGTTGTTTTTTTCTCATTGCGAAAGTCGTCCTGATCAAAGGCCAGAGAATCTTCAATCTTAAATAAACCCGTTTTTAATTTATAGGTCAGTGTAGTATCCAAATACTGTAGAATGATATTCTGAGCCTTTTTCTGGACATCATCAAGGGAGAAGTCTTTTCTGCTGTCGATTAGCTTTGTGGCTTTGTCGATCACAATTTTACTCGAATCCTTATCCTTTAAAAAAATAGCTCCGCTGTAGTCCTGAAACTCAATTAACCGGCTATCCTTTATAGCCCTTGCAAGGGAATCGAGCTGTTCACTCGCCAGGGCTACCTGTTCCCTGGGAATCGCTGTGGCTTTTTTGATGTCAACATTCAGCCGGTCAAAATTCATGTAAGTTGTGCCCCGAAAGAACATCTGATATTTTTGTAGCTCATTCACATAGTTTTCAGGGTAAGCTTTTCTGACCTCCCTAATAATTTCCTCTGCTGTAGGCATGCGGTTCCTCAAAAGCACTTCACTTAGTTCAATGGTTGAAGGCTCCAGGTAGATGATCTGATCCTGAATAAAGGAGTTTACCGCTAAACGCCTTTGTTTATAGCCCATTGAAGAGATTAGCAAGCTGTCTGTTTCCGTATTAATGGGCCTTATGGCAAATCCACCTTCTTCATTGGCAATTGTGCCATGGTCTGGCCCAAGTTGGATGGTAGCAAAGGGAACAGCTTCTTTAGTGTTGCTATCCATAATTATTCCCCTCAAACTCTGTGCGTTGGCAATAAAGCCCAGGCAAAGTATCACTGAGTTAAAAAGTATACGCATTCGTGTCAAGTAGATGTAATTTGTGAGTTAAGACGAATTATTTATAAAATTGTTACTCAGTTCAGCCAAAGATTGATCAATCAGGGGTTGCCATTTTAGAAAGAATCTCTCGAAATATCTTCGCACAGACCATTGCCGTCATTTTATTCAGGTCCCGGTCAGGATTGTATTCTACTATATCAGCTCCGATAATTGGACCCTGAATCGACTGGATGATATGAAGCAGCTCTCTGGTCGTAAATCCTCCGGGCTCCTGGTGTGATACTCCCGGGGCGAATGCCGGATCCAAACTATCGATATCTACGGAAAGGTAAAGAGGCTTTGTAAAGGAAGGAATGGATTCCGGTTTAAAATCCTTCATTTCAATAATTTCTACTCCGAATTTATCCGCCTGTTCCCGCTGATGTGTATTTAAGGTCCGAACACCGATCTGAACCAGCCTGCTGGCAAGATTGTCTTCCATTACACGTGCAAAAGGGCAGGCATGAGAATAAGGATCCCCATCGAAACTGTCATAAAGATCGCCATGGGCATCGATGTGAAGAATCTCTATTGGCCCTGATCGCTGATGCACGGCCTTGATTACTGGATAGCTAATTGAATGATCTCCCCCTAAACTTATAATCTTATTTTTCCCATTTAAGTTAGAAGCTGTAATATCTTCTATATCAAAGTATTGATTTATTTTAAAATCGCCTTTGTCTTCAAAAATTCCCGGGTGCACATCCAGTCCGTTTTCTGAAAAATAATTGGCAGATGAACTGTGATAGGCGGCTCTGATCTCAGGCGGGGCTTTGGCAGCTCCTCTCAGGAAGGAAGATTTTTCATCGAATAAAAACCCCTGAAGGGTGATTGTGCTGGGCATCTTTAGATCCTTGAAGTTTTGTGTTCTAAATATACTAGTAAAAAGTATATTTGCAGCCCGTAAAACAGATACAACAGAATGAAAGCAGGTATAGTAGGACTTCCGAACGTAGGAAAATCGACCTTATTCAATTGTTTGTCCAATGCAAAAGCTCAGAGCGCCAATTTTCCGTTTTGTACGATAGAGCCCAATATTGGAGTGGTTAACGTCCCTGATCAGCGTCTGGAAAAACTCGAGTCACTCGTTAATCCGGAAAGGGTAATTCCCGCTACCGTGGATATTGTTGATATTGCCGGACTTGTAAAAGGAGCGAGTAAGGGTGAAGGATTGGGGAATCAATTCCTCGGTAATATCCGTGAAACAGACGCCATTCTTCACGTTTTGCGATGCTTTGATGATGATAATGTGGTGCATGTTGATGGTTCGGTTGATCCCATTCGCGATAAAGAAACCATTGATATGGAACTACAGCTGAAGGATCTCGAAAGCATCGAAAAGAAACTGGATAAGGTAAAGCGCGCTGCAAAGACCGGAAACAAGGATGCCCTGAAAGAAGAGGCTGTTCTGTTAAAAGTCAAGGAAAATCTGGAAGCGGGTATTTCAGTCAGGGCCATTCAATTCAGTGCTGAAGATCGAAAGGAATTTATAAGTCCTCTCCAGCTCATTACAGACAAACAGGTGCTCTATGTATGCAATGTGGATGAGTCGTCTGCAGTTTCAGGGAATAAATATGTAGATGAGGTGAAAAAAGCTACGGCCGACGAGAATGCTGAGATTATTGTGCTTGCTGTGGGAACAGAGGCTGATATTTCAGAGTTGGAGACCTATGAAGAGCGTCAACTCTTCCTGGAAGATCTGGGTCTCGATGAGCCGGGATCTTCAAAACTTATAAGAGCCGCCTATAATCTCCTTAACCTGCACACTTATTTCACGGCAGGGGAAAAGGAAGTCAGGGCCTGGACAATTCCCGTTGGGGCCACGGCCCCTCAGGCTGCCGGGGTAATTCATACCGATTTCGAGAAAGGATTTATCAGGGCTGAGGTCATTTCCTATGACGATTATATTACCTTTGGAAGTGAAATAAAAGTGAAAGAAGCCGGAAAGATGCGTGTAGAAGGGAAGGAATACATAGTTAAGGACGGAGATGTGATGCATTTCCGATTTAATGTATAGCGCCTCCCTGGCAACATAAAAGTACCGAATGCAGCCAAGGGCGGGCTATTAACAAAAAGCCTTCTGCATTGTTAATTACTTTCTTTTTGGTGCATTTTGATTTCTGCTCTGAAATTTTATATTAGCAGGCATATACCCCAAATTGATGGCACAGACCCAATATACTGAAGAGAACATCAGGTCTCTGGACTGGAAGGAGCACATCCGCCTGCGTCCCGGGATGTATATCGGGAAATTAGGTGACGGATCTTCTGCGGATGACGGTATCTACATTCTCCTTAAAGAAGTCATAGACAACTGTATTGACGAATTTGTCATGGGGGCCGGAAAGACCATTGAGATTTCCATTCCTGGAGACAAAGTGATTGTCCGCGATTTCGGAAGGGGTATCCCTCTTGGGAAAGTGGTAGACGTTGTCTCCAAAATGAATACCGGAGGAAAGTATGACACCCGTGCCTTTAAGAAATCTGTCGGACTCAACGGGGTGGGGACCAAGGCAGTGAATGCACTCTCCTCTTTTTTCCGTGTAGAATCGACCAGAGATGGGAAATCGAAATCTGCCGACTTTGAATATGGGAATCTTGTCACAGAAGACTTTCTCGAAGAAACTTCGCGAAGGAGGGGAACCAAAGTAGTCTTTACACCCGACGAGAGTATTTTCAAAAAATATAAATACCGGAATGAGTATGTGGAACGCATGCTCAAAAATTACGTTTACCTCAATCCGGGCCTTACCATTGTCTTTAACGGGGAAAAATTCTTCTCGGAAAACGGACTGAAAGACCTGCTGGAGGACAACAATAGTGCGGAAGATCTTCTGTATCCCATCATTCACCTCAAAGGCGAGGATATCGAGGTAGCTATTACCCATAGCAAGACACAGTACAGTGAAGAATACCATTCTTTTGTCAACGGACAGCACACCACTCAGGGAGGAACACACCAAAACGCTTTTCGGGAAGCCCTTGTAAAAACGATTCGTGACTTTTACGGAAAGAATTATGACGCATCTGATATAAGAAAGAGTATCATTTCTGCCATATCGATAAAAGTAATGGAGCCGGTATTTGAGAGTCAGACTAAAACCAAACTCGGGTCTACAGATATGGGAGGTGAACTTCCTACCGTGCGTACCTATATCAATGACTTTATTGGCAAGCAATTAGACAATTACCTCCACAAAAACCCCGAGACGGCAGAAAAGATCCAGCGTAAGATCATGATGGCCGAAAAGGAACGAAAAGAGCTATCTGGGATCCGAAAACTTGCCAGGGAGAGGGCCAAAAAGGCCAGTCTCCACAATAAGAAACTGCGCGACTGCCGTATACATCTGGGGGACATGAAAAGTGAAAGGCGCCTTGAGAGCACCTTGTTTATTACGGAGGGGGATTCGGCATCAGGATCTATCACTAAATCCAGGGATGTAAACACACAGGCCGTTTTCAGTCTGAGGGGGAAGCCCCTGAATTCCTATGGGATGTCTAAGAAGATAGTGTATGAAAATGAGGAATTCAATCTGCTTCAAGCGGCACTCAACATCGAAGAATCCATGGAGGATCTTCGGTATAACAATATTGTGATAGCAACGGATGCTGATGTAGACGGCATGCACATCAGACTGTTACTGATTACCTTTTTTCTGCAATTCTTCCCGGAACTTATCAAGGAAAACCATCTCTATATATTACAAACTCCCTTGTTTAGGGTGCGAAACAAAAAGGAGACCATTTACTGTTATAGCCAGGAGGAGAAAAGGGAAGCTATTGAAAAGCTGAGTGGTAAGCCTGAAATAACTCGTTTCAAAGGACTGGGGGAGATATCACCGGATGAATTCAAACATTTTATCGGAGATGATATTCGCCTGGAACCGGTCATGCTAGACAAGGCCCTTTCCATAGAGGAGTTATTGCAGTTTTATATGGGAAAAAACACTCCCAATCGACAGAAATTCATCATAAATAATCTTAAAGTAGAAGTTGATCTGGTAGATCAGGATTAATTAATTATCAAGTAAATAGGAGTCTTTCTATATGGAGGAACATGAAGATGGGCAATTAGGGAAAGAGGAGAGCCAGGAAGGACAACAAGAGGCGCTTACCAGGGTCACTGGCATGTACAAGGATTGGTTTCTCGACTACGCTTCTTACGTCATACTGGAAAGAGCAGTTCCCGCCATCGAAGACGGATTTAAGCCCGTGCAGCGCAGAATTATGCATGCATTGAAGGAGTTGGATGACGGGCGTTATAATAAAGTAGCCAATGTTGTAGGTCATACTATGCAATATCATCCTCACGGGGATGCGAGTATTGCCGATGCCATGGTGCAAATCGGCCAAAAGGACCTGCTGATAGACACCCAGGGAAACTGGGGGAATATACTTACCGGAGACGGGGCTGCGGCTTCGCGCTATATTGAAGCCCGTCTTTCCAAATTTGCCCTTGATGTAGTTTTTAGTCCGAAAATTACCGAATGGCAGTTGTCCTATGACGGAAGAAAAAAGGAGCCTGTAAATCTGCCAGTAAAATTCCCGTTGCTGCTTGCACAGGGCGCCGAGGGGATTGCTGTGGGTCTTTCCACCAAGATATTGCCCCATAACTTTAACGAGCTTATCGACGCTTCCATCAAACATCTGAAAGGACAGCGATTTAAACTTTATCCCGACTTTCCAACGGCGGGGATCATTGATATTACCAATTACAATGACGGATTGAGAGGGGGGAAGATTCGCATGAGGGCAAGGATTTCCCAGCTCGATAAAAACACCCTTGTTATCAATGAGATCCCTTATGGAACCAATACTTCCTCCCTGATTGATTCTATTCTAAAAGCGAATGATAAGGGGAAGATCAAGATTAAAAAGATTGAAGACAATACCGCTGCAGATGTTGAAATACTAATTCATCTGCCCGGAGGGATTTCCCCTGACAAGACTATAGATGCCTTGTACGCCTTTACGGCCTGCGAGAGTTCCATCTCGCCATTAGGATGTATCATTGAAGATAATAAGCCTTTGTTTATTGGGGTGCAGGAGATGTTGGAGCGTTCTACTGAGCACACAGTTGAATTGCTCAAGGCCGAGTTGGAAATCCAACTGGGAGAACTCGAGGAACAATGGCATTTCGCTTCTCTGGAAAGAATTTTTATTGAAAATCGTATCTATCGCGATATTGAAGAGGAAGAAACCTGGGAAGGTGTAATCAAAGCGATCGATAAAGGACTAAAACCTCATATAGCGAATTTAAAAAGAGCAGTTACCGAAGAGGATATTGTAAGGCTTACGGAAATCAGGATTAAGAGGATCTCCAAATTTGACATCGATAAGGCCCAGCAACTGATTGAAAGCCTAGAAGAAAAGATTGCTCAGACAAAGAATCATCTGGCCAACCTGGTTGAATATGCCATAGATTATTTTAAAGAGCTGAAGAGCAAATACGGCAAAGGACGGGAGCGCAAGTCTGAGATCAGAATCTTCGACGAAATTGAGGCTACCAAGGTGGTTATTCGGAATACTAAACTCTATGTAAACAGGGAAGAAGGTTTTATCGGCACCTCCCTAAAAAGAGATGAATACGTCACAGACTGTAGCGACATAGACGACATTATCGTCTTTACAAAAAGTGGCAGTATGATGGTCACTAAAGTCGACAGTAAGACCTTTGTGGAAAAGAACATTATCCACGTAGCGGTCTTTAAGAAAAAGGACAAGCGCACAACGTATAATATGATCTATAAGGACGGCAGAGGCGGAGCCAGCTATGTGAAGCGGTTTAATGTGACCTCTGTAACCCGGGATAAGATGTATGATCTAACTGCAGGGAAGGCGCAATCTGAGGTACTTTACTTTACGGCAAACCCCAATGGCGAAGCAGAAGTAGTCACTGTGAACTTACGCCAGGCCGGGAGTATCAAAAAGCTAAAATGGGATCTTGATTTTGCCGATGTGTTGATCAAAGGGAGAGGCTCTAAAGGAAATATAGTAACCAAATATTCTATCAAAAGGATAGAGCTGAAAGAAAAAGGTCTTTCAACACTCAAGCCGAGAAAAATCTGGTTTGACGACACAATTCAGCGCCTCAACGTCGATGGCCGTGGAGAATTGCTGGGCGAATTTACAAGTGAAGACAGATTGCTGATGATCAGTCAGAAAGGGGTAGTAAAAACTGCAATCCCCGACCTGATTATGAGGTTTGATGACGATATGATTGTGTTGGAGAAATGGATCCCCCAGAAACCCTTGTCTGCTATTTATTGGGAAGGGGAGAAGGAATTGTTTTATGTTAAGCGTTTTCTGATCGATAACCCTGATAAAGAGGAGGTAATCATTAGCAGCCATCCAAAATCTTATCTCGAAAAAGTATTTACAGATTACCGTCCTGTGGCTGAAGTGGTATTCGCAAAAAAGAGAGGACAGGAGCGTAAAGACAATATGCAGGTTGATTTAGAGGACTTCATTGATATCAAAGGCATCACTGCTATGGGAAATCAGCTTACCAAAGAAAAAGTCCTGGAAATCAATGCTAAAGATCCTTTGCCTTATGAAGAACCCGAGAAACACGATCCTGTGGATATTGAGGTAGTAGATGAGGAAAATGTAGAAGTCGTTCCGGACCCGGACAAATCCCCTAAAAAGAAATCGGAGGGTAAAAAAGGCACCAAGGATGAGGAGGGGCAAACAAAGCTCTTCTGATACCACAGCCCGATTGAGGAGATTGCCTGAATACAGGTGCTTCCGGCCTACATTACTTCCTCTTCGTCTTCCCTATCTTCAATGATCTCTTCTTTCTTTCTGTATTTCATATTCAGAAATTCTACAAGAAGGGAAAAGGATATAGCAAAATACAGATACCCTTTCGGAATCGACCCGATCTCTGAGCCAAAGAAACTGGCGTGACTCAGGTGAGCAGCTTCTGCAATCAGCATAAAACCTATCAGAATGAGGAATGATAAGGCAAGGAGCTGCATAGAGGGGTGTTTGTTGATAAAAACCCGGATAGCATTGGCAAACACGATCATAATGATAATAGAGATGACCACCGCAATAATCATGAGAATTAAGGCGTCGTTGGGGTGATCACCAATCCCGCTTGTCATTCCAACTGCTGTTAGTATAGAATCTATGGAGAAGATGAAATCAATGATCAGGATCTGAAATAATGCCTTGGGCAGTGTAGTGATATTTTTCGATTTAAGTTCCTCCTCATCGTGTTCAGGCAACTCTACCTTTTCGTGAATTTCTGAAGTGCTTTTATAGAGCAGGAAAAGTCCGCCTAACAGCAATATAAGGGCCTGACCACTAATGCCTGCGGTAAACCATGAACTTTCGATATAGTAAAAGGGATTCTTAAGGCCTATCAGCAGGGAAACAGCAAAAAGCAGGACAATTCGTTGTACCATGGCCAGGACTAAACCCCAGAAAGTAGCTTTTTTCTGTTCTTGTTCGGGAAGTTTGTTGGCTGCGATAGAAATAAAGACAATATTGTCAATACCGAGGATGATTTCAAGGAACGTAAGGGTTAGCAGGGCAACCCATGCATCCGGACTCGTGAGAATATCAAACATAATCAGTTTACTTTGATAGCTGTCCCCTTCGATTTGTTAGAACTGCCCACCAGCCCGTATTCGAAGGTATAGGAACTGTCAGTTGTCGTCAGGATTTTCATGTGGATTGATTTTTCCTCAGCGGCATCCCGTGGCCTTAATTTCTTTACAATATACTCGCAGTCATTGATCCATCGGACGGAAGAAGTATCTGCTTTTCCCTCAAAGTAATCAATTTCCTGATTATTATACCTTTCAAATGTAGTAGTTTGTTCTTTCCCATCGATAATTGCAGTAAAACGAAATGTACCCTCTTTAAATGCTTTGCAATCTCTCGGGGGATTGTAACAACTTGTGCCCATAATTAGGAGCAGGAGCAATAAATACCTGGTATTAAGCATGCCTGCAAAATAACGAATTATAAGCATTATGACCAAGTTGAAAAGCGACAGATACCATTAGCTGTCCGGCAATTGATCAAAAGCCTCAAAGCTGCCATCCTCATAGAGCACGAGAATTTTTTTTATCTGCTTTTTTACAGATTGATCTGTTGTGTGGGTTTGTTTATCAGAACGAGCAGATTTTTCGCTTTTAACCTGGGCAGGAAAATTTCCTTTACCGTTCAGTAACCAGTATAAATTTACTTCGGGGTAGGACCGAACCACCTTCATTACAAACTCCAGACTTGGTTTGTTTCTCCCTGTCAGGAGATGAGAAATACTAGAGCGCTGTACCCCGATCTTATCTGCAAATGCCGCTGCAGAAAGGTTGTAAAAGTCGAGCACTTTTTCAAGTCGCACTATAAATTCCTCACTGTTTACCATTGTATACTCTGCGTTTCCAGTTCTTGTTAAATATTAATAATAATAAAGATAAAATTGGTTGAAAAATATAAATATTTACATTAAATAATAACAATCAATATACTGATATAGAATAATATGAGGATATATATTATCTTTTTGTTAAGATTTGTTTACAAATGTATATAAAACATCTAATCATGGGCCTAATAAGTGTTTACAAATGTAACTATTCTTATGACATTTGTAAATAAAATTGGACTTACTTTTGTGACTATTCCTTGAGAGCAAATAGTGGATTTCAAAAAGACATACGAGGCAATGAAGGTAGACTCTGTAAGTGGGCGCTATGTGCATCATGATCACATTCGTCCCTTTTTGGATAAAATTAAAACCCGGTTTAAAGTTGCTCAGGCAGGCATATCCATTCAGAGTATTTCCATAGATAAAATAACTTTAGGTGAAGGGCCGGTTAAAATATTGATGTGGTCACAGATGCATGGAAATGAATCTACGACCACTAAAGCAGTACTCGATTTGCTCAATACGTTTTATAATGGTTCTGATAAATCGGATGAATTGCTCAAACGAATTACCCTGACAATCCTCCCAATGTTGAATCCTGACGGTGCCCATGCCTATACCCGCGAAAATGCAAACAAAGTGGATCTGAACCGGGATGCCCAGGATCTGTCGCAGCCTGAAAGTGTTGTTTTAAGACGAGAATTCGAAGCATTTGCTCCGGATTTTTGTTTTAACCTGCACGACCAGCGGACGATCTTCAGCGCGGGTCCTTTTCCCAAGCCGGCTACGCTTTCATTTCTGTCTCCGGCAGCAGATCCTGGTCGTAAGGTGACTGGGAGTCGACTAAGCGCAATGAAAGTAATTACGTGTATGAACAGGGAATTGCAGGATTTGATTCCTGGTCAGGTTGGACGATATGACGATGCCTTTAACCCTAACTGCGTAGGGGATGCCTTCCAAATGTCTGGAACTCCTACTATACTAGTAGAGGCGGGGCACTATCCGGAGGATTACAATAGGGAAAAAACACGGATGTTCGTCTATAAAGCCCTTTGGACTGCACTGGAGGCTATTGCATTTGATACATATCAGGTGGAGAGGGAATCAAATTATTTCGATATACCCGAGAACAAAAAGTTGTTTTTTGATTTTCTTATTCGAAACACCCAGATTCTTGAAAAGAAGGAGCTGCCTCCTTATTCTGCAGGAATTCTATTTAGGGAGGAACTTAATTCTGACGGAATTCGTTTCAGACCGTATATCGAGAAGGAGGGAACGCTCCCGGAGTATTATGGTCACCAGACCTTTGATTGTATAAATAAAGGGGATCTGGAAAAGCTCAGGCAAAAAGAAGAGATCACAAGACTTTTTCTGAAGAGATAAGCGTTAAAAAATGAGCCGAAATTACACATCTTTCAAAAAACATGCTCATTCGTTACGTATATTTTGATAATTGATTATTTTAGCCGAAAATATTCTTATTATGGGAAAAGTAAAATTAGATGAAATTGATCACCAGATCCTGGATATGCTGATTGATAATACCAGGACTCCCTTTACTGATATAGCCAAGAAATTATTGATCTCCGCAGGCACTGTGCATGTTAGGGTGAAAAAAATGGAAGAAGCGGGTATAATTCAGGGCTCATCATTAACCCTGGATTACGTAAAACTAGGCTACGCTTTTATCGCCTATGTTGGAATATTTCTTGAAAAAACACATCAAACCAAGTTTGTGATGGAGCGCTTAAATCAGATTCCAAATGTTACTGTTGCCCATATCACCACCGGTAAATTCAATATCTTTTGCAAGATCCGCGCGAAAGATACCAACCATGCCAAGAATATCATCTTTAAGATTGACGACATTGACGGTATAAGCAGAACGGAAACTATGATTTCTCTTGAAGAGAGTATCAATGATAAAAAGAGGCTCATGCATACTATCTTTAATGAGCTTTAAACCCTGTTAAGGAACACTTTTTTAGCTACCAGCTGATCCATTTTATGAAAACATCCGAACTTAAGGAGCACGAATACAATCCTTACTACAGGGCATATATTGAGGCACTGGGGGAAGTGGATTTGATGAAAACCCTTCATAAGCAGATAAAGAACTACCCGCAATTTCTGGCAAGCATTCCTGAAGACAAACTCAATTACCAGTATGCCGAAGGCAAATGGACCGTGGCGGAAGTACTTTTACATGTTCTCGATTCGGAAAGGGTTTTCCAGTACAGGGCATTGCGTTTTGCCAGGAAGGATCAGACGCCTCTTCCCGGATTTGATCAGGATCTGTATGTCCCACAATCAGGGGCAGGAAACAGGAGCCTCGATTCGATTATTGAAGAGTATAAGGCAATCAGGCAATCGACCATCACCTTGTATGAGTCTTTTGAAGAAGATATCCTGAAACGAAAAGGAGTTGCCAGTAATTCAAATATGAGTGTGGCGGCACTTGGATTTATCATTTGCGGACATCAGCGACATCACCGTAATATCCTCAGAGAACGTTATCTAAAGGATTAGTCGAGTTCTTCCTCCTCAATCTCGGTTTCCATATTCAGCTCCAACTCCGATTTTTCAGTGGCCGGCTTATAGCTTTCCTCAATATCCAGTTCACCATTTTCTTCAAAATTGGCAATAAAGTGACTTAGGCTCTGGCTGATCTTAACCAGGTAAAGTGCATCTTCAGTTCTGAGTTCCACCGCTTCTACGAATTCCCCTTTGGGACTTTTAAAGGCAATGATGTCATCATCCCCATAACCATCCGGATACGTTTCTACGAGTCGGACAGCCAGGGCCTGATCTAATTTCTTGTGGTCGATTAATATTCGTTTCATTAGGTTGGTTATTTAGGCTTTACGTATAGGCCTGATAATCAATTCTAATCTAGAATATTTTTCTCCCGGGAAGGGGAAAGAGTTGTAAAAGCCGATTTTTAGTATATGAAAAGCTTATTCCTCGTAGTATGCAAATGCTTCCATAAAAAGTTTGTGGGGAACCCGCTGATCGATCACCGTATCACCTATACATTTCAGAAGTACAAAATTGACAAGGCCATGTGAATTTTTCTTGTCGAATATTAAAAGGGATAGTACCGCCTCTTTATCCTCTTCGGTGAATTTCACTTTTTTGTAACGCTCCAGAAGGGTGTGTTTTATATCTTCCAGCTGATGTGGTCCCAATCCGCTTAGCTTGCTCGAAAGATAGGCTTCCAGGATCATACCTACTGCAATGGCTTCCCCATGAAGTAGAGCTGTCTTTTCGTCCTTTTTCAGGAAATGGGATTCAATGGCATGACCGAGGGTATGACCGAAATTGAGAATTTTTCTCAGGTTATTTTCCCTTGGATCCTGTAATACAATTTCATTTTTAATTTCAATAGACTGGTAAATAAACTCATCCAGAGAATCCTGCAGCCGTATTTCCTTAAGCTTGCTCCAATAAGGCTCGCTGGTGATCAGCCCGTGTTTTAGCATTTCGGCAAAACCACTTCTTAGCTGGCGCTTGTCAAGGGTATTTAAAAAATCGACCATCACAAGAACCATTCGAGGCTGGTTGATGACCCCCACCTGGTTTTTTAAAACACCCAGATCAACACCGGTCTTTCCACCAATAGACGCGTCAACCATGGCCAGCAGACTGGTAGGAACATTGATAAAATCTACCCCCCGCTTAAAGGTAGAAGCCACAAATCCTCCAAGATCCGTTACCACACCTCCGCCTAAATTAATCATCAGACTTCGCCTGTCACCCCCAAGCTCTGACAGGGTATGCCAGATTTGTACACAGGTCTCTATGGTTTTATTCATTTCGCCCGCCTCCATTTCAATAATTTCCACATCCAGCTTTGTTTCCAGGGCAGAAAGGAATACAGGAAGACAATCCCTGTGAGTGTTTTCGTCTACAAGGATAAATATTTTAGAATATCGCTCCCTTTTAAGGTGTTGGTTGAGAGCCTCATAGGCCGATTCGTTGAAATAGATGGAATAGGTTTCGGTCAGTATCGATTCCATTATAATATTGGATTATTGAGGTGAACAGTGAGACAAATTAAAGGCAATTTTTTAGCATATGGATATTATTTGAGTGATTATATTTGGAACTGTGTTAAATGTAATAAAATGCCTGAATTATTTGAAAATACAAAGACTGCCTTTGCGCTGAAATCCGACGCCGAATTAGAAAGAGCATATTTCCTGTTTAAACTTATCGCTAATCAGCCGCTGGTACGAATAGGGACAGCCGTTACCAATTTTGCCATAAAGACCCATCTGCCCGTGGAAGGACTAATTCGCGCTACCGTCTTTGATCATTTCTGTGGGGGAGTCAATGAGAAGGATTGTATGCCCACCGTTGATAAATTATGGGAGGCGGGGGTGTGTTCTGTTCTCGATTACTCAGTGGAAGGCAAAGACACTGAAGATCCTCTTGACAACGCCCTGGAGGTGACCCTGAAGATACTCGACTTCGTAAAGGAAAGGGAAGCCATCCCCTTTGCGGTTTTTAAACCTACCGGCTTTGGCCGGTTTCATCTTTATGAGAAATTAAGTTCAGGCAAGAAACTCACTAAAGCAGAAGAGGAAGAGTGGGGAAGGGTGGTCAACCGCTTCGACATTACATGTAAAAAAGCATTTGATCTTGACGTATGCCTGCTTATCGACTCAGAAGAAAGCTGGATGCAGGACGCAGCCGACGAACTGGTTGAGGAAATGATGCGAAAATACAATAAGAAAAAAGCGGTTGTCATCAATACGATTCAGTTATATCGCTGGGACCGGCTCGACTATTTGAAAGGGTTGATGGAAAGAGCTGAAAGAGATGGCTTTAAAGTGGGAATTAAAGCTGTAAGGGGCGCCTATCTGGAAAAAGAGAATGAAAGGGCCGAAGAAATGGGCTACAAATCTCCGATATGTGCATCCAAAAAGGAAACAGACGAAAATTTCAACAAGACCATTTCATTTATTGTCCAGCACCTGGATTCTATTTCCCTTTTTGCAGGGACACACAATGAAGCGAGTTCCTATCTCCTCATGCAACTGATGGAAGAGAACAAGATCGCCAAAGATGATCATAGAGTGTGGTTTGGACAGTTATTTGGGATGAGTGACCATATCAGCTTCAACCTTGCTGCAGAAGGCTATAATGTAGCCAAGTACCTGCCTTTCGGCCCTGTACGGGATGTGATGCCCTATCTTATCCGAAGAGCAGAGGAAAATACCTCGGTCGCAGGACAAACCAACCGGGAATTGGAATTGCTGAAAAAAGAAAGGAAAAGGAGAAAAATATAGGCCCGTCTCAGCTTCGTTGAGTCCTATGCCTAACTCAATCCTGTATTCTGTCCGGCGGTTGAGATAGATCGACTTCCGTGGGTATGAATATAAGAAGAGGTATTCTTTTATATATTTATACGCGATCAACCACATGACCAATGAACTGGATAGCGATTATCAACTTTTTACTTATCGCAGGGGCTATTCAGGGTTTCATTTTTTTTGCTGTTACCTTTTTACTGAAAAAGAAAATAGGTCCGGTTATTCTCTTCCTAACACTTACTGTACTCTTTATTTCTTTGAATAACCTCCAGGCCTGGCTAATTGATTCTGGTTATTCTTCCGGATTGTTTTATATAAAGCATATGTTGGTTCCCTGGTACCTCCTTATTTTGCCTAGCTTTTATTCCTTTCTTGTGCATTACCTCAATGTAGAAGAACACCTGAGGACCTATATCAAACTGGCTTTGGCCATATTGCTTTTTGAATTGCTTATCAGGTCTGTATTGATCGCCTATGTTTATTATGGCAGTACCTCAGGGGATGTGGAGATCATCGCAACATATACCGCTGTAGAGGAAATAATAAATGCTGTTTTTTCCCTCTTTATATTTTTAAAAGCAATCATTCTTGTTTTTAAAAAATCATCCCTTTATTCCGAAATTTTAGGTTTTGATGATATTAAATGGATAAAATTGTTTCTGATTCTGGGGAGCGCTGTTTTTCTTCTGTGGATAATTGCGATTGCGGTTTTCAATACCACAGGAAGTGAATCTGCCTACTATCCCTTGCGCCTTGCCACTTCTGTTTTACTGTATTGGATTGGGTATCAGGGATTATTCAGGTATACCATTATCCAGGACCGGATACTGTTGCGTAAGTCCTTTGCTAATCAGCTATTGGAAAAAGACCCATCAGACAGGAGGAGTATTCAGAAGTCGGATTTTATCAATGAGAAACACGATAAGAGCTTCAGGGTGTTAGAAAAACACATTTTAGAACATCAGAAATACCTCGATCAGCTGTTGAGTATGGAAAAACTTGCAGCCGAACTTTCGATAAGCCCCGGACATTTATCAAAACTGATCAATGCATACAGCGGGCAAAATTTTTCAGATTATATCAATGAGTATCGAATAGAACAGGCAAAAAAACTTTTGTCAGATCCCACATTCAAGCCCTATACCATCGTCGCCATAGGCTTAGAATGTGGCTTTAATTCTAAGTCGACCTTCTACTTGGCTTTTAAAAAATTCACAGGGCAAACTCCCAGTGATTTCCGGGCACAGCATATGGACTTATCCTGAATTATGCTGGAAACATAATTTCGGACTTCCCTTTTGTAAAGCTTCCTTAGTTTGGAGTAGTCTTATTTCTCTTTTCCCAACCGAATTGGGGTTAAGACCCTTAAAACGCTATACTATGAAAGCTACATCCAAACTAAATTTCAGACCCCTACATTTTTTTAAAAATGACAGCAAGATTAGGTCGGCCTTTTCTGTATTGCTCACCCTGGCTTTTCTAAACCTCAGTACCGGATGCTCGTATTACAGGGTAAAATCTGTTCCCTCTCAAAACAATGAGGAGATGGCAAGTCAAATCAAGGCCTTTAATGAAGCCGACAAATACATCATTCTCCACAAGAATCAGGCTTTGCTACATTTGGCAAATCCGGAGGTAAATGAGGATACAATGGAATTTACCGGCACAACTGCGCTCCTCTCACAAGAGCATATGAAGGGAGATTTAATAAAGCCGGGTAAATCATACCGCTACAAAAATAAAAAGTCAAGTCCCCTCAATGAGGTCCACATCTACCTAAAGGATGGGGAACCAATGGCTTTAGGGGCTACTACCATGCCGATAGAAGACATTGAGACGATCGCCATTACCAATAAAAATGGTGGCAAAACCGTTCTGAATGCGGCCCTGGGGACTATAGGAGTATTTGCATTATTGCTGGTTGTGGTAGCGCTTACAAAAAGCTCCTGTCCCTTTGTCTATTCTGATAGTGGAGACGGATTGGTTTTTTCCGGGGAGCTTTATCCGGGCAATATTATAAAAAATGCTCAGCAGACCGATTACCTTCCATTACCATCGTTGCGCGAATCTGACGGAGAGTTCCGTATACAGATCACAAATGAACTCCTCGAAATACAACACACAGATCTTGCGCAGCTCGTGATGGTTAAACACCCTGAAAACACAAAAGCCTTGCTCGATAAACAGGGAGAAGTAATTCTTTATGACGAGGTGCAAAGTCCGGACCAGGTGTTTGTTGATGGAAGGATTCAGGATCGTGAACCGGCATTGGAGGCGGATGGTCATTCCTATCAATTTGATACGCCCATACCCACAAAGAACAGCAAACGAAATGTGGTTTTTACCTTTACAAAGCCGCAGGATAGCAGGGAAGCCAAGCTTTATTTAACCGCAAAAAATTCCCTGTGGCTCGATTATGTTTTCGGCAGATTCAATGAAAAATTTGGGGTTTATTACAACACATTTCAGGAATCCCAGCTTAATACAACAGAGGAAGAAGCCCGGACCTGGAGCCAGGAACAAAACATTCCTCTTACAGTCTCGGTTAAAAAGAACGGTCAATGGGAGATTGTAGACCAAATCTCTTCTGTGGGGCCCCTGGCTTTTAGAGACCTGGGACTTACACTTGATCTTGCAGGAATAGAGCAGGAGGAGGTAGAGGTGAAACTCGAAACAGGCTATATGTTCTGGGAAGTAGACTATATCGGGATTGGCTATGAGGTTGACCTCCCTTATGAGTCGGTTCTCCTTGATCCTTATCAGGCAGTTACTGATAAGGGGGAAGAGGTCACGCACCTATTGAAAGCCGAGGATGAACAATATCTCACTCAGGAAAATGTGGGTGACCGGGTCGAAATACGTTTTTTATCCCCATCAACAGATAGTGAGTATTCTTACTCCTATTTCCTGAAGAACCGGGGCTACTATACCTATGTCAGGGATTACCAGGGGGTGCCCGACTTCAGTGAACTCCGGAAATTTAAGAATCCCAATGCCTTTACTAGATTCTCTGAAAACGAATACCACCGTATCCTTAACACGTTCCAATCTAAAAAAGAAGGCTATGTTATTCGATAAAAGAAACGCAAATACCCTGCCTTTAACAAGCACCGGAAATTGGTCTGTTGAAGAGGATATTCTTACTAAGGAGGAAAGCCCTCTCAATTTGAGACGGAGTTCTATCATTTCCGGGAAGGAGAAGGCCCTGATACATCTGAAACTTAAGTTAAGCCTGCTGAAAATTCTCATCAGACAGTATCGTAATCCTTTAGATTGGATAAAGGGGCTGCGTTTTCTAATCAAGTTGAGAAGACGATTTCTGGGAGATCATGTTTTGAATAAAATGGCTTTTGTAGACGGAAAATACTATATGGGCTTGTTCACCCCGGGTTGGAATGACCAGGTTTATGAACGCTTTATCGCCTCCGAATTAAAAAATTTTAAAGAGAATAATACGGCTGCCTTTCGATTTAATCATGTTTTTCTTGCCATAACAAAGAAGTGTGCTTTAAGATGTGAACACTGTTATGAATGGGAGTCTCTTAATAAAAAGGAAACAAGGACTACAGCAGAAATTCAGGCCACGGTACAGAGGTTACAAGACTTTGGCACTGCTCAGCTCCATTTTACAGGAGGGGAGCCCATGCTTAAAATAGATACGCTGATTTCTCTGATGCAAAAGGCAACAGAAGAAACCAACTTCTGGATGAATACCTCAGGCCTGAAATTGACCAGTATAAATGCAAGGAGGTTAAAAGAGGCCGGACTTACAGGAGTTTTTATTAGCCTCGATCATTACCAAGCAGAGGCTCATAACAGCTTCAGAAATTATAAAGACGCATTTTATTGGGCGACCGAAGGGGCTAAAAATGCAAGAAACAATGGCCTTGTAGTTGCCTTTTCCATTTGTATGACAAAAGAATTCGTCAATGAGGAGAACATCAGAAAATATATGGATCTGGCTAAAGATACAGGAGTGCATTTTGTACAATTCCTGGAACCCAAAAATGTAGGACATTATAAGGGCAAGGAGGTTTCCTTAAATGATGGCCAGATAAAATTACTGGAAAACACATTTTTAAAAATGAACTTCTCCAATGGATATCTTGATTATCCGCTAATTACTTACCACGGATATTATCAACGAAAACACGGCTGTTATAGTTCGGGAAAAAAAGGTTTGTATGTAGATACGGATGGCGACATTAATCCATGTACATTTTGTCATCGGAAGTCGGGAAATATCCTCGACCCCGACATAGAAGAAAAGTTAGAACAAATGACAACATCAGGTTGTCCGGAATTTTGAATATGGAAGCGAAATTATCATCCATAGAGCTCTGGTTACTGGTATCTCTTCTTTTTGTGTTGCGATACCTTATAATGGCCGGGATTCCATTTCTTGTTTTTTATGTGGCTCCGGGGAGGAGGCTAAAGAGAACCAAAATTCAGGAGAAACGACCTTTGGGATCTCAAATCCGCAGGGAAATCTTGTATTCCCTGCTTACCCTGCTTATCTATGGGTTGGGAATATGGATCTTTCTCGATTGGATTCAGGAGGGCAGTACCATGCACTACAAAAATATTTCAGATTACGGACTTGCTTATGCCTTTCTGAGCTTCTTGCTGATGGTTTTTCTGCACGACACTTATTTTTACTGGACACACCGACTCATACATCACAAATCCCTGTTTCGCATTATACACAAGGTGCATCACCAGTTTACGAATCCTACGCCCTGGTCTGCTTTTTCATTTCATCCTTTTGAAGCCGTTTTAAGTATGGGTGTGATTCCCATCATTGTGTTCTTGTTGCCCTGGCATCAGTATACCCTTATTGCTTTTATCAGTTTTATGACCCTTTACGATGTGTATATCCATCTGGGATTCGATCCTGTTTTATTGAGGTTGGGATCCTGGCAGAACACAGCCTCAGATCACAATTATCACCACCAAAATGCAAGGGTTAACTATGGGCTGTATTTTACTTTTTGGGATCAACTTATGGGAACTTATAAAAAGTATCACCGGAAGAATAAAGGAAATAAGGTTACGCTGGTTAGGGATTGAATTCTATCGACTCCAGTATGGTAGTACTATCGCAGTTTTTAAATAGGAGGGAAGCCTCTCTTTCCTGAATTTGCCCCTCCACAAGAAACACTTTACAGGGTTGAGCTTTGGTATCGCTCTCTGAGAAATTTACATCCCCTTCACGAAGCAGGTATTGAATAGTGAGGGTATCAATCTTCATGTCGTCCATCATCTCCTCCGTGTTGGCTGAGTAGGTGAGAGGTTTTGATCTCAATTCCTTCAGCACCCGGCAATTGGGAAAATAACAGAATTCGGTTCCGGTTTCTGAGGTCTTCTTTTTAAGGAAAAATGTAAGAAAAATAATTCCGATGGTAAGGCCTATCAAATAGAATCCCAGGCGTTTCAGAAAGGCCATGTTAAAAGATTAGGAAGTTGATATCACTGTATTTCAGGTCGAACCAATCCCCGACGGTTTTGTTGGTCAGAATACCGTGGTAAAGATATAGTCCGTTCC
The DNA here is from genome assembly GCF_041358175.1 of Muriicola sp. E247. Taxonomy (NCBI): domain Bacteria; kingdom Pseudomonadati; phylum Bacteroidota; class Flavobacteriia; order Flavobacteriales; family Flavobacteriaceae; genus Muriicola; species Muriicola sp. E247. The sequence goes on from NZ_JBGKBE010000002.1 coordinate 198,763, forward strand.
TTAACCCCTTGTCAAAACGCAGGGAATTCTCCAGGCCGCCATCTTCCCCTATTTTAAGGAGATAGGGTGTAAAGATGTTGCTGATAGACACCGATGATGTCTTGGGATATCGGGCAGGGATATTGGGCACTCCGTAATGCAGCACCCCGAATTTTTTAATGATGGGCTTGTCGTGTGTGGTGAGCTCACTTGTTTCAAAACAACCGCCCATATCGATGCTCACATCAATGATCACCGAGCCTTTTTTCATATGTTCCACCATCGTCTGAGACACTACCACAGGGGAGCGGTCTCTGCCACGCATGGCGCCGATGGCCACGTCGCATCGTTTTAATGATTTAAGCAGATTTTTAGGTTGCAGGGTAGAGGTGTAGACGATCTGCTGGAGATTGCTTTGAACATTGCGCAGTTTGGTAATGGAGTTGTCAAAGATCTTTACGTTAGCTCCCAGCCCTATAGCGGATCTGGCGGCAAATTCCCCCACGGTTCCTGCTCCAAGGATCACGACTTCAAGGGGAGGTACACCTGTGATGTTACCAAACATCAGGCCACTGCCTTTGTTTGTGGCGGCCATGATCTCAGCGGCAATAAGTACGCTTGAAATTCCTGCAATCTCGCTCAGCGATCTTACAGCCGGGTAGTTCCCATCTTCATCCCTGATAAATTCAAAGGCGATGGCGGTAATTCGTTTTTTTGCCAATTCTTCAAAATAGGCTTTCGACTGGGTTTTGATCTGCAGGGCAGAAATGATGGTTGTCTGCGGACTGATAAATTGTATCTCGGAGAGGGTAGGGGGTTCTACTTTTAAAAGCAGGGGGCAGGAAAATACTTTTTTAGTGTCTTTGGTGATGGTGGCCCCGGCCTGTGTATAATCCAGGTCGGTAAAATTAGCGGCATCGCCGGCCCCGGATTCAATGAGCACTCGGTGTCCGTTGGCCGTAAGGGCATTGACCGCATCTGGGGTAAGGCAGATCCGTTTTTCCTGAAACTGATTTTCTTTGGGAATACCGATAAAGAGTTCCCCTTTTTGTTTTAAAATTTCCAGGGTTTCTTCCTGGGGGATGAGTTCCTGTTTGCTGAAAGGGGAGGACGGTTGGTTCATAATGCTTTTGGGCAAGATAAGACAAAACCCATTTTACTCAAAATTACAACAAAATTCGCGAAAGAATAAGTTGCAAAAATTCAAAAAACCTTGATACTCCATAAGGCTATCTAAGGGTTTGCTGGGAATAGTTATTGAAGTCTTTACAAAAAGCAAGTAGGGATCAGAGCGAAATATTAAAGAGATTTTTCAGGGAATGCTGAAACTGCCTAAACATCTTGGATAAGGTTCTTTTAGATACTTTTTCTGATAGATCGATCTTATCGGATGGACTTTCAGAATCTAAAGTTTGCGATTTTTGGTCAGCACTTTCTCCCTCTTTAAAGGACTGTAATTCTGCATCCATGGCTTCCAGGTCGATCCCATGGACGTACTTGTCATATAATTTGATCCTGATAAAGTATACAAAAGGAATAACAACCATACATATTGGTAACAACCACATTACATTATCAGTGTCTATGAATTTATCTTCTGAATAGATTACTTCGAACAGTTGAAATGTATACATACAAAGTGGGATCAAAATGATATGATACCACCAGTGCTTACAGGTAAAAAACCATATGGCCAAAAGGTATATAGGAACAATTTTACTCATTAAAAACCATACATAAGTACTTAAGTCAGGAAACCCATTATTGTCTACTATATATCCAAAAAGTGAGAATGTAGCTTCTGGATCTTCTGAAAAATAAACGTGAATCTTATAAATGAAAGGGGATGCTATAATCAAAAAAATCGCGATAGATTCTATAATAAATCTTCTACGCGTTTTCGATTTTTTACTTGATTTTATCCTCATAATAGACGAATATTAATATTCTTCTATTTTCAGTAACGAAAAAAGGGGCGACTTATTTGGTCGCCCCTTTAAATTATGAAATTAATATTTTAAAAGATAATGGGATTTTTACAATTATATCTTTTTTGTGAGTTTAGTTTTGTCAACTGCATTTTCATACAATTGATCATCCTCAGCTGTATTGGGCGTACAGGCAGCAGCAATTAAAACTAACATGGCAGCAAAAGCAAAAAGTAATTTTTTAGTGTTCATCGTAAATAGTGTTAAAATTCAGGATTCATTTTCATTCTCAATTCAAATATAGGGAAAGGAAATGAATTAAAATACAGATTATCGATAAAATTTTACCTTTTAACGAAGAAAACTGCACTTAATCGATTCTGATTGCCGTTTGCAGGGGGATGAAAAAGTCCAATTTCAGCTTAGGGTGTTGGCAGAGTAAGCTCACGGGTGTAAGGATCGAGAATCTTTAAAGACAGATGAATACATTCATCAGGCAGCAAATCACTCACTTTTTCAGGCCATTCGATAAAGACCCAAACGTTTTTGGCAAGATAATCCTCCAGGCCCAGGTCCAACGCTTCTTCCGGATCGATCAAACGGTAAAAATCAAAATGATAACCCAGCAGGTCGCCATTTTGGTAATGATACTCATTGACTAATCCGAAAGTTGGGCTGTAGGCCTGTTCTTCGCCCCCCAGTTGTTTTACCAGAGCATTGATAAAGGTGGTTTTTCCCGCTCCCATACTCCCACTTAAGCATATAATACTGTGCTCAGGGATTGTGGAAATGACTCTTGCAGCGGCAGTACTTATTTCTTTTTTAGTATAGATTATTTTCTCCATATCATAAAAAACACTATATTTAAATAGTTTAATGGTCTATTCGCTTTTGTTCTCTACCGTCTATACCAACGGTTTTATCATTCAATAGAAGAATGAAGGTGTAAATATCTTTGATTTGAAATAGGTATGAAAATTTGGGAGAGAAAATATGTCAAAGGAAATTTAATTGCCTTACTGATTATTTTATCACCTATGCTGGTTTATTTACACCTTTTATTTAACGGTAAAACTGAAAATTTTGAAATACTTGGTATAAAAATTCACAACTGGTTGAATAACAATGAAATATTTTTCTGGATGCTTTTAAATGATATAGTGCCATTAGTATTACTGTTAGCGTTTTTCTTTACAACATTAAATAAATGGAGGTACTTACTACTAGTTTTAACTACAGCTTACTTCATGTCAATCCTTTATACTTTGGATGTTTTTCAAACATTTGCTGAATCTGTTTTCTCATTTAAGGCTCTGGTATGTATTATAATATTTGTTTTATTACAATTGTTTATTGATTTAAAAACACCAGATATTGTAAATGGAAAATATTTAGAATTTGGATTTTTGGATGCTTGCAAGAATATTAAAAGTGCCAATTATCGGGTTTTAAAAAGAAAGATTGTTACGACCAAGCGTAGTAGATCAAGTGATTCTCTCGATGTTTATTTAAAGAAGGTATTTTACTTGTTTTCGTTCCTAGAAGAGCAGGCCAATCAACTTATTGATAAAAAGTATGAGCATGAAAAAAATCGAAGAAAAAACAACTTAAATTCTGTTTTTGTCTGTTTGTTCATTTTGATGATATTTCTATGGTTTATGCCTTATCTATTGCCTTCTGGCGTTACAACTATAGAAATCTTTAGCTTTGAAATCCATAGTCACGGATTTAATGATGTCATGACCTTAGTTTGGTTTGCTAGCCGCAAACTAATTGTCGTACTGTTTTTATCCATTTGGTTTATTGACAGTCCCTATTGGTGGCGTTATGCAATACTTTCTCCCTTATTTCTTTTTTCCTATCAATTCTGGGAAACCTTTCAGGAAACAAGTATATTGGATTCTTTTAGTAACCTTCGTGTCTTACCCTTAGTCCTTCTAAATATTGTTATTGTACTAATGATTTCAAAACTGGTAAAGAATAGGACAAATATACTTACCATGTACGAAGATATACATGAGGAAATCGAGACAATTCTGGAGGAGTTGAAAAGTGATTATCCAAAAGAATTGGCCAAGACAATTTCGGAATTAAAAAGTAAAAAAAGTGATCATTCTAAAGCAGCATATCGCGAACAACTAAAAGCCCTGGAACAAGAACTTTCAGCGCGTCTCGAATTTAAGAAAGGCTCTTTGCTTTAAGTCTTTTTTAATTCAGATCTAATCTCCTGCATCAACCGTTGCAATTCATCCTGTTGCCGCTCCTTGATTTTATTCTCAATAATAGTTTCTATTTCTTCCTGCTTGTCACTTGGAAGCTGGTCGAAATCAAGAGGTAAAGGCTCTAATTTTTCTTTGAGCATAGTCCCTTCTCCCGTAAGGAGCCAGACTACATTAAGTTGAGGATAGATCCTTAAAATATTCTCGATTACATCACTACCTATAGAAGCCCTGTTCTTTTTCATCCGTAGGGTATATCCATTGCTGGCCCCGATCGAAAGATCGAACTGCCGCGCGCTAAGACCGGCTTGGTTGATGAATTGTATCAGGCGGTCAATCGTTTTAAGCATAAGGAGTAAATAGTCTATATTTTATTATTTATGTTGTCAAATATAGCAAATTCATGAGTATACTACAAATAGTGTCTTTCGAATGTATTAGAGGAATAAAAGTTATTACAAAGATATTGATAATATAGAAAATAATCTATATATTTAATTCATTATAACTTTCAGCAGTTCTTCGGTTCAAAACTTAAACCTATGAACACCATCAAAACACTGGAGCGTTTGCAACGAATTCATTCGCTTATCGAAAATGAATGTACGGGTTCTCCGTACGAATTAGCCAGTAAAATGAATATTAGTGAACGCTCCATTTATAATCTGATAGAGTATTTGCGCGACTTTGAAGCTATGATTGCTTATGACCGGGGACGTAAGACTTACTATTACCAGAACAATTTTAGCCTCAATCTCCATATTTCCCTTTCCATAGGCACCGATGATGCTGTCACCGAAGTTCTGGGAGGATCCTACCTGGAAGGGTAATTTAATTTAATACCTGCCTTTATCTCGGCTGCAACACCACAAAGGGGATGATCATTTCCTCCAGGGAAACGCCTCCGTGCTGGTAGGTATTCCTGAAATAACTTACGTAGTGGTTATAATTGTTAGGATAGGCAAAGAAAAGGTCGTTCTTCGCAAAAATAAAGGAACTGCTCATGGTTATACTGGGTAAATTAATCCTGGAGGGATCCTTGGCTTCCAGTACATCCCTGGCGTCATAAGATAGGCTTCGCCCGGTCTTATACCTCAGGTTAAGGCTGGTTTCCCTGTCGCCAATCACCTTGGAAGGTTGTTTTACGTTGATAGTGCCATGATCCGTGGTAATGATCAGCTTCATTCCCAGGCTCCTGGCCTTTTGTATGATCTCAAGTAAGGGCGAATTTTTAAACCAGCTCTGGGTTAAGGAACGATACGCCTTGTCATTGGAGGCCAGTTCTTTTATCACATCCATCTCCGTCTTTGCATGGGAGAGCATGTCCACAAAATTGTAGACGATCACCGTGAGGTCATTTTTTTTCTGGCTATTAAAATTCTGTACCAGCTGCTTGCCCTGTTTTAGGCTGCTGATCTTAAAATACTCCCATTCCAGATCGAGCCCCAAACGGTTTAACTGGGATTCCAGGAATTTGTCTTCAAACAGGTTTTTGCCTCCTTCATCCACATCATTTTTCCACCATTTCGGATATTTCTTTTCCATATCCAGGGGGGTCAGGCCCGAAAAAAGGGCATTTCTGGCATATTGCGTGGCCGTAGGAAGGATACTGTAATAAGGCTGTTCCCGTATCTTTTTATAAAAAGGGGAAAGCACATCCTCAAAAGCTATCCACTGGTCGTATCTCAAATTGTCGATGACCACTAATAATGTCGACTGCCCCTCTAATTCCGGTTTTATCCATTCCTTAAATAAAGTGTGAGACATTACGGGTCCGCCCCCCTCACTAAACCAGTCGGCGTAATTCTTGTCTATAAATTTCCCAAACTGGTTGTTTGCCTCTATTTTTTGGGACTCCAGAATCTCAAACATCCCGGAATCTTCTATTTCCTCAAGGCGCAGTTCCCAGGAAATTAATTTCCGGTACAGATCTGCCCATTCCTCATAGGTATTTACCATGGAGAGGTCCATGGAGATCTTGCGAAATTCCTGCTGGTAGTTGGAGGTTGTTTTTTCTGAAATCAGGCGGGAGTGATCCAGGGTTTTTTTGAGCGAAAGCAGGATCTGGTTTGGATTTACAGGTTTAATCAGATAGTCGGCAATCTTTGAGCCTATTGCCTCTTCCATGATAAACTCTTCCTCACTCCGGGTGATCATGACCACGGGGAGGGTGGGTTCTATGTTTTTTATTTCATTGAGGGTGTCAAGACCCGACAGGCCCGGCATATTCTCGTCCAAAAAGACAATATCGAACTGGTTTTTTTCGAGTTCCTCCAGGGCATCCTGCCCGCTCTTGCAGGTGACAACTTTATAATTTTTTTCCTCAAGAAACAGGATATGGGGTTTTAACATGTCAATCTCGTCATCTACCCACAGTATTGTAATTGTGTTCATTTAGTCCTTATATTTACCCCTTAAAGCGCAGAAAATTGGCCACCACCAGGAAGCTGAAGTTATTTAATGATCCAATTTACGGATTTATTAGAATTCCTAACCCCCAGCTGTTCAAACTTATTTCTCATCCTTACTTTCAACGCCTCAGGAGAATCTCCCAGATGGGGATGTCCTACCTGGTATTTCCGGGGGCACATCACACCAGGTTTCACCACGCGTTGGGGAGCATGCACCTAATGCAGCAGGCCATACAGGTATTGCGCTACAAAGAAGTTGATATTACGGATGATGAAGCTAGCGGACTTCTCTATGCCATCCTCCTGCACGATATAGGGCACGGCCCCTTTTCCCATGCTATGGAACATAGCCTGGTTAACGGCATATCACATGAAGAGCTCTCCTTATTATTTATGGAGCAACTAAATAAAGAATTAGATGGGGAATTAACTGTTGCGATAGAGATTTTTAAGGGTACCCATCCCAAAAAATTCCTGAATCAGCTGGTTTCGAGTCAGCTCGATATGGACAGGCTCGATTATCTGAAAAGGGATAGTTTTTACACCGGGGTGGCAGAAGGGAACATTAATGCAGAGCGGCTGATTACCATGTTGAATGTGGTAGACGGATCGCTTGTGGTGGAAGAGAAGGGTATCTATTCCGTTGAAAAATTTCTGATGGCCAGGAGGTTTATGTACTGGCAGGTCTATCTCCATAAGACCGGTATTGTGGCAGAACAACTCCTGATAAGGGTATTGCGGAGAGCGAGGGAAGTCCACGCCAATGACGGTAGCCTTCCGGCAAGTGAACCTCTGCGGTATTTCCTGGCGAATGAGGTAGATCGAGGGAATTTTACACCTGAAATCTTATTGAAATTTTCTTCTCTCGATGATGTAGATATACTATCTGCCCTGAAAGCATGGCAACACCATCCAGATTTTGTTCTCTCCGAATTAAGCAAGATGATCCTCAACCGTGAATTGCTTAAGATAAAGGTGAAGAACAGGGAGGTATCGGAAAAGAAGTTCGATAAAATAAAATCCGACTGCAAATCGGCCTATCAACTCAGCGACAAAAAGGTTACATACTTTGTCTTTAAAGGGGCTATTGAAAACAGGGCCTATAACAGGGAGAAAGAGAACATCAACATACTAATGGCGAATTCCAGAACTATAGATGTGGCAAAGGCTTCGGACCATCTCAATCTGGACGCCCTGTCCAAAACCGTAACCAAGTATTATATGTGCTATCCAAAGAAAAGCGTTACGTAATTTTTCTTACTTTTGTGCGATCAAATCCTTAGACCAAAAAGTTAGCTTTTGAAATTCACAGCCAGTCAGATTGCAGGGATCCTAGAAGGTGAGGTTCACGGTAACCCTGAAATATCTGTCCACAAGCTTGCGAAAATAGAGGAAGGGGTTGAAGGATCACTTACTTTTCTGGCCAATCCCAAGTATACACACTATATATACAGTACGGAGGCATCGATCACCATCGTAAATAAAGATTTTCAGCCCGAACAGGAACTGAATACTACGCTTATTAAAGTAGATGATGCCTATAAGTCATTCTCAAAGCTTCTCGAATTTTACAATAATGTTAAGCATAACAAAGTAGGAATTGAAGAACCTGTATTTCTTTCCGAATCAGCATCTTACGGAGAGGACTTTTACCTGGGGGCTTTTTCTTATCTCGGGAATAATGTAAAGATTGGGATGAATGTAAAGATTTTCCCCAATGTGTACGTAGGGGATAATGTCACGATAGGAGACAATGTCATGATTTATTCCGGAGCTAAAATCTACTCAGAATCCGTGGTGGGTAATGGTTGTGTGATTCACAGTGCTGTAATTCTAGGAGCAGATGGATTTGGGTTTACCCCTAACAACAATGGGGAATATTCCAAGGTTCCTCAGACCGGAAATGTCATTCTTGAAGACAATGTTGAGATTGGGGCAGGCACTACCATAGACAGGGCCACTTTGGGATCGACTATTTTGAGAAAAGGTGTTAAATTAGATAATCAAATTCAGATTGCTCATAATGTAGAAATTGGCGAGCATACTGTAATCGCTGCTCAGACGGGAGTTGCGGGCTCTACTAAAATTGGAAAAAACTGTTTGATTGGCGGACAGGTGGGGATTGTGGGGCATATCACAATAGGTGACCGGGTAAAGATTCAGGCACAGTCCGGGATTATTCGTAATGTAAAAGACGATGAAGTATTGCAGGGATCCCCTGCCTTGAATTACGGAGATTTTAATAAATCATATGTACATTTTAAAAACCTTACCAAGTTGGTGGGTAGAATTGTTGAACTGGAAAAAAATAACGGAGATTAACGTCTATGGTGAAACAACGAACCATTGCTAAAGAGGTAGAATTAACCGGGGTAGGACTGCACACAGGCGAGAACGTCACAATGAAATTCCTGCCGGCACCGGTCAATCACGGCTATGCTTTTAAACGCGTCGACCTGGAAGGGGAACCAATCATAGAGGCCGATGCCAATTATGTTATCAATACCCAGAGGGGAACGAACCTAGAAAAACGAGGGGTGAAAATTCAGACTTCGGAGCATGTTCTGGCTGCTCTTGTAGGCCTTGAGATAGACAATGTCATTATTGAGCTCGATTCACCGGAGCCTCCTATCATGGATGGATCTTCCAAATTTTTTGTTGAAGCTCTTGAAAAAGCAGGTATTGTTGAACAGGATGCAGAGAGGGAAGAATACGTTGTAAAAGAGGTGATCAGTTATAAGGACGAAGCCACAGGAAGCGAAATAACAGTAATCCCTTCAGAGGAATACCAGGTCACTACGATGGTGGATTTTGGTACCAAGGTACTGGGGACCCAGAATGCAACCCTGGAACGCCTAACGGATTTTAAAAAAGAAATCGCAGACGCCCGAACCTTCAGCTTCCTTCATGAACTTGAAATGCTTCTTGAAAACGGACTCATCAAAGGGGGAGATCTTAACAACGCCATCGTTTATGTAGACAAGGAGATATCCGAATCTACCATGAAAAAGCTGGAAAAGGCTTTTAAGAAGAAAAAGCTCTCCGTAAAGCCGAACGGAATCCTCGATAACCTTACCCTTCATCAACCCAATGAAGCTGCCCGCCACAAACTGCTAGACGTGATAGGTGATCTCGCGCTTACCGGAACAAGAATAAGGGGGAAGGTCATCGCAAATAAACCGGGCCATTACGTCAATACACAGTTTGCAAAAAAACTCAGTAAGATCATAAAAATGGAAAAGCGGAACAGCGTTCCCAAATACGATCTGAATGAACCACCCTTGATGGACATTCATCAGATCATGGCGATGCTACCGCACCGTCCACCTTTTTTGTTGATCGACCGCATTCTTGAATTGTCGGAAACCCATGTTGTAGGGATGAAAAATGTTTCTATGAACGAACCGTTTTTCGTAGGACATTTTCCCGGAGCACCAGTAATGCCGGGCGTATTACAAGTTGAAGCCATGGCGCAAACCGGGGGAATCCTCGTATTGAGTACAGTTCCTGACCCTGAGAATTACCTGACCTTCTTTATGAAGATCGACAATGTAAAATTTAAACAAAAAGTACTTCCGGGAGATACCTTGATCTTCCACTGCAGCCTTATCACGCCCATCAGAAGAGGAATTTGTCACATGCAGGCTTATGCCTACGCCAATAATAAACTGGTTTGTGAGGCAGAAATGATGGCGCAAATAGCGAAAAAGAAATAAAATGAATCAACCGCTTGCTTATATCCATCCCGGTGCAAAAATTGCAAAGAACGTGGTGGTAGAACCATTTACAACCATCCACAACAATGTCACCATTGGCGAGGGCACCTGGATAGGATCTAATGTCACTATTATGGAAGGGGCAAGGATCGGGAAAAATTGTAATATTTTCCCCGGGGCTGTGATTTCCGCTCCCCCTCAGGATCTGAAGTACAAAGGAGAGGAAACAACGGTTGAAATTGGAAATAATACCACGATCAGGGAATGTGCCACTATAAATAAAGGTACCTCAGACCGAATGAAAACGGTCATCGGGAAGAATTGCCTTATAATGGCCTACTGTCATATTGCCCACGATTGCTTTGTAGGGAATAATTGCATTTTTTCCAATAACTCTACCCTGGCAGGACATGTTACCATAGGGGACAATGTGGTCCTTGCCGGCCTTGTAGCGGTACACCAATTTGTATCCATTGGTCAACACGCTTTCGTCACCGGGGGATCATTGGTTCGAAAAGATGTTCCTCCTTTTGTAAAAGGGGCCAGAGAGCCTATGTCCTATGTTGGGATTAATTCTGTTGGACTCCGCCGCAGAGGGTTTAAGGCAGATAAAATCCGTGAGATCCAGAATATTTACCGGATATTATACCAGAAGAATTACAATAACTCCCAGGCCGTACAGATCATTGAAGCCGAAATGGAAGCAACCCCTGAACGTGATGAAATTTTACAATTTATCAGGGATTCTCAAAGGGGAATTATGAAAGGATATTTCAGTACCAATTAAAATTTATGGCAAATACATCAGATATCAGAAAGGGATTGTGCATCAGGTACAACAATGACATATACAAAATCATTGAATTCCTCCATGTAAAGCCGGGGAAAGGACCGGCATTCGTCAGAACGAAATTAAAGAGTGTCACTACGGGCAAGGTGTTAGACAATACCTTTTCTTCGGGGCATAAAATTGAAGATGTAAGGGTGGAGACCCGGAGTTACCAATTTCTTTATGCGGATGGATCTACTTACCATTTCATGAATACGGACGATTACAACCAGATCGCCTTGCAGGAAAGCGCCCTCGACGCGCCCCAGTTATTAAAAGAAGGAGAAGTAGTGACCATCATGTTCAATACAGAAGACAGTATGCCTCTCTCTGTAGATATGCCTGCAAGTGTTGTACTGGAAGTTACCCATACAGAACCCGGTGTAAAAGGAAATACTGCGACGAATGCTACTAAACCGGCAACTGTCGAGACCGGAGCTTCAGTAAATGTTCCTCTTTTTATCAATGAAGGAGATAAGATCAAGATTGATACTGAGAAGGGAAACTATATGGAACGCGCCAAGGAATAATACCACTATATGAAATTTTCTCAACCTCAGACACTAAAACAAATCGCATCTCTCCTGGGGATAGAATTTGTAGGAGCAGACGATTTCCAGGTGCTGGGAATGAATGAAATACATGTCGTGGAACCCGGAGATATTGTATTTGTAGACCATCCGAAATACTACGACAAGGCCTTAAATTCCAAAGCGACCATCATCCTGATAAATAAAAAAGTAGATTGTCCTGAAGGGAAAGCATTATTGCTCTCTGATGAACCCTTTAACGACTTCAACAAACTAACCAGACATTTTCGACCTTTTGCGAGTGCTTCGGCAAGTATATCACCCTCTGCTAAGATTGGCAAGAGCACAGTAATTCAGCCCCATGTCTTTATTGGCAACCACGTTACCATCGGAGAAAATTGCCTTATCCATCCAAATGTCACCATTTATGATCACTGTGTAATCGGGGATAATGTACAGATCCATGCAGGTACAGTTCTGGGTTCTGATGCATTTTATTATAAAAACCGCCCCGAAGGATTTGACAAATTACTTTCCGGAGGAAGGGTAGTCATTGAAGATGATGTCGAAATCGGTGCCTTATGTACTTTAGACAAAGGTGTAACCGGGGATACTACCGTAAAGCAAGGAAGTAAACTCGACAATCAGGTTCATGTTGGCCATGATACTGTGATTGGAAAAAAATGTCTTATTGCTTCGCAGACAGGTATTGCAGGCTGTGTGGTCATTGAAGATGAAGTTACCCTCTGGGGGCAGGTAGGCGTTACAAGTGCAGCAACGATTGGGAAAAAGGCGGTAATTCTCGCTCAGTCCGGAGTATCCAAATCCCTCGCTGGTGGAAAAACATATTTTGGCAGTCCGGCAGAAGAAGCCCGCGACAAACTCAAACAACTTGCCAATGTCAAAAGAATACCTGAAATTTTCAAACAAATAAATCAACAATAAAGAAAGGATTGCTTTTCAGATCCTCTTCAATCCTATATTTTTGTTTATCGAATTTAAAAATACAATATGAGCGTACTAGTCAATAAGGATTCCAAAATCATTGTGCAGGGCTTTACCGGGAGTGAAGGTACCTTCCATGCAGAACAAATGATTGAATACGGCACTAATGTAGTAGGAGGTGTAACTCCGGGGAAGGGTGGTCAGACCCATCTGGATCGACCTGTTTTTAATACAGTGGAAGAAGCCGTGGAAAAGGCTGGTGCAGATACGACCATTATTTTTGTCCCCCCTGCTTTTGCAGCTGATGCTATTATGGAAGCAGCCAGTGCCGGAATTAAAGTAATTATCACAATTACTGAAGGGATCCCGGTTGAAGACATGGTGAAGACATACGATTATATAAAAGACAAAGATTGTACTCTGATAGGCCCAAATTGTCCCGGAGTAATTACCCCGGGAGAAGCAAAAGTGGGAATCATGCCCGGTTTTGTATTTAAAAAAGGAAAAGTCGGAATCGTTTCAAAATCGGGAACACTTACCTATGAGGCTGCAGACCAGGTGGTTAGACAGGGCCTTGGAATTACAACGGCTATAGGTATTGGAGGAGACCCCATTATAGGAACTACTACGAGGGAAGCTGTGGAGTTATTGATCAATGATCCCGAAACAAGCTGCGTGGTAATGATAGGTGAGATAGGCGGTCAGCTTGAAGCAGATGCTGCTAACTGGTATAAAGAAAGTGGAAGTAAAAAACCTATTGTTGGTTTTATCGCCGGGGAAACTGCTCCTGCCGGGAGAACTATGGGTCATGCCGGAGCTATTGTTGGGGGTAGCGACGATACCGCCCAAGCAAAGAAAAGGATTATGAGAGAATGCGGTATCCACGTTGTGGATTCACCCGCTGAGATCGGAATAAGGGTAAAGGAAGTACTTGGATAAAAAAACGTATTTGCATAAAAATCCCGATTACTTCGGGATTTTTTTTTCGCCTTGCGCGACACAAAATGTATCTTTGAGTGAAATCAAACGAATATTGACGATCCTATGAAACTGTTAGAAGGAAAAAATGTCATCATTACCGGCGCTAGTCGGGGAATTGGTACAGGTATTGCCAGAATATTTGCCTCCCATGGCGCAAACGTAGCCTTTACGTATAGTTCCAGTGAAGGTCCGGCGGCCGAGTTGGAAAAAGAGCTTAGTGGGATGGGCGTAAAAGCCAAAGCCTACAAGAGTAATGCAGCAATTTTCAAAGAGTGTGAATCCCTTATTTCTGCTGTTCTGGAAGATTTTGGTGGCATTGATGTGCTGATCAATAATGCGGGAATTACCAAAGACAACCTCCTGATGCGAATGAGCGAGGAGGATTTTGATGTCGTGATAGAAATCAACCTGAAGTCTGTATTTAATATGACAAAGGCTGTTCAGAGGACCTTTTTAAAACAGCGCCACGGATCCATCATCAATATGAGTAGTGTTGTTGGGGTAAAAGGAAATGCAGGGCAGGCCAATTATGCCGCCTCAAAGGCTGGGATCATTGGTTTTACAAAATCTGTTGCCCTCGAACTTGGTTCCAGGAATATCAGATGTAATGCCATCGCCCCGGGATTTATTGAAACGGAAATGACGGGCAAACTCGATGAAAAGACAGTGCAGAGCTGGAGGGATGCTATTCCTTTGAAAAGGGGAGGATCTCCCGAAGATGTTGCGAATGCATGTCTGTTTCTTGCTTCCGACTTGTCTGCCTATGTTACGGGTCAGGTTCTCCATGTAGACGGGGGAATGCTCACTTAGCAGTATCCCATTGAAGAAAGCGACTAAAAGAAATGATTAATGCAAACGGCAACCTTACTTGGCGTGCTGCTGGCAGCGCTTTTTTCCCTCCTGATTGTTCTCTGGCAATATTTTTATAAGGCAAAAAAAAGAGGCAGGCTCAACTGGATTCTGGCCTTTCTTCGCTTTATCTCAATTTTTGGAGTATTGCTAATCTTGCTTAATCCAAAGATTTCAAATGTTGGCTACCAGTTAGAAAAACATAACCTCCTTCTACTCCTCGATGACTCCCAATCGATAAAATCGGGAGGCGCCTCAGAACAGATCATGACTCTGAATGAACGAATTCTGGAAGATAAGGCTCTTGCCGAAAGATTTACACTCAGGAAATTTGCCTTTGGCTCTGAGCTACTAAGTTCAGATAGCCTTAGCTTTTCTGCAGAAGTGTCTGATATTTCCGGAGCCCTGTCATCTGTCGACAATATTTTTGGGCGTGACAAAACCCTCGCCATTTTAATTTCCGATGGAAATCAGACCGTCGGAAAGGCCTATGAATATATGGGAAATGATCTCAGTTATCCTGTGTATTCAGTGGTAGTAGGTGATACCACCCGTTATGCAGATTTGAGAATTAATCAGGTTAATATCAACAAATATACATTTCTTAAAAATCGGTTTCCCGTTGAACTTTTTGTAACCCTACAAGGCAATGAAGCCGTTGCTAGCCGTCTCAGGATCCGTATGGACGGTAAGATAGTTTACTCTAATGAGTTCCAACTTACACCTGAGGAGAACTCTAAAAAATTCAGTACTACCCTGGAGGCCGCTGAAGTTGGACTGCGAATGATTGACATTTCCGTGGATTCTATACCGGGAGAACGGAATACAATGAATAATAAAAGGCGTATTCCAATTGAAGTAATTGATGAAAAAACAATGGTAGGTCTTATCTCTGATGTTCTACACCCCGATCTTGGAGCTTTGATCAAGGCCATAGAAAGCAATGACCAAAGAAGTGTTTCCTTGCTTTCACCGCGGGCATCGGTTGAGGAATTAAGTTCGTTTGATATATTTATTTTATATCAACCCACCCCAGCATTTCAATCGGTGTACGACTTTTTAAAGGAGTCTGGTCTGAATACCTTTACACTAACAGGTCCCGGAACCAATTGGCGGTACCTCAACAGGATGCAGAAAGGGCTGGAGATCAGTAATTCAAATCAGACCGAAGAAATCCTACCGATTCTCAATCAGACGTTCGACCTATTTGATTTAGGGGATTTTTCAGTAGAGGATTTCCCCCCTCTCATAGGTAGCCTGGGTGAAATTCTGATCACTCAGCCTTACGAGAGTTTAATCGACCAGCAAATAAGAGGTGTAAATCTGCAGGAGCCGTTATTACCGATTATTTCTGATGGAAAAGAAAGGCATGCCTATCTCTTTGGAGAGAATATATGGAAGTGGAGGGTACAGAGTTACCGCAATGATGAGAATTTCAACAATTTCGACAATTTCATAAATAAGATCATTTTATATCTCACTTCCGACGGGAAACGAGATCGACTTTCGATAGAATACGAACAGCTGTACAGTGCGGTTACAGAGAAAAAAATAAAGGCAACTTTTACGGATGAAACCTACGTCTTCAAGAAGGATGCCACTTTAACATTGAGGATCAACAGTACAGCTGATGAATTTAAAAGCGAGCAGACCATGCTGTTTAGTGGCGACCATTATGAGGCAGGACTGGGTAACCTGAAAGAAGGAGATTATACTTTTTCAGTCTCCGTAGAAGGCGAAAACCTGCAAAAAGGAGGTCGTTTTACGATCGAGGAGTTTAACCTGGAACAGTTATTCGTTTCCAGTGATGCTGATCAGCTCAGGGACCTTTCCGAAGGAAGTGGGGGCCAACTTTATCACCCTGATGAAATAGAGAATATGTTAAATGAACTCAAAGAAAATCCAGGCCTGGCCCCAACACAGAAAAGCATTGAAAATGTCGTATCTTTGATCGATTTTAAAATAATGTTCGCGATAATCATTCTCGCTTTTACTACCGAATGGTTGATCAGAAAATATAACGGATTAATATAAAAATTAAAAAATGGACAAACTTCCAAAAATTGCTTTACCCGCAGTATTTATCATCATTGTATTGGTGATTCTGATTTCAAAATCAGCTATCACTATTGGCTCCGGAGAGGCCGGAGTTCTTTACCGAACCTTTGGAGATGGTGTTGTTACCGATGAACCACCCCTGGGAGAAGGATTTCACCTTGTAGCTCCCTGGAACAAGGTTTTTGTTTACGAAGTAAGACAACAGGAAGTATTTGAAAAAATGCAGGTACTTTCGTCTAATGGACTGGAGATCAAACTGGATGCTTCTGCCTGGTTTGAGCCTAAGTTCGAGGACCTTGGAAAATTGCATCAGGAGAAAGGCGAGGCCTATGTGCAACGCATACTTTTACCCACAATTCGTTCAGCTGCCCGTAGTGTTGTAGGACGTTATACTCCGGAACAATTGTATTCCAGTAAAAGGGATGCTATTCAGGCTGAGATTTTTGAGGAAACTAAAAAGATCGTTGATGGTCAGTATATTCAACTAAATGAAGTTCTCGTAAGGGATGTTACACTGCCCCCAACTATTAAAGAGGCTATTGAAAGAAAGCTAAAACAGGAACAGGAATCCCTGGAATATGAATTTCGTCTGATCACCGCAGATAAAGAGGCCCAAAGGCAGATCATTGAGGCTCAGGGTAAGGCTGATGCCAACCGAATTCTCAGCGCTTCCCTTACAGACAAAATTTTACAGGACAAGGGAATCGAAGCTACCCTGAAACTTTCTGAATCACCCAATGCCAAAATAGTGGTAGTGGGCTCAGGAGATTCTGGATTGCCTTTGATTTTAGGAAATAATTAGTAAAATCAAATTTTTGTAGGTTTAAAATAAATTCTACATTTGCCTCAGTATGAGAAATAACAATACACATCATCATTTCCTCACTTGCCCTCAAGCAGGCTAGGATTGATTTGTTGTATTTACACGATATCCGGACCCGTTTGAGCAATCAAACGGGTTTTGTTTTTCAAGATTAAATAAAAGAAAAGGCATGAAATTAAAAATCGCTATCCAGAAATCAGGTCGTCTCAACGAAGATTCCCTGAAAATCCTAAAGGACTGTGGTATCTCCATAGACAATGGGAAGGATCAGCTAAAGGCATCTGCCAGAAATTTTCCCATGGAAGTGTTTTATCTCCGTAATGGGGATATCCCTCAGTATTTGCGAGACGGGGTGGTGGATGTGGCCATCATAGGGGAAAATGTACTGGTTGAGAAAGGAGAAGACCTGAGAGTTGCCGAAAAACTTGGCTTTTCTAAATGCCGTGTATCCCTCGCGGTTCCCAAGTCGAACAAATATGAATCTGTCAGGGACCTGGAGGGAAAACGAATAGCGACCTCTTATCCCAATACCGTAGCCTCGTATTTAAAGAAGAAAGGGGTTGAAGCCGAATTGCATATTATTAGCGGATCTGTAGAGATCGCACCTAATATCGGTCTTGCCGATGCCGTCTGTGATATAGTTTCCAGCGGGAGTACCCTTTTTAAAAACAACCTTAAGGAAGTAGAAAAAATACTCACCAGCGAGGCAGTGCTTGCTGTGTCACCCAACATTGGAGCTGAACAGGAGGAAGTATTATCAAAATTACTGTTCCGGATACGCTCTGTACTCACGGCCCGATTGTCAAAATACGTACTGATGAATGTGCCCAATGATAAAATTGACACTATCATCAGTTTGCTACCAGGGATGCGTAGTCCGACAGTGCTGCCTTTGGCGGAAGAAGGATGGAGCTCAGTACACACGGTTATCAACAGAGATAAATTCTGGGAAGTAATAGACGAATTAAGACAAGCAGGAGCAGAAGGTATTCTGGTTTGTCCAATAGAAAAAATGGTAATATAGTTCCAATGGAAAAGTATTTCAATCCGGCACGCGAAGAATGGGAATCCTTACTTGCCCGCCCTACCCAAACGGTTGATGACATCGAGAACACGGTGCGTTCCATTTTTTCAGCTGTCAAAGAAAGAGGCGATGCGGCGGTAAACGAATATACAGCGAATTATGACGGGGTCTCCATGGAGTCTTCATCAGTTACGCCTCAGGAACTTCAATCAGCTGCCGAATCCCTGGAAGAGCCTTTAAAGAAAGCCATACAAAGGGCATATGCCAATATCTGGAAATTTCACGAAGCTCAGAAAACAACAGAGCTCAAGGTTGAAACTTCACCCGGGGTTAGCTGCTGGCAAAAGAAAAAACCAATTCAGAAAGTGGGTTTGTATATTCCCGGTGGAACAGCTCCCTTATTCTCAACTATCCTTATGTTGGCGATTCCTGCTAAACTTGCCGGATGCAACGAGATTGTCATGTGTAGTCCGCCCGACAAAAATGGAAATCTACCTGCTGTGGTTTTGTATACAGCAGCTCTCTGTGGAGTTTCAAAGGTGTATAAAGTAGGAGGGATACAGGCAATAGCTGCTCTCACTTTTGGAACGGAGACTATCCCCAAAGTATTTAAGATATTCGGCCCGGGGAACCAGTATGTCACAGTTGCCAAACAGCTGGCTACCCGCTATGGCGTTTCCATAGATATGCCGGCAGGACCCAGTGAATTGCTTGTAATGGCCGATGATACTGCTGTTCCAGAGTTTATCGCCTCCGACTTGCTGAGTCAGGCTGAACACGGAGTTGACAGTCAGGTAATGCTGATTACTACTTCCAAGGGTCTTTTAGAGAAAGTTGAGGAGGAAGTCAGATTGCAGCTTCGGAATCTCCCTCGAAAGGAAATCGCCAATAGGGCTATATCCAATAGCAAACTCATCTATATCTCCGATGCGGCTGCAGCCGTAGACCTGATCAATGAATACGGACCTGAACACTATATACTGTGTGTTGCAGATGAAGAATACTATCTTGAAAATACCATTAATGCGGGATCTGTTTTTATAGGGAACTATACCCCTGAAAGTGCAGGAGACTATGCTTCAGGGACCAATCATACCCTGCCTACGAATGGATACGCCAGGCAGTATAGCGGCGTAAACCTTGACAGTTTTATGAAGAGCATCACCTTTCAGAAAATCACAAAAGAAGGAATATTAGATCTCGGGGAGACCATTGAAATTATGGCCGAGGCTGAGGGGCTACAAGC
Source organism: Muriicola sp. E247 (assembly GCF_041358175.1). Taxonomy (NCBI): domain Bacteria; kingdom Pseudomonadati; phylum Bacteroidota; class Flavobacteriia; order Flavobacteriales; family Flavobacteriaceae; genus Muriicola; species Muriicola sp. E247. The sequence goes on from NZ_JBGKBE010000002.1 coordinate 218,301, forward strand.
CCATAAAAATGCAGTAACCCTCAGACTGGAAAGTATTAAAAATTCGATTAAAGCAGATGCCTAGGATGAGTACAGAGAAAAAATCATCCCCATTTAACCTTCAACGGCTCATAAGAGAAAACGTCAGGAAAATGACGCCCTATTCTTCGGCCAGGGATGAGTACGTATCTGATGGTTCAGAAAAAATATTCCTGGACGCCAATGAAAATCCCTTTGAAAATGGCTTAAACCGATATCCTGACCCCAGGCAGCGAAATCTGAAATCTGAAATAGCAAGCAGAAAAGGGATCAATGAAAATAAGATCTTACTGGGCAATGGTAGCGACGAAGTTTTAGACCTGCTCTTCCGTGCCTTTTGTGAACCTGCAAAAGATAAGGTGATTACAGTACCTCCCACTTACGGGATGTATGGAGTTCTGGCTTCCCTGAATGACGTGGAAAATACAAAGGTTGAGATGAATCCTGATTTCACCCTGAACCTCAGGAAGATAAACGAGGCAGTGGATGTAAATACCAAACTCATATTTGTCTGCTCCCCGAACAATCCGTCCGGGAATAGTATTCCTGTAGAGCAAATTGAGGCGCTGTTAGGCTTTTTTAATGGGCTGGTGGTGATTGATGAGGCTTATATCGACTTCTCCGAACAGAGGAGCTGGATAGAGTCTCTGAAGGAGTATCCCAACCTCGTGGTTACTCAGACCTTTTCCAAGGCATATGGGATGGCAGGAATAAGATTGGGGTTGTGTTTTGCCTCCGAAGAGGTGATCACTATACTCAACAGAATAAAACCACCCTATAATGTGAATGAACTTACGCAGCGCAAGGCGATGGATCGCCTGCAGAACTGGGATCTTATTCAGGAAGAAATCGACATTCTTCGATCTGAAAGAGAAAAGTTAAAAAAGGCAATGGCATCTCTTCCTTTTGTGAAACAAGTGTATCACAGTGATGCCAACTTTATCCTTGTGAAAGTCGATAACGCCGACAAGCGCTACGAGGAATTATTAAATCAGGGATTCATTGTAAGGAACCGCACTAATCAAGCCCTTTGTTCAAATGGCCTTCGCTTTACTATAGGCACCCCATCAGAAAACGACCGTTTAATCACGGCATTAAATAAAATGAAATGAAAAACAGCTCCAAGACAAAAGTGTTGTTTATTGACAGGGATGGCACCCTTATCAGGGAACCGGCTGACGAGCAGATCGATGCGTTTGAAAAGTTAGATTTCTATCCTGAAGTATTTACCTACCTGGGGCGGATTGCAAGGGAATTATCCTATGAACTGGTCATGGTAACCAATCAGGACGGATTGGGCACTGAGGCCTTTCCCGAAGATACGTTCTGGCCCCTTCAGGAGTTTATCATGAAAACCCTGGAAAAAGAAGGAATTGTTTTTCAGGAGGTCTGTATCGACAAAACCTTTCCTGAACAAAATGCAGATACCCGAAAACCGGCAACCGGACTGCTGACAAAATACTTTGCTGAAGACTACGACTTAGAAAATTCCTATGTCATTGGCGACAGGCTTACCGATATTGAACTTGCAAAAAACCTGGGAGCGAAAGGGATTTTCATCAATAATAATACGGATCTGGGGAATGATGAACTGAGCTCAGGAATGGAAGAAATTACTGCCTGTATAGCCCTGGAGACCAATTCATGGAAAGAGATTTACAATTTTTTAAAGGTTGAAGACCGGGTAGCACATCATAAAAGGAAGACAAAGGAAACCCAGATTTCGATCCGTCTCAACCTTGATGGGAAAGGAGAGAGTAATATCTCAACAGGCCTTCCTTTTTTTGATCATATGTTAGACCAGATTGCAAGACACGGGCAATTAGATCTTGAGATTGCGGTTAAGGGCGATCTGGAAATTGATGAACACCATACAATTGAAGACACGGCCATTGCCCTGGGAGAAGTATTTCACAAAGCATTAGGGTCAAAACTCGGAATTGAACGGTATGGGTTCTGCCTACCTATGGATGACTGCCTGGCTCAGGTTGCCATCGATTTTGGTGGCCGCAACTGGCTGGTTTGGGATGCTGAATTCAGGAGGGAAATGATAGGAGATATGCCCACTGAAATGTTTGTTCACTTTTTTAAATCCTTTACAGATGGTGCTAAGGCAAATCTTAACATCAAGGCTGAGGGAACAAACGAACATCACAAAATTGAGGCGATTTTTAAGGCCTTTGCCAAGGCGATCAAAATGGCGGTAAAACGCGATACGGACAAAATGATATTGCCTTCAACAAAAGGTACCTTATAAGGAGTATGTTATGAAAATCGTTATTATCGACTATGGAGCTGGTAATATTCAGAGTATTCAGTTTGCCCTGGAACGTCTGGGGTATTCGGCCGTACTCTCTGATGATCCCAATGAAATCAGGAATGCCGATAAGGTGATCTTTCCCGGTGTGGGGGAAGCCAGCAGTGCAATGAAAAAATTAGTGGAAAGTGGTCTCGACAAGGTTATTCCTGAATTAACACAGCCCGTTCTGGGGATTTGTCTCGGGATGCAGCTTATGTGTGCATCTTCTGAAGAAGGTAATACTACAGGTCTTGGCATATATGATGTGGATGTGGTGAGGTTTAGCAGGAAGGTAAAAGTACCGCAGATCGGCTGGAATCAGATCAGGGAATTAAAATCGCCCTTATTCAAGGGAATACCTGAGAATGAATACATTTACCTGGTGCACAGCTATTACGCTCCCTTAAGCAAGGATACCATAGCAGTAACTGATTATGAACTTCCCTACAGTAGCGCTATGGGAAAAAATAATTTCTGGGGAGTACAATTTCATCCTGAGAAAAGCAGTGATATCGGGGAGCGGATTTTAAACAATTTTATCAACCTATAAATGAGGATCATCCCGGCAATTGATATCATCGAAGGAAAATGTGTCCGTCTCTCAAAGGGAGATTACAGCACACAAAAGGTCTATAACGAGAATCCGCTCGAGGTAGCGAAGTCGTTTGAGGCGCACGGGATCAGATATCTGCACCTGGTTGACCTCGATGGGGCAAAGTCGAATCACATTGTGAATTACAAGATCCTTGAAGAACTGGCTTCCAAAACCTCTCTGCAGATCGATTTTGGGGGCGGACTCAAATCGGATGAAGACCTGAAAATAGCCTTTGAGTCGGGCGCCCAACAAATAACCGGAGGAAGTATTGCTGTAAAGAACCGTTCTACTTTCCTCACATGGCTGGAACAATACGGGCCGGATAAAATTATTTTAGGGGCCGATGCTATGAATGAGAAAATTGCGGTATCGGGTTGGCAGGAAGGCTCTGACCTCGAATTAATTCCGTTTATCAGGGAATATCTGCAGCAAGGGGTAACCTACGTGATATGTACAGATATCAGTAAGGATGGGATGCTACAGGGCTCCTCCACAGAACTCTATAAGAAAATACTGGAAGAGGCCGGTGGTAAAAATACAGGAGTGGAAGTGGTCAAAAACTCAAGGGAAGAAAATAGAACGCTTAAGTTAATAGCAAGTGGAGGTATTACTACTATGGACGATATTCATACTTTGAACTCCCTAGGTTGCGAAGGGGCCATCCTGGGCAAGGCCATTTACGAGAACCGGATAGCCCTTAGAGAATTGGAAACCTATATCCTGAACGCATGAGTACCACTGAGTCACAACTGAGTGAAGAAATAAAGAAAAATACCATTTACAGGATGGATGAGAGCCTGCGAATGGTAGAAAAGAGCCTTGGAGAGCTAAAGGAAGAAGAAATATGGCGCAGGCCAAATGAGGCTTCCAATAGTATAGGTAATATCATGGTGCATTTGTGTGGAAATATCACCCAGTATGTACTAGCCGGAATAGGAGGTAAGAAAGATATGCGCCAACGCGATGCGGAATTCAATATCAGTGGAGGAATCAGCAAAGAGCAGCTGATGGCAGATCTAAAGAGTCTGATTGAACAGGTAAAGGAGTTGGTGGAAAGCCTGACGGACGAACAGTTGATAAAATATTATAAAGTTCAGGGTTTTAATTTAAGCGGTGTTGGAATTCTGATGCACGTAGTAGAACATTTTTCCTATCATACAGGTCAGATTGCCTATTGGGTTAAATGCTTAAAAGCGAAGGACCTTGAGTTTTACTCAGGAATCGACCTGAACACAAAGAATGAGAATTAGATGTTGACAAAACGAATTATCCCCTGTCTTGATATAAAAAACGGCCGTACCGTAAAAGGGGTAAATTTTGTGGATCTTAGGGACGCCGGAGATCCGGTTGAACTGGCAGAACGATATGCAGAAGAAGGGGCAGACGAGCTTGTGTTTCTCGATATTTCTGCAACAGAAGAAGAGCGCAAAACCCTGGCCAGGCTGGTGAAAAGTGTTGCAGAAAGAGTGAATATCCCTTTCACTGTAGGAGGGGGGATTTCTTCAGCCTCAGATGTAAGTATCCTCCTTAAAAACGGAGCGGACAAAATTTCTGTCAATTCTTCAGCTGTAAAAAATCCGTCCTTGATCGACGAGTTGGTTGCAAAGTTTGGCTCACAATGTATCGTAGTGGCCATAGATGCCAAATTGTTAAAAGGAGAATGGAAGGTACATTTGGTAGGAGGGAAGGTACCTACGGATTTAGATTTATTTGATTGGGCGAGGGAAGTTGAAAAACGGGGGGCAGGGGAAATCCTATTTACCTCCATGAATCACGACGGCACTAAAAATGGATTTGCCAATAAAGCCCTTGCCGAATTGTCACAATGTGTAAATATCCCCATTATTGCCTCAGGAGGAGCAGGGAAGCCACAACATTTTCTCGACACCTTTGTTGAGGGAAAGGCCGATGCGGCACTGGCTGCCAGCGTATTTCATTTTAAAGAAATTGGGATATGGGACTTAAAGGAATACCTTTCAAAGAACAATATCCCGGTACGTAAAAGAGTTCAGGTGCAACCTTAAAATAGGGTAAATATGAAAATAGACTTTGCGAAAAACAATGACGGGTTGGTTCCCGCTATCATTCAGGATGTGAACACTGAAAAGGTTCTGATGTTAGGGTATATGAATCAGGATGCTCTGGATAAAACAATGAAAGATGGGAGGGTGACTTTTTATAGTAGGTCTAAAAAGCGTCTCTGGACAAAGGGGGAGGAGAGTGGTAATTATTTGGAAGTTGTAAATATCCAACCCGATTGTGACCTTGATACTTTACTGATAAAAGTAGTTCCGAAGGGGCCCACCTGTCATAAAGGCACGGATACCTGCTGGGGAACTGAAAACAAAATGTCCTATGGATTTTTATCAGATCTCGAAAAGATTATCGCAGACAGGCAGAATAATTCAACCGGAGATAGGAGTTATGTAGCTTCATTATTTGATAAGGGCATAAATAAAATCGCACAGAAAGTAGGGGAAGAGGCTGTGGAAGTTGTGATTGAAGCCAAGGACAATAACGATAGTCTATTCCTTAGCGAAAGTGCTGATCTGTTATTCCATTTCCTTATACTTCTGCGTGCCAAGGGATATGATCTGGACTCGATAGTTCGTGTTTTGCAGGACAGACATTAAGTACGCAGGCAGTTTTGTCACTAAAGCCTGAAGTCACCACCAGACTACAAAGAATTTCTTGTAATCGCCCTTATCTTTTCTCATCCAGACCATGGGCGAGCTTTGCTTAAGCATTCTTAGGTTAATTTCAAGCAATAGATTAAATTGATTGATCCAACTTACTTCTTCATAAGGATTTAACACCCAATCATCCTTGGAAGGTAAGTAGTACAGATAATCCTTAAATTCCAGGGAATTGAACTGTTCAAAGCGAAGCCAGAATCCGGAAATACAGCTCTGATTCAAGGGTCTTATCCCTATCTGATCGAGTGTAAATGGAGTAAAAAGTTGTGCTTTAAAACAGGTTTGTTGTTTTAGCTGATCAGCTTCCAACCATATTTCTTGGAGTGCTTCCCTTCCTTCTTTTGTGTAGGGCAATGTAAACTGTTTTTCTTTTAGCTTATCAAGTTTGGTATAAAACATATCCCTTCGGTTAGGCCCAACTAATCTGTAGATCGGTTCGCTGATCTCATTATCGATAAGATAAAATTTATAAGTGAGTTCCAGATGGATCACGCTATCATCTGAAGTATCACGCAAAAGAAAATCGAGTTCACCCAGTGTTCTGTTTCCTCTTTGAATTACGATATTTCGATCGATGAGCTTATACCTGTTCTGTTTTTCCATTGCAGCATTAAAGACAAGTTCCATTTTATGACCCAGTCGCATCCTCGAAGGGATGGGAAATTCTTGTACTTCTTTTAGGTCTATTTCAGGAAATATGAATTGTTCAATGCCGAATTGCTGACGGGTCCATAATGGAGATGTGTTTAAGAAAGCGGCGGTAATTTGTCGGGAAAAGGAAGACATCGATAACGAAGTTAAACGAAACCGTTAAGGTTTGTATAAAAGCCCAAAGCATTTTGTGAAATATAGTATTTTTATGATATGGCTATGAAATCAAGAACTGGTTTTCGTTTTACTACCTACAATGCTCCGGAGCAAACTCCTTTTGAAAAACTCTTTGAAATATTTCAGGAATTAATTACCCATACCTCAGGCGATGTAGATGAAGCCTTGGATTGGCTTAGGGAACTAGATAAGGAATACGACCTTACCGATGAGGATTATACCATTGATGATTTTATTGAAGACCTGAAGGCCAAAGGATTCCTGAGAGAAGAGTTGGAGCAGGGGGAAGGTGGAGAAGGTGAAGGGACTCCTAGCGAAGGGTCGCTGTCGATTACAGCAAAGATGGAGCGGATTATCAGGCAACGGGCACTTGAACAGATTTTTGGAAAGATAAAGCGAAGTGGTTCAGGGAACCACCGTACTGGGAAATCCGGCCTGGGAGATGAACATACAGGGGACTTCAGGGAATACCGTTATGGGGATTCTTTGGACAGGATTTCTATGACCGAAAGCCTTAAAAATGCACAGGTGAACCACGGGCTGGATGGATTTTCACTAACAGAGGATGATCTTGTGGTAGAGGATACCCACCACAAGGCTCAGATGAGCACGGTGCTGATGATCGACATAAGTCATAGCATGATTCTCTACGGGGAAGACAGGATCACTCCGGCAAAAAAAGTTGCCATGGCCCTGGCCGAACTTATAACTACCCGCTATCCCAAAGACACACTCGACATACTGGTCTTTGGCAATGACGCATGGCCAATCCCGATTAAAGACCTGCCCTACCTCAAGGTAGGACCTTATCATACAAATACGGTGGCCGGGCTCCAGTTGGCGATGGATATGCTTCGAAGGAAGAAGAACACTAATAAACAGATCTTTATGATCACAGACGGGAAGCCCAGTTGCCTGCGGCTGCCAGACGGGAATTATTATAAAAACAGTGTAGGCCTTGATGATTTTATAGTGGAGAAATGTTACAACATGGCCAGGCAGGCTCGAAAATTACACATTCCTATCACTACTTTTATGATTGCACAGGATCCGTATTTAAGGCAATTTGTAAGGCACTTCACGGAAGCAAATAAAGGGAAAGCCCTGTTCACTGGTTTGCAGGGATTGGGAGAAATGATATTTGAGGATTACGAAAAGAACAGAAAAAAAAGATTGAAATAAAAGGAATAAGAAAAGGAGAAGTTGATATGAAATTAGATTATAAGAATATTAGAACCCTTGGAGACCTTCGGAAGTCGGGCTATAAATCCCAGGGGATAAAGGATGAATTGAGAAAAAACCTTATTCAGCGCATAAAAGTAGGGAAAGAGACTTTTGCTGGTGTTTGGGGTTATGAAGACTCAGTTATTCCTGAACTGGAGAGAGCCATCCTATCGAGACACAATATCAATCTGCTGGGACTCAGGGGGCAGGCTAAAACCAGGCTGGCCCGACTCATGGTAAATCTTCTGGATGAATATATCCCCGTTGTGGAGGGATCGGAAATCAATGATGACCCACTTGCTCCTATTTCCAGATACAGTAAACAACTTATAGAGGAAAAGGGAGACAAAACACCAATCTCATGGCTTCCCCGAGAAGAAAGATTTTACGAAAAGCTCGCCACACCCGATGTTACGGTGGCCGACCTTATAGGGGATGTCGATCCGATAAAGGCAGCCAACCTGAAGCTCTCTTATGCCGATGACCGCGTGATTCATTTTGGAATGATTCCCCGGGCAAACCGCTGTATTTTTGTCATTAATGAGTTACCCGATCTACAAGCCAGAATTCAGGTATCTCTTTTTAATATTTTGCAGGAAGGAGACATCCAGATCAGGGGCTTTAAATTGCGTTTGCCGCTCGACATACAGTTTGTTTTTACAGCCAATCCGGAGGATTATACCAACCGGGGTAGCATTGTAACCCCACTGAAAGACAGAATAGGGTCACAGATCCTCACGCACTATCCCAAGGAAGTACAGACTGCCAGAAAAATTACGGAGCAGGAAGCAAATTTAGACCAGGAGCAAGCAGGGATGATTCATGTTCCTGAACTGGCCAAAGATCTCCTGGAACAGATAAGTTTTGAAGCCAGATCCAGCGAATATGTAGATGCAAAAAGTGGTGTGAGTGCCCGTACAAGTATCACCGCATTTGAAAACCTCCTTAGTACAGCTGAACGCAGAGCTCTTTTACAGGGATCTTCGGAAACAACCGTCCGCTTATCCGATTTTATTGGAGTAATCCCTGCCATTACCGGAAAAATAGAACTTGTTTATGAAGGAGAACAGGAAGGCGCAGATACGGTGGCCATGATGCTTATTGATGATGCTGTAAAAAGTCTGTTCCCAAATTATTTTCCGGCCATCCTGAAGCTGGAGCAAAAAAATGCAGATGGACCTTATGACGATCTGATCTTATGGTTTTTTGACCGGGATGGAATTGAGTTAGCAGATGACCTGAGTGAAGATGAATACAGAAAACTATTGGATAATATTCCTCCCCTGCAGGACCTCATTCGCAAACATCAGCCCAAGGTAACAGAAAAGGATTCCTATTTTCTCAGGGAATTTCTCCTTTGGGGACTGGTGGTTCACAAGAAGCTCAGTAAACAACGTTTTAAAAAAGGATACAAACTCAAGGATCTCTACGGAGGTTTTATCAGTAAGCTATAAAAAAACCCCGCTCAAGCGGGGTTTTTTGTGCTGCCATAGCACGGGCCCTATGTCTAATTGCATAAGGGACTAAAGTTCATTGATCCGGTCATATCTGTAAGGCCCCAGCCGATCTCTTCTGTGTTGAAAAGTGGTTAAGGTTAGAAGGATTAAAAGGGCCTGAAGAAGCAGTATCAGGATGCCAACAGGAAGAAATGTTGGCGGGAACACATGTTCTGAATAATCAAAATATGTCATAAGTACGTAGAGGGTCTCTGCCATTTTAAAGAGGTACACTGGGAGGATGGCATACATAGCAAATTCAATGGTACGTAATGAGTTTAAAGGCATACTACTGTCCCTGTCGGCCTTTAGAAGGGAATTCAGGAAATACAGATGTATCAAAACCAGAAAAGCGAAAATGTAATTGTCGATTTTAAGAAAGTAAAACTTGTTGGTATACAGACCGTAAAAACCGGTAATCACAATAAGTGGCAGAAGGCTGAAGGAAAGCAAAAAGCATTTATTCCAGGGTATAATTCTCAATACATTCTTCATGGGAAGTTCGACTTGCTTTTTGATTTTTCCTATTTAGAACGAGGGGGGTGTTTGCTTTATTTGAAAAAAATCGTTGAACTGCATGGAATGTTGAGTATGCCAGAAAAGCTGTGGTGAAAGACTGCAAAAATACCCTTACAGTAAAAAACACCTAGTTGCTCTTTGATCTCCGGAAGGGATAAATCGTAATAAAGGTAAGACTGCGCCACAACCACTCGAAAGGACCGTAATAAAAGCGTTTCATCCACCATTTGCTGATTAAAATCTGGGCAATAATAAGGAGTATGGCCAAAGCAAAGGAAACAGTATTGCTTAGTTTTCCGATATAACCCAGCCCCCAGCCATAAAATACGAATGTACCGACAATACTTTGCAAAACGTAGTTGGTAAGGGCCGTCCTGCCATAGGGCGTGAAGCTATCGAGTCGTCTTTTCCATTTTTCTGAACGGTAAATCATCACAAAAAGACACAGGATGATAAATGTGAGGGCCACATTGACTAGATCAAAACCTGTTAGCCCCAGCATGGCAATCCAATTATTAAATTCGGGTTCTGGCCCCAATTGCATAAATGAGCCTGCGGTAATTACCACTGCAATACAAAGCAAAATTACCGACCCCCACAACAGGTCCTTCACCAGTTGCCTCTTTTCCAGGTAGTTTCTGAAAAAATCAATTTTTCCGGTATAGAGTCCGAGGAGAAAAAAGCCAAATGTGAGATAGCCCCGGGAGAAAATCCCCAATTGAAAATCCATTTTCATTATATGGCCTTCCCAGGCATTGGTTTTAAAAACTTCCCAGATGGATCCTTCAGACAAGACATTAAAATACTGAATAATCTCCGGGCTATCCGGACCATAATTCCCTGCAGTGAACAATGAATCACCCTGAGTAAATAAAAAGACCAAATACCTTCCTAAGCCCAGGAAAAGAACTATTGAGGAGACTACTATCCATTGTTTTTTAAGTCTGTAAAATGGAACCAGAAATATACCCAGGAGGGCGTATATGGTGAGGATATCACCGCGATAAAAAAGGCTGTGTAGATAACCGATAATCAGGAGAAGCGTCAACCGCCAAAGAAAACGGAATTGGTAATTCTGTCCTTTCAGATCGGCATTTTTCATTTGAATAAAGAAACTCAGGCCAAAGAGAAAGGAGAAGAGGGCAAAGAATTTACCTCTTAAAAAAAGGAGAATAAACCCGTCAATTACATAGTCTGCTGTTCCCTGATGTGCAGCGTCCATAGCCCCTTCAGGGACTGGTGCTGCGATATAGTTTTCCACCATATGAACGATCACTATCCCGGCCAGGGAGAAGCCCCTTAGAGCATCAATGATCTCAATACGTGGTTTCTTCTGAGGCTCTGCCATTACTTATTTTCAAAAAGGATCACCATTTAAGCAATGGTATTTACCTGCAGTTTACTATTCACTTAAAACAAAAGCGAATCGCATCATACTATGCGATCCATGTTTTTCTTTCACTTAAACGTGCAAAAAAGACAAGGAGAATTGCGATGATTATGACCATAGATGGAATAATTATTGCCTCTGTTTTACCATATACTTCGCTAGCGTTTGTCATAAAGAAGCCATATCCCGTTTGAACCAAAACCCCTAGTAAGGAAAGTCCCAAAGCCGATTTAGCCCATTTCTTGCGTAATAATAGCCCAATACAACCTGCTGCTCCAAACCACACGGCAATGGCGAATGCAGCTGTCACCCATGCGGGGGTACTTTCCATAAGTTCCACCTGAGCAGCTGTCATTTCAGCTTTAATGGCCTCTTTCATAAAAGCCGTTCCCAAATAATTCATTACGCCCATAAGATTCCACAAAAGGGCAAGTACGCTAACCACCCAGTACCAGACAGGAGGTTTTGTTGTTAAATGTTTGTTCATCTTAGTTTGTTTTGGAAGTTGTTCCTACAAAGTACAAATTTTTTATATAGGCTGTAATACCGGGTTTAAATTGAATTGGAAAAATTGACCTGCCTTATTTGTAATATCTTTAATCCGTATTTACAAAAATGAAAGGAAAACATGTTTATATCATCTGGTTGCAATATTTGGGTTTCAGATATAGTGGCTGGCAAAGACAACCGGGTCAGAAAACCGTGGAAGGCATGATCAGGAAGACCTTGAAATTTATACGCCCGGAAGAACAGTATAAAATCCTGGGATCGAGCAGAACGGATGCCAAGGTCTCTGCCCTTAAGACAGCCCTGCAGCTAATCTCTCAGCACCGACCGATAGAAGATGAAGAGAGATTCATAAACGATCTGAACCAAAATTTACCGTCTGATATTAGGATTCTTGGGATGGAAGAGGCTGGGGAGGGAATAAATATCATAAAGAATGCCTCCGACAAGGAATACCATTATTTATTCTCGTTCGGGGCAAAGAATCACCCGTATTGTGCTCCCTTTATGGCTAATTTTCTGGAAGAACTCGATGTATCGCTTATGATACAATGTGCGACCCTGTTTGAGGGGGAACACCACTTTCACAACTTCACCGCACGCTTGCAACCCGGGTCCACCACAGTCAGGAGGATATCCCATTGCCGAATCTCAGAAAACAAAGAAATCCAGGCCAGTTTTTTCCCGGAGAAGAGTTATATGCTGACAGTAAAAGGAGATGGATTTATGCGGTATCAGATCAGGATGATCATGGGAGCCCTGGTGTTAGTCGGGAAAGGAGAGCTGCAGCCCGAATTTCTTACAAAAGCCCTTCAACAGGACCAAAAGTTAAATATACTATATATAGCCCCCGCATCCGGATTGTACCTGAAGGATCTGGAACTGAAGGAGTGACGAATTGTTTTATATCTTTAAAGGAAACTAGCAGTACATGGCCAAAATTCATTTACCGGGGAATAAAATTCACAAGAAGAAATTTAAAATTCACAAGAAAATCGGGAAGGCTCCAGGGACGATTACCTACATGGGGAGTCGGGAAAATTCCATTAGTTCTCTGGATGTGATAGCTTATAGCGATGAATATGTCGAAGAGTACAGTCCTTTACAAATTGATTCCCTTTTAGATCATAAAGAGAAAGAAGTAAAATGGATCAACCTTGTAGGCCTCAGTGATGAGGAATTTATAGGTAGTCTTGGAAAATCTTTTCAATTAAATGCTCTGGTCCTCGAAGATGCTGTCCACACGGAACAACGCCCAAAAATTGATGAGTATGAAGATTATATTTTCGGGGTTTTTAAAATGATCTATCTCGATGATCAGCAGAATATTATCATTGAACATGTGGCCCTGACTATGTTTAAAAACCATGTGCTGGTATTTCAGGAGTTAAATGAGGATGTCTTTAGTTCGGTCAGGCAACGAATCATAGGGAAGTACGGCAGAATTCGGAGCAGGGGAGCTGATTATCTCTTTTTTGCCCTTCTGGATGCCATTATTGACAATTATTTTGTCGTCCTTGAACACATCAGCGACCGGATAGAAACTCTGGAAGAGGAAGTCTATCAAAATCCCAGGCCTCAAACAGCACAGAAGATACAGATGTTGAAAAAAGAAGTCCTGAAGATACGCAGGTATGTCGCACCGGTTAAAGAATTGGTAAGTCGGTTAATCGATTCAGAAAATCCACTGATCACCAAGGATACAAAACTATTTCTCAGGGATGCTCTCGATCATTGCCTGGAGATCAATGAGAGCCTTCAAATTTATCGCGAAATGGTGATGAGCCTCATGGAAATGTACATGAGCAACATGAGCAATAGAATGAATGAGGTCATGAAAGTACTAACCGTTATGGCCTCTATCTTTATTCCTCTAACTTTTATCGTGGGTATCTATGGGATGAACTTTGACAATATGCCGGAGTTGCATTGGGAAAATGGTTACTATATGGTGTGGGGACTTATGATTGTCCTCCTTATTCTGATGCTCATCTACTTTAAGAAAAAACGCTGGATCTGACAGGATTATACTCTTCCTATATGTCAGGACCACCCTTCTCAATTATTTTGTATTTTAAACCCAAATTCATGGTATGCCAAATTGGGTCTATGTACTGATATTCCTTGTGATTTTATACCTGTTAGTCAGTGTTTTGCTATACTTTCTTCAGGATTATCTTATGTTCAAACCGGAAAAACTCCCAACAGATTTTCAGTTTTATTACGAAAATCAGGTTACGGAAGAATATCATGTTGAGACAAGAGACGGGGCCATCATTAACGGGTTACGATTTAAGGCAAAAAACCCAAAAGGAATTGTCTTTTACCTGAAGGGAAACTCTAAAAGCATAAAAGGCTGGGGCAAATTTGCCGTAGATTTTACCCGTCATGGCTACGATGTGCTAATGGTTGATTACAGGGGTTTTGGGAAAAGTACGGGCCGGAGAACTCAAAAAGCCATCAAACGGGATATGCAGGTCATCTACAATAAAATAAAGGAGAAAGTAGAGGAACGGTATATTATTCTTTACGGCAGATCACTGGGCTCCGGTTTTGCAGCAAAACTGGCCTCCATGAACAATCCCAGAATGCTAATACTCGATGCCCCTTATTACAGCCTACGGCATGTGGCTAAAAAGTATATCCCTTTTATGCCTTTATCTCTATTACTTAAATTTCCGATGCCCACCTATAAATGGCTGAAGTATGTTCAATGCCCTATTCATATCATTCACGGTACGGATGATCAGTTAATACCGTATAAGTCGAGCATTAAACTATCTAAAATAAACCCGGAACGAACCACTTTGTACACTGTCATTGGTGGCGGTCACAAGGATTTAAACAGTTTTGAGTCGTATCACAGAATGATTTACGACATCATTTCTAAAGAACCAAAAAAGATCGAGACTGAACCTAGTGGGAATAAGGCAAATCAAAGCACTACCCGACCTTATGCGTAAATTTGTAAAGGTCATCTTAGGTTTGATCGCCGGAATCTTAATCGTCTTAAGTATGCTGTACTACCTTCAGGAGAAACTTATTTTTCTACCCACAAAATTGGATAATCAGTATCAGTATAGTTTTGAAGAGCCCTTTGAGGAGTTTTTTATTACAAGGCCGGATGGAGCCCGACTCAATGCACTTCATTTTAAAAGGGATAATCCCCGGGGAGTTATTCTCTATTTTCATGGCAACGCAGGGAATTTGGATCGATGGGGAGAAGAGGTTTTGGGACTTGTTAGGCGTAATTACGACCTGGTTGTAATGGATTATCGTACCTATGGTAAAAGTAGCGGGAAACTTAGTGAGACTGCTTTATTAGAAGATGCTCAGGCTTTTTATGACTACGTCGCTGCTATTAATGACGATAAAAAGATTGTCCTTTATGGCAGATCATTGGGCACGGCCATGGCCTCATATCTCTCTTCAAGGAATCAGGCTTCTATGCTGATCCTTGAGACCCCGTTTTACAGTTTGCTTGACGTGGCAAAAGAAAGGTTTCCAATTTTACCTGTAGATATGTTGATGAAGTATCCCTTTAGGACGCATCTTTACCTGCAGGATACAAATTGCCCTATCGTTATCCTACAGGGTGACCAGGATAGGGTAGTGCCCATTTCATCGGCTTTAAAACTCTTTCGGAGCCTGGAGGGGAAGCAACCGACCTTCGTTAAAATTGAAGGGGGCAGTCACAATAATTTAAAAACATTTGACGACTACCACCTGGTGCTGGATAAACTGCTGATCCCCCATACTGATTAGTATTCAACTCCTATTGCAATTTTATGCTTGTTAAATATTTTGGGAACCTAATATGGAATTAACACATCCTTTTGTTAAATAATCCTAATAGCCGTTAAACAGTGTTAAACCACTTGACAAAACTCATATATCACTTATATTGAGTGTGTTGGGATGTTTAATTATTCTTTTTTTAAGGCATCCGCCTGACAATAGCCAAAATTCTTTTGGCATTTTTTAAGACTTCACTTCCAACAAAAAACATTTTTTTAACGAAAACCTTAACGCTATGAATTATTTGAATATCAAAGAAGAAAAACTATTGCCTGTAGTAATTGAACTCAATACACTACTTGCAGAATATCACCTGTACTATCAGAAACTGAGAAATTTTCACTGGAACGTACTGGGACA
Source organism: Muriicola sp. E247 (assembly GCF_041358175.1). Taxonomy (NCBI): domain Bacteria; kingdom Pseudomonadati; phylum Bacteroidota; class Flavobacteriia; order Flavobacteriales; family Flavobacteriaceae; genus Muriicola; species Muriicola sp. E247. Next base: position 234,031 of record NZ_JBGKBE010000002.1, read on the forward strand.
AAATTTTTTCGACCTGCATGCGCAGTTTGAAACCATGTATACCGATGCCAGGGTAAAGATCGATGAGATCGCTGAGAGGATACTGACATTGCGTTACCATCCCATGAGTAACCTCAGTGCCTATTTAAAGACGGCTACGATTGAGGAAAGTACCGGGAAAATGGAAGATCGTGAAATGATTGCCGATACCTTAAAAGCCCATAGCATACTCTTGAAACAAATGGGAAAGGTAATTGAAAAAGCAAATACCATCAATGATGAGGGAACGATCGACTTAATTGGTGCCTATGTCCGGGAACTGGAAAAGACCAGTTGGATGCTAAATGCATGGAACAAGGATAAAAAAGGCGAACTAAATACGGCTTCTATGATCTAAGTAGATACGAATGCTAAAAGAATTATTAACCTTTAAATTACCTTTTTAATGAAAGAAGAACTACAATCATCCTTCGATATATTACTAAATAAACTTTCCGACTGGGGATCTGCATTCGTAGAAAACCTGCCCAATATAGTATTGGCGATTACGGTACTACTGGCAGCGTATTTCGTAGCCCGGTATACAAGTAAAGGAGTATCTAAACTCGTATCAAAAAGAGTACCTCAGAAGTCGATTACCAACCTGATCTCTAACCTTACTACAGTAGTAGTAGTACTCTTTGGCTTATTTCTGGCCCTAAGTATCCTGGATCTCAATGACGCTTTAATGTCATTATTGACAGGGGCTGGAGTAGCAGGACTTGTTGTGGGTCTGGCGTTGCAAGGTGCATTGTCGAACACCATTTCCGGGGTAGTTCTCTCCTTTAGAAAGAATATCCGCATTGGAGATTGGATTGAAACCAATGGCTTTGCCGGTGAAGTAGTAAAGATTAATCTAAACAACTTTATCATTAAAGAAGCAGATAATAACAAGGTCATTATCCCGAATAAGACCATTCTTGAAAATCCACTTAAAAATTTCACCCTGACCAACAGAATGCGTGTGGTTCTCGGATGTGGAGTAGGTTACGAATCTGATCTGGATTTTGTAGAAAACCTGACCAAAAATACTGTGAAGGAAGCAATTGATCAGGTAGAATCAGTGGATGACGTGGAATTTTATTTCGAGGAATTTGGAGGAAGTTCTATAAACTTTATTATCAGATTCTATATTACCAGCGAAAGTGCAATTGAGAAATTAAGGGCTAAGAATACAGTCATTAAGGCGTTGAAAAAAGCATTCGATAAAGAAGGCATTAACATTCCTTTCCCCATCAGGACCCTTGAATTCAAAACAGGCTTAAACGTAAATACAAAGCAAGTAGCTGAGGCATTTTCCACAAACTAGATACAAGTAAAATCGAATTAATTATTAATCCTAAAATTTAAAATAATGAAACATATATATAAAAAATTTACCTTGACCGCATTAAGTATCCTGACCTTCTCTTTGGGGTTTTCCCAGGAGTCAATGTCAGAAAATGAAGCGCGAACCTTCAGAACCGATACTGTAGCCACGGAGACCCTGGAAAAGACTTATAAACTCTATGAAAAGGGAGAATTGATTAAAAATTCAGTAAAGGTCACATCAACCCAGACACAGAAAATACAATTGGATGGGGAAGACAATGGACAGGTCAATCAGGATAGGGTAATTCCAAAGAAAACCATTTATAAGACTGTGAAAATTGATCTGGACCAGGATGAGGAATACGATGAGATGATCCGCTTTAGCTATAATGCTGATGTAAAATCAGATTTTGTCCTCCTCCTGAATGAAAATGAATTGTATGTAGCCGTAGGAGAAGGTGACAATCTGATGATCACAGAAAATACAGATCTCACCAGGGATGCTGTAAATAAAGGAAAAGAAGTATTTGTCTTTACCGATAATGAAGGAAACAGAATTTCATTCAAAGTTGAGGAATATCAGATAATGTAATACCAGTTCATCAGCATTTATTAATAACAAAAACAGAATATTATGAAGTTCAGAAGAATATTAATTGCCTTAACCATGCTGATTAGTTTCAGCTTACTTACCCTGAGTTGCAGGGAAACAAAATCTACAGAAGAAAAAGTAGAAGATACCATTGAGGAAGTTGGCGATAGCATGGAAGAAGGGGCTGAAGAAGTAGAAGACGCTATCGAAGATGGAGCCGAAGAAGTGGGCGATGCAGTTGAAGATGGAGCAGAGGAAGTAGAAGACGCAACAGATGATTCCATCTGATCTGTCACCTGAAGATAGAAAAAAGTGTACCCGAAGGGGTGCACTTTTTTTATTTTAATTAAAAAGTTCTGACGATAAATAACGATCTCCCCGGTCGCAAATAATGGAAACGATAACACCTTCCTCGAGTTCTTTAGCAAGCTTTAATGCAGCTGCAGTTGCTCCACCACTGCTCATTCCTGCGAAAATACCCTCTTCCTTTGCCAGGCGTTTGGTCATGGCTATAGCCTCCTTTTCACTTACTTCCAAAATCCGATCTACCTTTTTTGGGGTAAAAATCTTAGGGAGGTATTCCTTCGGCCATTTTCTGATTCCCGGAATACTCGATTCATCTGTGGGTTGTACCCCCACAATTTGTATGTTATTATTTTGTTCCTTTAAAAATGTTGACGTTCCCATGATCGTTCCCGTGGTGCCCATAGAGGAAACAAAATGGGTAACTTTCCCCATGGTATCGCGCCATATTTCAGGTCCAGTACTTTTGTAATGTGCTTGCCAGTTATCGTCATTTGCAAATTGGTTAACCATCACATACCCTTCCTCTTTTACCCTGGACTCGGCATAGTCTCTGGCGCCTTCAATACCCTTGTCCGCCGGTGTTAGGATAACTTTTGCTCCATAGGCACGCATGGTCTGTACTCGTTCCTTTGTAGCATTTTCCGGCATCACAAGCTCTATTTTAAGCTTAAAAAGACTTGCAATCATGGCTAACGCTATCCCTGTATTACCGCTGGTGGCTTCAATGAGTTTTGTGTGATTCGTATAATCACCTCTTTCCAGTCCGGCTGCTATCATATTCAAAGCAGCCCTGTCTTTTACGCTGCCACCCGGGTTCTGCCCTTCCAGCTTAAAATATAATTCCACCGCTGGGTTGTCATTTAAAGCTTTAGACTTAACCAGCGGTGTATTTCCTATAAGATCCGTAAGATTAAATGACATTGTCCTGTGTTCTGATTTCAATTTCTGGAGTGTGATAAACTTTTGAATTGGGAGGGACAGAGCCGGTGAGCCAGGCATTACCGCCTATTATGGAATTTGCCCCAATAACTGTTTCTCCACCCAGGATAGTGGCATTGGCATAAATAGTGACATTGTCCTCTATAGTGGGGTGTCTTTTTGTGTCGCTAAGGCTTTTGGTGACGTACAGAGCCCCCAGGGTAACGCCCTGATATATTTTTACATGATCATGGATGACGGCAGTTTCTCCGATAACGACTCCCGTGGCATGATCGATAAAGAAAGATTTCCCAATACGAGCTCCTGGATTGATATCAACTCCAGTTTGCCTGTGGGCATATTCGGTCATCAATCTGGGGACAAGGGGAAATTTTTTCTTGTACAATTCATGCGCCAGGCGGTAGATGGCAATGGCATAAAACCCCGGGTACGCCAGATACACCTCTTCAATGGAAAGGGAGGCCGGGTCACATGCTGCTATGGCCTCAGCGTCTAAATTGAGTTTCTGGAGTATTTTGGGCAGGGACTGAAAATACTCCTCCCATATAGAGGAACACAATTTGTCAGGATCCCAGCAGGCCAGCTTTACCAACATGTCGAACCGTTTTTCCAGTTCCGGCAGATTTTCTTCAAAAGGCGTTTCTATATCGAAAAGGGAGAGGAATAACAGATCGGTAAAGGCCTCCGTTTCCCTTTTGAGCCTGAATTTGAGGTTAGGCTGAATCTTATTCTGCTTTATTTTATTGATGATCGCCTTTCTGTCCATGGTATTTATTTAAAACTAAAATTAACCAATAATTAAAAAGTCCCTTCTTTAAAAAGGTTAACTTTATTACAAAACTTCAAAAGACCTAAGCTTTATGGAGACTGACAGAATCGACAAAGAATCCCTTGAATTCCTTAAAAAATTGTCTGTAAATAACAACCGCGACTGGTTTCAGGAAAACAAAAAAGAATTCAAGGAACACGAGAAGAAAGTAAAAGAGTTTTACATGTCGCTCATGGAACGGATGAAGCAACATGACGATATTGATAAATTTAAGATGTTTCGTATTTACAGGGATGTGCGTTTTTCCAAAGACAAAACACCCTATAAATCCCATTTCGCAGGTTCCTTTAGCAGAACCGGAAGTGCCCTGAGGGGCGGTTATTATTTAAGGATTAAACCTGGCGAGACTTTTATCGCCGCGGGATTTTGGGAACCTAACAAGGAAGACCTGCTTCGAATACGCAAAGAGTTGGAAGGGAATGCCAGTGAATTCCGGAATGTCATACAGAACAAAAAGTTTAAAGATGTTTGGGGGAAACTGGAAGGGGAGGAGCTTAAAACTGCACCTAAGGGATTCGACAAGGAACATCCGGATATTGACCTCATTCGAAAAAAACAATTCATTTTCGTCCGAAACTTCGCCGATAAAGAGGTATTGTCTCCCGAATTCATCTCCACGGTTGACGATTCTTTCAGGGCTATCCGACCTTATTTTGATCTTATGAGTGAAATTCTCACTACAAATCTCAACGGCGAATCCTTATTGTGATAGAGGGGCGAGTTCAAACAACTGAACCTGATCTTTCAGTCGTTCAATCACCATATTCATCATTCGTTTATTGAGTGCTGAGGAATTCAGAATATAGTTTTCATACTCTTCTACGGTGAATTGCCCTATGACCATTCCCTTAAGCGAATTTCTGAATTTCATGTCTTTCTGGATGGCATGCTCAATATATTCGAGCTTTTTAGGCAAGGTGAGCCCATGAAAGTAATTCTTATGCTTTTGCACATAATTCCGGAAAGCCGCAATCAGAAGTGTATTCTGAAATTTGATAATAGGTCGTAAAGTGGCGTTTTGAAATTGTTCATCCCGACTCATTTCATCGGTGACCCGAGCATTTGGCAATAAAGGACGAAACCTCAGAAGCTCGGTAGATCTATCGTTCATCTTTGAAGTTTTAATAAAATTAGAAAATCCTCGAGGGGGCATTTCGCAAAAATTAATTACTTGTTAACGGCTTTATGAACAATAGACATTGAGCTTACAGTAATTCTTTAGCGATTTCTTCCCAGCTATTGACCCTTTCGAAGTGATTGGTGTGAATATTATGCGGAGAAGTGTAGAGTAGGGGTCGTCCTATAAAATTTTCCAGATTATGACTGCGATCGTCAATGAGGATATCGCCCCTTAAAATCTTTTTGTCCCCACACAGAATTCGATTCGTCCAATGAATAAAAGGAAAGTATTCATCGAGCCATTGATGCTTTTCGAGCAAGGAGTTGGGAAATTGCATAGCCGCAGAAGCCACGTATAAGGCGTATTTTTCATTTAATTCCTCAAGAACTTCAATGCTGCCAGGCATAGGCTTCAGGCCTCTAAAAAAGCCTTTGGCATAATAATGTTGCCAAATACTTTCCTTCCTCGACTCTGGCACCTTTTGCCATACCTCATGGCCCATACATTCTTCTTTGGTTAGGCTTTCATCAAATTCCTTGTTGTAATATTCAATATGTGCATTGTAAGTGTCTGCCATCACTTCATCCATGTCGACAAAAAGGATCATATGCTACGCTTTTCAGTAAAATTCTTAAAAATCCCAATAAAAGTACAGAGGCTTTGGATTACTTTAACAAAAGTCGTCGATTTTAAGTGGCAAAAAATGGGAGTTGATAATAATAGTACTCTTGATTTGTCAAATTGACAATTCGGTTAAATCCATTGCCTTTACTTTCCCAGGACCATGCTATAATTGGTAATTTTGTGTCAAATTATTAACTATGAGATTTCACACCAGAAAATGGGTAAAACCCGAAGACCTCAACGCCAATCAAACCCTCTTTGGAGGTAGATTATTAAGCTGGATTGACGAAGAGGCCGCATTGTATAGCATCATCCAGTTGGAAAACAAAAAGGTAGTTACCAAATATATGTCCGAAATCAATTTTATGAGTACAGCCCATCAGGGCGATATCGTAGAGATAGGGATAGAGGTCATTAAATTTGGGAAATCATCACTCGTACTAAAATGTGAGGCGCGAAATAAAATGAACAGGGAAACCATTCTCACAGTAGACAATATCATAATGGTCAACCTCGATTCAGAAGGGAAACCTCTTCCACACGGAAAAACAAAAATTGAATACGTAAAAGACCGCCTGGCAGATGAGGAGGACGACTAACTTATTGCATCTCCTGAGCTACGGCCTGGACTTCATCGAGGACGCGAAGTAAATTTTCACCCCATAATTTTGCGATCTGTTCTTCAGTATATCCCCTTTTTACCAGCTCCAGGGTAACATTGAAGGTTTCAGAGGCGTCAGACCAGCCTTCAATTCCTCCACCTCCGTCGAAATCGGAGCTTATCCCAACATGGTCAATTCCTATCAGATTAACCATATAATCGATGTGATCCACAAAATCAGATACATCAACAGCCGGGGGCGCGTCAGCTTTTGTAGCTGCTAATTCTTTACCAATTGCCATTACCCTCGGGTAATTTTCGATAAACTCAGCTCGCTGCTCAGGGCTCAGAGATCTGAATTGGGATCTTTCATACCAGTTAATACCAAGAGAATCAGCCACTTGCTGATATACTCCCTTCATATACGCCTTATATTTTTTGTCTTTTTCTGTATTCAGATAGGAACTAAAGGCAACTGTCTGTACTACACCTCCGTTTTCTTTTAACCAGAGCAGTTGTTCATCATCGAGGTTCCGACTATGGTCGCATAAGGCCCGGGCCGAAGAGTGAGAGGCAATCAGCGGAGCTTTACTCAGTTCAAACATTTGTTTTATGGATGACTTGGCAGGATGAGATATATCGATCATAATACCAAGCCTATTCATCTCATATACAGCCTTTTTGCCTAATTCACTTAAACCATTATGTAACCATACACTATCTGCTTCTCCCGTGTTTGAATCGGCGAACTGACTGTGACCGTTATGCGAGAGGGATACGTATCGTGCGCCCATTTCGTGGTATTTTTCAAAATTTGCCAGATCTTCTCCCATGGGATAGGCGTTCTCCACGCCAATCATAGCTACTTTTTTACCTTCAGCGTGTAGTTTTCGCACATCATCTGAGCTGAGTGCCAAACCGATTTTTTCAGGAGCTATTTCCTCGCATAATCGATGGATGGCATCAAATTTTGCCATGGCATTTTCTTCCGCCCGTGCATAGGCAGTGGGCGTCAGCGAATCCTGTCCTGTGTAAACTATGAGCCAGGCGACATTTAATCCGCCTTCTTCCATTTTAGGCAGATTTAACTGGGTTTGCAGCCTTTGAGTGTAGTTAACACTGTCTGTGAAATTGTTCACATTGATATCATCATGAGTATCAATGGTGATTACACTTTCATGGATTTTTTGTGCTTGGGCCATCAATGCTTCGATATCCTGTTTTTTGGATTCTGTACAGGATAGTATCGCCAAAAGACAAATTAAAGGGATGAAATACTTCATATTACTCAGATTAGACCTACAAATAAAGCAATTTGACAACACATTCCATAGCCTAGGTAACATTTAATTGGCTCCCCCTGCATTTATGGGGATTTTAGTCAAGTATTTACCCATCAAAGCTCCGATCTTGAAATCTAAAAACCTACTTACCCAAATCTCCGATCTTGAATCGGCGCTCAATAATTTTTCATTTGAAGAACTCAGTACATCAGAAGCAGCCCGGTTAAAGCAATCTTTCGACCTGTTTAAAAATGAACTTGAAGCCAGAATTTGGGGTCACGATCCTGAGATTGAAGATCACTCAGAAAACAAGAATAAAAAGGAAAATTTACCCGGAGAGTCTGAAGGAAATGAATCACACCTTATTGCCAAAGTAAGCCATGAAATCAGAACTCCTCTGAATGGGATCATGGGCTTTGCAGATCTGATGAAAGAGGGAGAACTCAATGAGCGGCAGGAAGAACAGGTGAATGCTATTCTGTCTGCCTCTAATACCCTGATGGATATCATCAACGAATTGCTAGAATATTCAAAGCTCCAATCTGGAGCAGAAGAGTTTAATATTGTCTCCTTTAATTTTCATAACCTTATCAGGGAAGTTTCTTACCTCTGTGATACGCTCATTGTGGATAAGAAAATCGCCTTCATGGTCGAAACCGACCCTAAAATTCCGAAGCTCCTGTTGGGGGACCCTTCAAAACTGAGTCAGGTTTTGTTGAATTTACTGGGGAATGCAATAAAATTTACAGAAGACGGTAAAATTGTTTTAAAGACAAAATTAAAGAGCATAAACAGTGGTATAGTAAGTATAGATTTTCAGATTTCGGATACGGGCATTGGAATACCCGGAGAAGACCTACTTCACATCTTCGATGCCTTTAAGCAGGCAAAACAGCATACCTTCTCAAAGTATGGGGGTGCAGGACTGGGCCTGAGTATTGTAAAGCAGATTGTTGACAGGCTGAGGGGTTCAATAGATGTTCAGAGCGAACCTGATAAAGGCACCGTCTTTACCATGAACCTTGAATATGAAATCGGGAAAGAAGGAAAGGCTCCATTGCCTGAAAAAACCAATTCGCAAGCTACAGGGATTGAATCCTTAAATGTTCTTGTGTTCGAAGACAATCCGTTAAATCAGTGGCTGATAAAAAAACGCTTAAAAGGCTGGGGCTGTACCTTCTTCGTTACAGAACACTGCGAAACTGGATTAAAAATTCTACAAAAAGAGAAAATCGACCTGGTCTTTATGGATTTGCATATGCCCGTAGTTGATGGCTATGAGATCACGAGGAGAATAAGAGCTTCAGAAGATCCTGACATTTCCAGTGTGCCCGTCGTTGCTTTGACTGCAGATTTCTCTGTAAATGACAAGGAAAAAGCGACTGAGGACGGGATCGATGATTTTATATTAAAACCTTATACCCCTGAGGAATTGTTAAATAAACTCATCCAATACGGTTTGCCGGATTCAGATGATAAAAAAATAACTGAAATAAGTTCGGATGCGGGGTTAGTTCCAAAAAGGGAAGAGCTGAGTATGTCTATAGACCTCACAGGGATGTTGGAGGATTGTATGGGAGAGGTTGATATGCTTGAAGAATTGCTGAAGCTGTTCAAAGGGAATGCTCTGGAATTTATTGGCAAGGCAAAATTGCATTTAAAAAATCAGGATTATGATCAATTGCAATTTGCGGCCCATAAACTTAAATCTGGACTCGCCATGGTACAGGCGGCAAATCTGCTTATTCTGATCCAACAAATCCAGGAACATTGTAAAACCGACAGGAACCACGATCAGATGCAGTATCTGTACGAACAATTTATCAAGGAATATCCGATGGTAGAATTTGCCTTAGACAAGGAAATGACCCGATTACGCAAGGAAAACAAATAAGTCTCATATGAAAAAGATTTTACTCGCAGACGATGATGAATTACTGGCATCCCTCCTCAACTATAGGCTGGATAAAGCCGGGTACAAGGTGCATTGGTCCTGTGACGGTAGGGAAGTAAAAGAGCAACTCGAAAGGGAAATCCCCGATATTATTGTGAGCGATATCATGATGCCTTATTTCTCCGGCCTCGAATTAGTAGACTACGTTAGAAATACCCTTGAATCTAAAGTGCCGATCATTATAATCTCGAGTGCGGGAAACGAGGAGAATGTACTCTCGGCATTTGAATTGGGAGCCAATGATTTTATAGCAAAACCCGTAAGCCCCTCAGAACTATTGGTGCGGGTGACGAGAGAACTGAGTAAACCCTGATTTTTGTTTAGAACAGAACTGACATATAACATATTCTCCCTCTTAAGTATTCCAAAGATCCATACGGATCTTTTGTGGGATCTAAGTGTATTGTTCGGAAGTCTGTGTATACTCTATTTTGGTTTTATATTTTTCTTCCGGAATCGCCTTTCTGCTAAGTCGCAAAACATCAGTGAGCGGAGGAAACAACTCACTCCCATTATTAGTAATTTTTTGTTTCACGGAGAAGATGCCTCCAAGGAGGAGAAATACGAATATGTTGAACTCAAAGTTGAAATCAGGGAGTTTATCAAAGACCCTATCAATCGAAGTATCCTCAAAGAAATTCTTTTAGATCTGCAGCGCGACCTTACCGGGGATGCCCGACGTAGGTTGTTTTCACTCTACAAGGATTTTGACCTCCATCTTGATGCCTTCGCCAAGCTCTACAGTTGGCGGTGGGAGGTTGTGACTAAGGGAATAGTTGAACTTACACAAATGCAGGTAGAGGAGGCCTACTTACAGATAAAAAAATTCATAAATCACAAAAAAAGTGTCATCCGCAGACATGCCCAGATTGCTACGGTTTCTTTGAACAGCGAAGGTATAGGGCAATTTCTCGATACAACCAGATATCCGATATCAGAATGGCAACAAATAAAAATTCTTGAAATACTGCGAAACAAGAAGGACTATATCCCACCTAGCTTCGGGGTTTGGTTAACTTCTAAAAACAAAGATGTTGTTTTATTTGCGCTCAGGCTCATCAGACATTACAATCAGACCGACGCCAATGCCTCCGTAACTGAATTATTAAAACACAGGAATGAGGAGGTAAAGCAGGCAGCCATTGAATGTATTAAGGAATTCGGGATCGTGGAAGCGATTCCTACCTTAATGGCTGCTTTTAAAAAGTCGAAAAGAGATACACGCATATTTATTCTTGACGCAATAGGAACTATTGGAAAGGAAGAACACATTCCTTTTTTACTTGAAGTTCACAGAAAAATCTCCAATTTCAATGTAAAGAGTAAGGCACTGAGTGCTATAAACTCCATTTCCCCGGAAACAGTCCTCCCACTTGAAAATCTTGATCCCGAGATCATAGTTACAAAACGTCCTGTAGAACTGGAGAATGAAGAAAAAGAAACTACAGAAGACTCCGAATCCCTACAGATAAATGAAATACCCTCTGAGACGATTGAAGATGATGTGGTGATCACTGAAGAGAACAGTGATTTCTTTTATGAGGATTTAGATGTTTTCGATTACTGTTTTATGGAAGAGCTTAACGAAATACTAGACAATCAGAAGATCGATGATACAGTGGAAGTACAATACCTTCCGCTCGATTTTTTACCTGTAGTAGTAGAAAAACCAACCCCCATGGAAAAGAAACGACCTGAAAAGAAATCAAAAAGAAAGCTCAGGAAGCTTAAAGTTTCCTATGAGGAAGTTCATCCGGATGAAAACTTCAGGAAAGAACTAGAGGAGATCCTTAGCAGGGTAGAGGTTCCGGATGTAGACGGCAACATAGAGACCGAATATTTGAATTTTAACTTTCTCCCCTTTGTAATAGACGAGGACTCCGAAAAACAAAACCTGCCTGCGATCATACGTCAAATCAATGAAATGGAAGTCGACGGGGTGGAGATCGTTATCCCTTCCAGGAAGGAAAAACAGCAGAAGGGAGATTTAGCTAACCATGAAGAACAGGGATCTGTGCAGGTAGACTTTGATGCCTGTGCCATGGTCAACTGGGAGGATGTTTCGTATGCAGGAGAACAATCTGAGGCAACAGAAAATACTAAAGAAAAAGTTGTCGAAACTAATTCAGTTCAGGAACAATTGGCCACGGCAACATCCACATATGGATTCAGCATTTTTGAGGAGCTCTTCAGAACCTGCGATGTCGACTCCAAACTTATCCTGATGAATGAAATTCTGGATATCGGAGACCAGAAGGAACTGATGTTCTTAAAAACACTTGATAAAGATCCAAACAGGAAGGTACGTGAAGCAGCTGGTAAAACGGCTGCATTGCTCAATAAAAGGCTTTCAAAGGAAAGATCAGATACAAAGGAAGAGGAGAACCTGGTGAAATGGGTGAATATTGATAAGTCAAAGGGTTTGTTAGAATTTGACCTGGATATTAGAGGAGTGCAATCTGAAAATACAAAACAATAAACATGGATAACGGCGTTTTTAATGTGGTTTTGGAGTACCTGAACATCGTTTTTCTGGTGTTTTCAGTGGTCTTGTTTACGCTGTACCTTTTTATGGCCTATCTGGCCACGCGTAATTCGATCCACTACAAGCACAAAAATAGTTTTGGGAATATTTCAAAGACCCTTGGGTCTCCACTCGCGCCGGGAATAACCATAATTGCTCCTGCCTATAATGAAGGGTTGACGATCGTTGAAAATGTGAGGTCCCTGCTCTCTTTGCAGTATGTGAACTACGAAGTCATGGTTGTAAATGACGGGAGCAAGGATGATACCCTGGAGAAACTTATAGAAGCGTATGATCTTAAAAAAATTGATAGGGATATCGACCCCGATATAAAGTCGAAAACCATCAGGGGAATCTATAAATCAGAACAGCGTTCCTTTGCCAAATTAACGGTTGTTGACAAGGCAAACGGAGGGAAGTCGGATGCCTTAAATGCCGGTATTTATCTCTCGGAAAATAAGTATGTAGGCTGTATCGATGTAGACTGCTTGATAGTACCTGAGGCTCTTCTGCACGTTGTTAAGTCGTTCTACCAGCATTCCGAAAAACGTGTGATCGCAGTTGGAGGGGTAATTCGCGTGGCGAACTCTTGTAAAATATCGGGGGGGACACTGGAAGAGATCAGATTACCCAAGAATTGGTTGGCCAAATTCCAGCTTCTGGAATATACGCGTTCATTTTTACTGGGGAGAATGGCGTGGGGCAGGATAGACAGCCTTTTAATTATTTCAGGAGCCTTCGGGTTTTTCGACCGGGAGATTGCCCTGGCAGTAGGTGGATATGACACAAATACTGTAGGGGAGGATATGGAGATTATCTTCAGGATGAGAAGATATATGCACGATATTGACGAACCTTATCACGTAGCCTATATTCCTGATCCACTTTGCTGGACAGAAGTACCTGAGGATCTTAAAATATTTGTAAATCAGCGCGATCGATGGTCACGAGGGAATTTGGAGACCCTGAATACGCATAAGGACATGTTTTTTAACCCAAAATATGGCCGACTGGGTATGTTGAGTTATCCCTATTGGTTTTTTTATGAATGGCTGGCGCCCCTTCTCGAGTTTGTCGGTCTTCTGGCCATTGTATTGTTTATCTACCTGGGGATTATCAACTGGGAGTTCTTCATTGCCATTACTATTACCATTTATAGCTTCTCAATTATGTTCTCTTTCTATGCGATTCTCTGGGAAGTCTATTCGTATAATCAGTACTCTAAAACCCGTGACATACTTACCCTGATGCTTGTTGCCATTCTGGAGCCACTGTTTTTCCATCCATTGGTAGTATGGTCTTCGGTTCGGGGGAATTACAAGAAATTATTTAAAATACGATCTGGTTGGGGCTCACAGGTTAGAAAAGGATTTGCAAAAGCATAAGGATGCAGACAGACATTAACATAGGGACAAGAAAGCGGGATTTGCGTGATTTTATCAGGCTCATCCTGGCATTTTTCCTGTGCTTATGTCTCTTGTCTCTTTATCAGAATACGCGATTATACTGGGCAGGAGTGCTTGATGGGGTCATCAACAAAAGCTTTCTGCTTCTGGTGGTACATCACCTGGGTTTTACCTCCCTTGCAGCTCTGTTCCTGGTCTTCCTTTATAAATTTCTCGAACATTTTAAATCCAATCTGGGATTTAAGACAGTGGTTGTGCTATTAGTACTGGGGCTGGGTGTAGAGGGGTTGCTTACAAAATACTATGTGGATAACTATGAAATTTTAGGTGCCGGCTTTACAGAACAACTAAGGAGAAACAATGGACTTTCCTTATTCTACTATTCCCCTGTATTTCTTTTTACCGCAGTGGTTTCTATGTATTTGTTTTACCGGGCAACTACTAATATTTATGACCTGATCAGCAGGATGTATCCATTTACAATTATTCTCTTCAGTCTTTTCCTGGCAACTCTCATCACAAGGAAAAATCCGGTGAACGAAAACAAAACTCAACACCTGATATACCACACTGCGGAGGAGTCATTCGATTTCAATAAATACGAAGGACAGGAAGAATACCCCTTGTTAAAACCCTTTAAGCCAACATCTGAGCTGGCCGATTATTTCCAGTATAAAGAACAGCCGCCTAATCTGGTCTTTATAGTTATGGACGGGGTCGGATCGGATTTTGTGGGGGAAAAAGCGACGTATAAAGCCTTTATGCCTTATTTAAATGGATTAATCAATAAATCATTGTACTGGCCTCATAATCTGAGTAATACGGGAGAATCAACTGCGAGTATTCCATCAATTATCGGATCACTTCCCTTCGGAGAGGAAGGATTCACCAATATAGACGAAAAGACAAACCAGTATACGTTGATCGACCTGCTCAATGACAACGAATTCCATACTTCTTTCCACTTCGGGGGAAATGCTTCTTTAAACAATCTGGGAAAATTTCTCTACGAAGAAGAGATAGATTACCTGTCGGATCGAAAAGCATTTGGTCCTCAGTACAAACAGCAGGAATCGGATGCAGCGGGAATCTCCCTGGGGTATCACGATTCGGATTTATATGGCAAATGGCTTGATGACTTCCAAAGCACAGATGGCCCCAGAATAGATATTTTCCTTACTCAAAGTACCAGAAATCCATTTCATATACCGAATGAAGACAAATACAAAGAAAGGGTAGAGGAAATTCTGGCCTCTGAGCAAATTGAGGGTCGTGACAGACGACTCATAGAAAAGAACAGAGAGATCTTTGCCAGTCTGTTGTTTGCAGATAAAGCAATCGGTGATTTTATTGAGGGTTATAAACGGAAATCAGAATTTTACAACACTGTATTTATTATTACCGGCAGTCACAATTTGAGGGACCTGCCACAGTCGGATTATCTGGACCGTTACAGAGTTCCATTGCTAATGTATAGTCCGATGTTAAAATCACCAAAAAGAATAGGGTCGTTGGTCTCACATGCCGATGTTTTACCAGAGTTGGCCGGACTCTTAAATGCTACGCACAATTTTAAAATACCTGAGGAGGTCGCCTGGCTGGGAGAAGGCCTGGTTCACAAGGGATTTATAAAGGAAGAAAAGGCCATTCCGCTTTACAGGCATCGGAAAAATATACAGGAATTTATAAAAGGCAATCTGTTTATATCCGGAAACTCATTGTATGAGATTGGAGCAAATCTTAGCTTGTTCGATCCGAAGTCGTCAGAGAAAAAAGAGGAAATCAAAAATTCCTTCCGGGAATTCAAGGCTATCAACACCTATGTGACTCAGAAAAATAAATTGATGCCCGGCAACGAGTTAGAAGGAAAAACGACCTCAAAAGACAGTAAATCAGACCTGGTATGGATTAATAGTGTGTTTAATAGTGATGACTACGATAATGCTTATAAAACGGCCAGAGATCTGGCCATTGCTGGGGAGAGGGAACGTGCCCTCCTCCTTTGTGACCATATCCTGAAAGAGGTCCCGGGACATGCCGATACCGAAGTCCTTAAAGGTCGTATTTACGCCTGGAACAAAGAGTATTCCCGGGCAGCCATCATACTTGAAAAAACGATCAAAAAATACCCGGTGTATGCAGATGCGTATTCGGCATTGCTGGATGTGTATTTCTGGTCAGATACTAACTATAAAGTAGCCGAGCTGAAGAAATTAATCAGGAAACACAGAATTGGCAATGAGGAGCTAAGTGATAAAATTAAGAGGGCTGAAGATAAGATGAAGCAGGATCAAACCCTGTTTAGCAGTGAGAATCTGGGATACCTGAACTTTGAAGAAGACGGATATGAATAGGGGAATCATACATACGATAGTTGGATGTCTAGGAATTGTTTTCTTTGGGTTGATTCCGAAAGAGGCTATGGCCCAGGAACTGGCGTATAACGGGGATCCGGATATTTCCCTACGCCGGGCAATGGCCCTTGCCAGCGATGGCCGGAGGGATCAGGCCAGGGATACATTGAATACCATCCTGAATCAGTATCCCAATTATACGGACGTCAAAAGTCTGATAGCAAAAACCTACAGTTGGGATGGAGACTATGAAGAGGCCCGGAAACATTTTAACCGGATAACGTCAAAAGAACGGCAGAACAAAGAAGTCTGGGTGGCAGCGATCCGAAATGAAATATACGCCTTGAACAGGAATACAGCAATTGGCCTGGCCAATAAGGCTCTTCTTTACCTTCCTGAAGATAAGGAAATTGATTCTTTAAGGACTAGGATAATGGACGCCTGGGACGAACCTTCTACCTCCTCTGATGCAGTTGCGATCGGGGAGGAAGAGGGTAAGAAATTTACCAACTCGGTAACCGTCTTCAGTTCAGCAGATATTTTTGATGTAGTCTTTGACCCCATGTATTACTCGGGTCTGGAGCTCCAATTTGGTACTGCCTATGGGAAGATCATCCCGAGAATCAACTATAGTAATCGATTTAAAATTGATGGGATACAGTATGAATTAGATCTTTATCCTCAATTTTCAAAGTCGGTTTACGCTTATCTAAATTATGGATACAGCGATTCGGAAATATATCCGGAGCACAGGGTAGGGGGTGATGTGTATGTCAATCTGCCTAAAGGGATAGAAGCCTCCCTGGGTGCCCGATTTTTGTCCTTTAGCGATAGTGATGTCTCAATTTTTACCGGTTCAGCTGGATTCTACAAAGGAAATTATTACTTTTCCCTCCGTCCTTATATTACCCCCAGAAAGAATAGTACAATGGGGATCTCTGGGGTACTCACTGCCAGGAAATATTTAAAAGACGCCAATAATTATATAGGAATGACTGCCGGAATGGGCTTTATGCCTGAATTTAGGCAATTTCTTGCGAACACCACATTGGTTGCGGAAACCATGCTGTTTGTTGAATCACAACAGCTTATGGCTGAATATCAATTTTCATTCGGAAGTAACCCTTCGCTGTACAGGGCGCATCTGGGCTTAACCAGGCAAGAATTCGTATTTGCTGCAGGAAACTATTTTTGGGCAATTTCTGCCGGTCTGAGATATCAGGTTCGCTTCTGATATCGCAATAAGTACCTCATAAAACACGTTATATACAACAATTATATAATGATACACCACAAAGTGTTGTTGTTTTTGTGAAGAAAAAATATGTTTACTATATAATCAATGAGCCCCAGATCTCACTAAAAACCAAACAAAAATGTTATATGATACCTACGGTGAGGAATACTTAAACTTCCTCAAAGATTTGAATGAAATACTGAGCGTAAATGAATTAGCAGAACTAGATTATCTCTAGATAATCGGTGAACCTTAAACCCCAAAGCTTATGGCAAATCCAAATTATGACAACGCAGCTTATTTAAACTTTATTGAGGATCTCAATGAGATTCTGAAAGACTTTGAGATCAGCAGATTGAGCTGTTCTTAATTGTTTTAGTGTATAGATTGTTTAAAAGAAAAAAGGAAGCCCTGAGGCTTCCTTTTTATTTTTATTCAGGGCTGTTATCCTAAGTAAGCCTTAAGCAGCTTACTGCGGGTGTTATGCCGAAGTTTACGAATGGCTTTTTCTCTGATTTGCCTCACTCGCTCACGGGTTAGATCAAAGGTCTGACCTATCTCAGCCAGTGTCATCGATTGTTGATCTCCGATTCCGTAATACAACTTAACTACATCTGCCTCTCTGGGGGATAAAGTATCCAAAGCCCGGTTGATTTCTGTATTCAGCGACTGCTGCATCAAGCCTTTGTCTGGTTTAGGTGATTCCCCAGAACGCATTACATCGTAAAGGTTAGAATCTTCTCCTTCTTTTAGAGGGGCATCCATGGATACATGTCTTCCAGAGTTTTTTATAGATTGTTTTACCTCACTTACGGTCATTTCAAGCTCCTGTGCGATTTCTTCTGCCGATGGAGGCCTTTCGTGTGCCTGTTCGAGGTAAGAAAATGCTTTTTTGATCTTGTTGATCGATCCGATTTTATTCAGAGGTAGCCTTACCACCCTTGATTGCTCGGCCAGTGCTTGTAAAATGGATTGGCGAATCCACCAAACGGCATAAGAAATAAACTTAAATCCGCGGGTTTCATCAAATCGCTTTGCGGCCTTAACAAGACCAACATTGCCTTCATTAATAAGATCCGGGAGTGTAAGGCCCTGATTTTGGTATTGTTTTGCAACTGAGACCACAAACCTTAAATTAGCGTTTGTGAGTTTCTCAAGTGCCAGCTGATCGCCTGCCCTGATTCTCTGGGCCAACTCTACTTCCTCATTGGCAGTGATCAAATCTATTTTACTGATATCCTGCAGGTACTTATCCAAGGATTTTGATTCTCTGTTGGTGACCTGCTTGATTATCTTAAGTTGCCTCATATATCTTGAAAAGTTTAATGATTACATTCTCTCATTATACACTTTTATTCTGTCTTTTCCAAAGGCACACCCCCAATCTTATACATATTTTATGAGAACTTTAGTATTTTCTTCAAACTATAGTAAAATATGGCGTTTTGACGACTCTCCTGCTTGCATTCCGAGGTGTAATAAGTACCTTTACGAGCGGTTTACAGCAAGAAATGAGCAAGTCGGCATTAAAGAAATATCTGAGGGAGCTTAAAAAAAAGGATCTGGAATTGCAGATTTTAGATTTATACGAGCGCTTTCCGCAGGTAAAGACCTATTATAATTTCGCCTTTAACCCTAAAGAAGATAAATTGATAGGTGAGGCAAAAGCAAAAATATCTAACGAATATTTTCCCTTAAAAAGGAAGCGAGCCCGGGCCAGACGTTCTGTCGCTCAGAAATTTATTAAGCAATACAGTATATTGGGAATGGATCCCCACCTGCTTGCCGATCTGATGCTTTTTAATATAGAAACCGCTCAGCGCTACTCAGCCAGTAACAGGGTTAATGAAGCCTTTTATAAAAGTATGCTGCGCTCCTACAGAGAAGCTGTTCAACATCTCTCTCTGAATGCAATTTTGCCAGAGTTTAAAGAAAGATTACAAAAGATCAGGCAGGTATTACAGGAACAGGAATGGGAATTTCAGGAGGATTTCGATCAGATTCTCGACCTGGCCTATATGAACGATCTACCCTAATACCCAGATATGGCCATTGTACTGATACGGCAGGACGGAAAACTAGATCTTTGGAAAAAGACCTTCCTTGATCAATACCCGGATTTGCCGGTATATTCTTTTAATGAACCTCATCCCAGGGAATCTATTTCCATGGCGATCGTCTGGAAACATCCCAAGGGAAGTCTTGAAGGGTATCCCAATCTAAAATGTATTACTTCTTTTGGAGCGGGCGTGGATTTTATTCTTAAAGATGAATCAAGACCTGCCGGGATTCCTATCACCAGAGTTATTGACGACGCCCTTGCTGATGACATGGCTGAATACGTACTGACTGCCGTCTTTGGGCATTTAAAAAATATGGATCAATATGCCCAGGATCAGTTCGCTGCACAATGGAAACCCAGGCCTTACGGCAGGATTGCAGATCATACGGTCGGAATTATGGGCTTTGGTACTTTGGGTTCTCATGTGGGCAGGGCCTTGTCTCAACTCGGTTTTCGGGTCATAGGATGGTCAAGACATCCCAAATCACAGCCCGGAATTGTTGTGTATCACGGGAAGTCAGGAGAAAAAGAATTTCTTAATCGGACCTCTATATTAATTTGTCTTTTACCCCTTACTGCGGAGACAAAGGGAATTCTCAATACATCAACACTGATTCAACTTCGCCCGGGAGCTTATCTGATTAATGTAGCCAGGGGAGGGCATCTCGCTGAGGATGAGCTCATTCCACTTTTAGATACCGGTCAACTCTCAGGTGCATGTCTCGACGTCTTTAACCAGGAACCCCTTCCTTCAGATCATCCTTTCTGGGCACACCCCAGGATTAAAATTACTCCACATGTCGCCAGTGTTTCTGATCCCCAATCAGTTGTCCCACAATTGGTTGAAAACTACCGGAGACTGGAGAAAGGGCAAGCTCTCCTCAATCAAATTGATCCCGAACTGGGATATTAAAATCAGATTTCAGATCATAAATTTCATTTAAGAAAAAAAATCCTCTAGTTTTGCAAATTGGCGATTTAAGAGCCCTGAAATAGAATTTTTAACCTAAATCTGAATACTTTTTGTCGATTTCCACTGAAAATATTGAGAAGACTCTATACGATTACCAATTAGAGGATCTCCACTCCATATTTGAGCACCTCGATAATGACTCGGATAATTCCAATCTATTATACCAGCTCCCAACAGGAGGTGGAAAAACAGTTGTATTTTCTGAAATTACACGCAGGTTTATAGAACATCGCAAGAAGAAGGTCGTGGTGCTAACCCACCGTATAGAACTCAGTCAGCAGACCTCAAAAATGCTCAAGGGATTTGGAGTCAAAAACAAGATCATCAACAGCGAAGTAAAAGAATTACAAAGCGACGATCCGCATATGTGCTACGTGGCCATGGTAGAGACGCTAAACAATCGGCTGCAGGAAGGAACAATTTCACTAAAGGATATTGGCCTGGTAATCATTGATGAAGCCCATTACAATTCTTTCAGGAAGCTCTTTAAGTATTTTGATACCTCTATCATCCTTGGCGTTACGGCCACCCCACTTAGCTCCAATATAAAATTACCGATGAAAGACCACTATAAGAAACTTATAGTGGGGCAGTCCATCGAATCCCTTATTAAAAACCGCTACCTGGCCCGTGCCAATATGTACAGCTACGACGTAAGCCTGAGATCCCTGAAATTGGGAATAAGCGGAGACTACACCGTAAAGTCTTCTGATGAGCTTTACGGAAATTACAATATGCTTTCCAAATTGCTGGGAGCGTATGAGGAAATCGGGAAAGGGACAAAAACCCTGATTTTTAATAATGGAATAAACACTTCCCGATACGTCTATGAAACCTTTAAAAAGGCTGGATATCCCATCAGGCATCTTGACAACAAGAATACAGCAACAGAACGTAAGGAGATACTTGAATGGTTTTCAAATACCCCTGATGCGATTCTGACGTCGGTGAGTATTCTTACCACCGGATTTGATGAACCTACAGTAGAAACGATTATTCTCAACAGGGCAACAAGATCCTTAACACTGTATTTCCAAATGATAGGGAGGGGATCCAGGATTTTACCCAATAAAGATGAATTTACCGTAGTTGATCTCGGGAATAATATCGCAAGATTTGGGATGTGGGATGCTCCGATGGACTGGCAGGAGATTTTTCATTTTCCTGATTTCTACCTCGAAAACATTAAAAACGATGAGGATATCGAGCGGGAATTCGTTTATGAAATGCCTCCTGAGCTAAGGGAAAAGTTTTCAAAATCTAAAGATATCGATTTCGATGTAAAGGCAGTCTACAAGGAAATTTTTGCCCAGGGATTAAGGTCGAAAATTGTGCTCGAACGAAGTATTGAACAGCACGCAAAGATCTGTGTTGAAAACAGCGAAGATGTGTTTGATGCACGAATCCTGGCCAAACAGCTCAAGGAGGAGATCGAGTATCGCGTAAGGCAATATTCCTATTGCATTATGAACAATACCAAGAACTATAAGGAGTGGTTGGAGGAAGATTACGAGCGTAAATTACGCCTAAAAATCTCTCAGATGTTTGCGGCCAAAATGTGATTATGAAAAACAAAGTGCCTGAGGTTCTATACATTGGTTATACCTGGCCAGAACCTGAAGCCACTGCTGCCGGAGTGCGAACCCTGCAGATCCTCAGTTTCTTTAAGTCACTCAATTACAAAATTACCCTGTGTTCGGCAGCAGCTAAAACTCCGCATTCTTCACCACTTGAGGAATACGACATCGATTGTATTGCCATCAAACTCAACCACGACAGCTTTGATGAGTTAATCACGAAAATCAACCCTGCCATCGTGGTTTTCGATCGCTTCCTGACCGAAGAATATTTTGGCTGGCGCGTGGCAGAGCGAATCCCATCGGCGATAAGAATACTCGACACCCAGGACCTGCATTCCCTTCGCCAAAGTCGGGAATTGGCGCTGAAAAAAGGAACTAAATTTTCTCCCGAATTCTGGCAAATGCAGGAGATTACCTTAAGGGAGCTTGCAAGTATATACCGCTGTGACCTCTCTCTGGTAATATCCAAATTTGAAATGGAATTGTTGAAGACTTATAGTTCTATTGACCCTTCCCTGCTTAATTACCTTCCTTTTGTTTTTGATCCAGCTGATCCGGCCCAGAAAAATAATATCCCGGACTTCGAATCACGCAAGGACTTTTGTTTTGTAGGGAATGGGAAGCATACTCCAAATATTGATGCTATCAATTTTCTAAAAGAGGATATCTGGCCCAGGATTAGAAATGTGCTGCCAGAGGCAAATCTCCACATCTATGGGGCGTATTTCCCTAAAAAAGTTATCGACCTCCATCAACCGGAAGAAGGTTTTTATATCAAAGGTTGGATAAAAAATATTGGGGAGGTACTTCAGAATATAAGAGTAAATCTCCTGCCCCTTAGGTTTGGGGCCGGACTCAAAGGTAAATTGTTTCAGGCAGCCTCCCTGGGCACCCCTTCGGTAATGACTGCAGTGGGTTCGGAAGGAACCCCATTTGCGGAGTTAAATAACCAACTAGGGACAAATCCGGAGGATTTTGCAGAAAAAGCTATAAGACTGTATAATGAGAAAGGGCAATGGGAGGAGGCAAGACAAAAGGGACTAAATTTACTCGAAGAAGAGTTTGGGAAAGAGGAATTCCACACTGCATTACACAAAACATTGGTGGATCTCCATCAGAATCTGGAGAGCCACAGACGTAAAAACCTAACGGGCAGGATGCTGTTACACCATACATTAGGGAGTAGCAGATACCTTTCTAAATGGATAAGTTTAAAGCAGCAAATGAATAAAAAAGATCTCGATGAGTCCATCACGGGATAAGATTGTAAAGGGCGATGAGATGGCGTATCTTTAACTTAATAAATCAATAGCGAATGAGTTCAGCAATTAAATGGGAAACCGCCGGAGAATTTGAGGATATCACCTATAAAAAATCGAATGGGGTGGCGCGAATTGCCTTTAACAGGCCAGACGTAAGGAATGCTTTCCGACCTAAAACCACCAAAGAACTATACGAAGCTTTTTACGACGCCCAGGAAGATACATCCATAGGAGTAGTCTTATTATCTGCCGAAGGACCTTCTTCCAAAGATGGGGTGTATTCTTTTTGCAGCGGCGGAGATCAGAAAGCAAGAGGGCATAAAGGGTATGTGGGGGAAGATGGATATCACAGGCTGAACATTCTTGAAGTACAGCGTCTTATCCGGTTTATGCCTAAAGTGGTCATAGCAGTGGTTCCCGGATGGGCTGTTGGTGGAGGTCACAGCCTGCACGTGGTGTGCGACATCACTCTAGCCAGTAAAGAGCATGCAAAATTTAAACAGACAGATGCTGATGTTACCAGTTTTGATGGGGGATACGGCTCGGCTTACCTGGCAAAGATGGTAGGTCAGAAAAAGGCACGAGAGATCTTTTTCCTTGGCAGAACGTACTCCGCAGAACAGGCCTATGAAATGGGGATGGTAAATGCCATTGTAACCCATGCCGATCTGGAAGAAACCGCATATGAATGGGCAATGGAAATCCTTGCGAAGTCACCCACCTCTATCAAAATGCTCAAATTTGCCATGAATCTTACAGACGACGGAATGGTAGGGCAACAGGTCTTTGCAGGAGAGGCAACGCGCCTGGCCTATATGACTGAGGAAGCTAAAGAAGGCAGGAATGCCTTTTTAGAAAAGCGAAAACCAGACTTTGGCAAAAACAACTGGATTCCTTAAGTGCAGTAGCATACCTAAAATAAAAAAGGCCCCGTCATTTCTGATCGGGGCCTTTTTACGAGAACACTATATGAAAATGAAAAAATTAACTCCTTTTTAATTACACAGTAAACATACAGGAGAATTCTTCCCTCCCACAAATATTGTTGTCAACTGGCTTTCATTTGTGGTGAAGGTCCAGATTGTTGTTATCAGAGTAGACAGCGCTATGGAATTGCCGCCAGAATTTCACTTAGAAAAGTATTGGTGTCAAAATGCGGAGCCTCGGCAAGGCCTGTTCTTACAACTACCAGGTCTCTGGAAGGGATTATAAAGACGTGTTGCCCCTGGTACCCGTTTGCCGAGAACATATCCCTGGGGACATCCGGGAATTTACCCCCCGCATTAAGCCAGAAGTGCGCCCCGTAAACCCCGTCAGACTCAACTGTTGGTGTAGTGATATACGCGACCCATTCAGGATGAAATAACTGCTCACCATTCCACTCGCCCATTTGAAGATATAGTTGGCCAAATTTTGCCCAGTCGCGTGTATTGGCCCAACCATAGGAAGAACCTACAAAATTTCCTGCCAGATCGGTCTCTATCAGCATGGAATGCATTCCAATTTTGTCAATCAGGGCCTTATAAGGGAAATTGAGGTAATTCTGATAGTTTGTAAAAGTATTCCGCAATAGGCCCGAAAGTAAGTTGCTGGTGCCTGAGGAATAATTCCAGATTTCCGTGGGATTGGCAATCTTCTCTTTTGCAGCCTGTGAAGCTGCCATATTCGATTCCATAAATAACATCCTGGTTACATCGGATATACCGGAATAATCCTCATCCCAGGCCAAACCACTTTGCATTCGAAGCAGGTGATTTAAGTTGATCGCCTTCCTTTCATCATTTTTCCAGGAAGGAAGATCAACCTTATCTTCCACATTTATTTTTCCCTGGAATTCCAGAATTCCAAATAGCGTCGCCAAAACACTTTTAGTCATCGACCAGCCCAGGATGGGGGTATCTTTATTAAATCCCTCTGCATAGCGTTCTGCAATCAGATTCCCCTTATAAAGCACCAATGCTGTTCTGGTCTTTACCGTATCTGCAAACACATGATCTAGTGCTGTCTCCAGGGCCGGGTAGTCCACATTTTCATAAAGAGTATCCTGTGGCGGCAGATGGCCAAAAGGGTAGGGGAGCGTAATTTCCTTTTGATCTCTGGCAGGAATTTGTGAGTAAACCCTTGGATCAATTTTGCCGTTGGTAAGGACACAACCCAGGCCATCACGGCATATTGCTTCCCGTTCCATGAGTCCAAATACATTGGCTAGAGCCGACTTTTCTTTTTGATCATACGAGGAGCTGGCTAATTTTACCAAGGGTACGTTATGATCATATGCCTCGAGTGAATTTAGGCTTCTCCCACTAATATAAAGGGTTGAGGCCGTATTTTTTGCAGCAAATCCCGAGATCAGGTTTAATTTTGGATATTGCCAGAACACGACAATTCCTGTAAGGAGTAATAAAATGATAACAAGCCATTTAATATTTTTCTTCATTTCACATCATGTTATTTGAAACTTTCCGATATTCGAATCAGCCCAAAACCAGATCAATTTTTGAAATCATCAGGTTTATCGGGATTCGATATTATGGCAGCTAAATTATGGAATTAAGCGCTATGATTAGCCTGTATATATAATCAGATTGATAATAATCTATGACTCCATTCTTTAAGAAATTTGCTTTTCTAGTTCCCGGCTTTTTTATGGCAATTGTTTCCTGTGATACCAATAAACAGGAACGGCAGCTTGCTCTATACCAATCGCACTGTGCGAGGTGTCATATCGCTCCGGAGATGGATGATCTGCCCAAGGGGATTTGGGAAGAAGCTATTCTTCCCGATATGGCAGCCAGGATGGGAATTCGTGAAGACGGATACGATCCTCTTAAAGGCTTAGCCTATGAAGAGATGGAAGCCGTAATTAAAACTGGTATATATCCTCTTACGCCAACCCTGAGTATGGAAGATTGGCAGCTTTTAAAGGCCTATATCCTCGAACATGCACCTGATTCCCTGACTCCTGTAATTAGCCAGCATAAAGACCGGGAACTAAGTAAGTTTACGCCTGAATTGATTTCTTTTGAAGGCCCTCGCAGGCGTTCTTATGCTTTTCTTGAATTTCAGCAGGAGTCGGGGAAACTTCTTATGGGAGATATGGGAGGGGAATTGATGTCATACGGTTTTGAAGACGGACTAATGTCAATAGGTAATTTCGAAAGTCTGGTTGTGGCCCATGAGAAGACCGTTGAGAATACCTTTATTACGACCATTGGAAATATTCATCCCAGTGCTTTATCAAAAGGAAAGGCGTATAGGATAGGGGCAAGTGACACTCTTATTCTGGAGCAGGCCTTACACCGACCTGTACATACCCTGGTTGAGGATCTCGATAAAGACGGGCAAGAAGAAATGGTGATAAGCGAATTCGGTGATCTCACCGGTGAACTATCCCTATTTATACAAAATGATGCAGGCTATTACGACAAAAAAACACTGTTAAATCAACCGGGCACCATCAGGGTAGTAAGTGAAGATATGGACGGTGACGGCCTGATGGATCTGATCGCTCTTACCTCACAGGGGGATGAAACGATCACTATCCTCTTTCAGAAAAAAGATCTTTCCTTTGAAGCTCAAAAAGTATTGCGCTTTAATCCGGTCTACGGGAGTAGCTGGTTTGAACTAATGGATTATGAGGGGGATGGCGACCTCGATTTGGTGACCGTTCATGGGGATAACGCCGATAAATCCTACGTACATAAGCCCTATCACGGCATGCGTCTCCACCTTAATGATGGCCGGAATAACTTTACTGAAGTCTTTTTTTATCCCATGAATGGGGCAACCAGGGTGGTAGCTTCAGATTTTGACCAGGATGGGGATATGGACTTTGGTCTGCTTTCAACCTTTCCCGATTATGAGAATGCAGCTAAACGAACTTTTGTATTTTTGGATAATACGGACAGTGAAGCATTTCAATTCGATTCCTATACCGTGGAGGACTCATTAAAGGCCAAGTGGTTCCTTATGGATAAAGGGGATGTCGACGCCGATGGGGATACTGATATCATCCTGAGTAGTTTTTCACTCCCTTTTATTCCGGCACCTCAGCAATTAGCCGATTTATGGAAAAATGAGGCAATAGACCTGATGATCCTTGAAAACAAATTGAAATAAAAGTGACATGATTCGTGCATTGCAGATCGGTATGGTGGTTATGCTCCTTTCTTTATCGTTATCGGCCTGTGTTGAGGAAAAGGAAAAATGGAGCTGGAACAGCATGGAAGTTACGGCGACTGCCTATAATTCACTGGCATCACAAACCAATGCCTTAGCCAATGTTGCAGCATGGGGAGACACCCTGAGACCGGGAATGAAATGCATTGCCGTATCACGTGATCTTATAAAAAAGGGGCTGACATATAATACGCCGGTGAAAATAGAAGGGTTTGAGGGGATTTATCTGGTCAAGGATAAAATGCATAAAAGGTGGGAGAACTGCATCGATATTTACATGGGACTCGATGTTGAAAAAGCACGGGAATGGGGACGTAAAAAGCTTACTATCCAATATGGAATCCTAAAGGAGGATCAGAAATAATTAGCGCCTATGATCACAAAGAACTGGAGAAATATTTATAGCGTCTTCATCGGGGTCTGGAGTATGATTATGCTGTATTCATGTGCCAGTTCACGCATCATTGACAGGCCTATCATCTTTGACTCCCAACGTATAGAACTCACCAAAGAATACCTAGAGAAGCGATACGGCATTGAATCCGATTCAATCAACATCAACCCAAATATGATTGTCCTTCACTGGACGGCCATCCCCACCCTTGAAGGATCCTTTGATGCCTTTAATGATCCCATAATTCCCGGGTGGAGGAGTATAGTGGAAAACGCGAGTACCTTAAATGTATCATCTCATTTTCTGGTTGCCAGGGATGGTACGATTTACAGGTTAATGCCCGAAACAGTCATGGGACGTCATGTAATTGGCCTGAACCACTGTGCCATCGGAATTGAAAACGTAGGCGGAACTCGAGAAACCCCTTTAACAGAAGCCCAACTCATGTCGAACATCTGGCTTGTGAATTATCTCTATGATAAATACGAGATCGATTATCTCATCGGGCACTATGAATATACTAAATTTGAAGGCCATGAACTCTGGCTGGAGAAAGACGACGGGTACAGAACAGAAAAAGATGATCCGGGCGAAGAATTTATGAAGGCGGTGAGAGATGCGACACAAAAACTGAATTTTAAACCCCTGCCACAAAAGCAATAGTATGAAATATTTAAAATTACTTCTTCTCCTATTAATAATCTGCGGGTGCAAAGAAGAAAAAGCAGTAACTACTTCAAATATTACTTCCTCCCTTTATGATTCCTATGAGAATTACAAGGAATTACAACTGGATAAGAGAAGGATAAAGCACGAGGATGTCCAGGCCCTGATCTCTGAACACCGGAACGATAGCGGTGTCACTATCAACAAGGTAGGAGAATCCATAGAAGGCAGGGACCTGAATCTCATCAGCATAGGGCAGGGGCCAACGAATGTTTTCCTCTGGTCTCAGATGCACGGGAATGAGCCCACGGCTACTCAGGCCATTTTTGATATTCTCAATTTTTTTAAAAGTGATGATTTTACAGAGGAAAAGTCGGAAATCCTCAACAGCCTTACTCTCCATTTCCTGCCGATGCTCAATCCGGATGGGGCAGAAGTATTTAAAAGGGAGAACAAACTGGGGATTGATATCAATCGGGATGCCCTGAGATTACAGTCGCCTGAAGGGCAGACCTTAAAACGGGTTCGGGATAGTCTCGATGCCGATTTTGGCTTTAATCTGCACGATCAGAGTACTTATTACAATGCAGAGCGCACTGATAAACCAGCCACTATCTCCTACCTGGCCCCGGCCTTTAACTATGAAAAGGACATAAATGAAGGACGTGGAAATGCAATGAAGATCATCGTGTTTATGAACAACATCATCCAGACCTATGCCCCGGGACAGGTGGGCAGGTATAATGACGACTTTGAACCCAGAGCCTTTGGTGACAACATACAAAAGTGGGGAACCAACACCATCCTTATAGAATCCGGGGGATATGCAAGTGACAGGGAAAAACAAGAGATCAGGAAGCTAAATTACGTTTCTATTTTATCAGCTATTTACACCATTGCGAAAGGAAATTATAAGGACATCCGTCTGGAAGAGTATGAGAAAATACCTCAAAATGACCGGAAGTTATTCGACTTAAAGATTGTGGAGGTTACTTATGAATTGTTAGGGAAGCCTTATATCCTCGACATTGGAATCAACCAGCTGGAAGTCGACCTCGAAGGGAACAAGGATTACTGGTTTAGTAGTCGGGTTATCGATCAGGGTGATCTTTCTACCTATTATGGGTATACGACCTTTGAAGCCGATGGATATAAACTGGTTCCCGGTAAGGTATATCCTGAAGTCTTTAATGAGATGTCGGATATAGAAGAATATGCCGTGGGCATGAAAGAATTATTAAAAGAGGGCTACACTTATATTCGGGTAAAGAATATTCCGGAGGATGCTTTGTTTTCCCCTTCTCCCATCCATATTTTAAGTGAGAATTTCGAACTTCCTGAATTTGCTCTGGAAGCAGGAAAAAACCCCACCTTTCTCTTGCAGAAGGATGGGGATTATAAGTTTGCCGTCGTCAATGGGTTTTTAATAAACCTCACTGAGGGGGCACCGGAGTTTTCAGAACAATGGGGACGCAAAAACGCGATGATTTACCGTTAAACTCAATTACCAGGGCGGATATTAATATCCGAAGCTGAAGTGTAACTGACTGCTGTTAACGATTATAGCAATTAACATCACGAAAAGGGTCACCACTATTGAAGTGAAAACTGACAATACCAGGCTTTTATATCCTTTTGAAAGGTTGCCTAAGGCACTCTGACTGATAATTTCGTTGATAACATCCATGATTTCTCTTTTTTACATTAAACAATTTGATTCAGTTTTTAGGATGTATGTTAATCGCGATTTATACTTGGGTTGCTATGTATATAACAAGGATGATGCCAAAAACCCTACTTTATAGCAGGGTAAAAGAAAAAGGAGGGTCGAAATGACCCTCCTTTAAATATGTATCAAAGCTTTAGTTTACTGGCATCCACCAGTAAATCCATTCGCACTAAAGTCGGTTTGCACTGCCCCCTGTCTCGATCCGTCCGTAACCTGTATGGCGAGGTTATTGGTGCCGCTGCCATCCCGTTTGGGCGTACAGTATTCAAAGAGGTAAAAACTATTGGCCCTTTCAGATACCCTGAAGGAAATGTCATTAAAAGTAGTTTCGAGTTCTTCTTTATTTCCCGCAAACACACTAAATGTTCGTCCGATCTCGTCCAGTACCTCGGCATCAATTTCGCCCCCTAAGCCAATGGTGAAAAATGAAATATTGAGATCGGCATCCCTGACTTTTGAAAGAGCATCCGATTCTGAATACCTCGAAGCCTGGTCTGTACCATCGGTAAATATCACCACGGAGGCAGCACTGATGGTTGAATTAGCCCTGGCGTCAGCCAGAAGTCCTTCAGCAATGTCAGTAGATTTTATAACAGCACCATAGAGATCAGTAGAGGGGTCGTTACTGATATCCGCTGTAATCCCTTCAATGGCCAGGGTCAACTCATCTTTTATGGAAGTAAGTGGTTGAAGCAAATGCAGTTCGTCTTCCCCGTCGAACCAGTAAATAGCCATCTTAAAACTGTCTTCAGTTGTTGCAGGCATTACATTGTTGACAAAACTCACCGAAGCCGATTTTAATTCGTTCAGGCTGTTGCTCAATACACTGTTACTCAAATCGAGTACTAAGAGCGTATTATTGTTAAAAATCTGGGAGTTGGGAGATATCCGGGCAAAGGATTCTGACGTCGAGATCGTATTAAAACAATCATCATTTCTACCCTGTTCGTAAATTGTAAATTGATCTGCTGTTAAGCCTGAGACGGGATTCCCCGAAGAATCGGATACCTTAAAAAAAACGGATACCTTCCCGGGGAGGGTGGTGAATTTGTCCTGTATAGACAGGATCAGATCATTTTCACCAAGATCAAGACAGTTATCTACGGGTTTTCCTATTCCCAGATCTCCATTGGTATTTATGTCAAAAGCAACATCGTCATCTGCATTGCCACAGGAGGCTGCTGAGAAGATTAATATTGCTAGTGAGAGGAATTTTATACAGGTTTTCATTTTCCAAATTTTAGGTTCAACCTCCAGAACGCAGTATTATCCATTTCAGTATATTTTAAGTTCAGCTTTTTTTATTTTCACAAATCTTTAAATTTTCAGGGCTGATGTTTATGTAAAAAGAATGTAGAACATTAGTGTTAAAGAATTTACTTGAATCTATATTTTTTGATACCTTGTTTAAAGAAACCATAGTGTAAAATGACGATTCTATTATTCGGGCTGACGCGGGATATTGTTGGAGCTTCTTCCATAGAAGTGCCCAGGGAAAAAGCGACTTCAATTTCATCTGTTGATAAGCTCAAACAATTTGTTTTCGGGCAATTTCCGGAATTAAAAAATATCACTTCAATTGCGGTTGCAGTCAATAATGAATACGCCACGGACGGTACGCCAATCGGAGAATCGGATGAGATCGCCCTGATCCCACCTGTTAGTGGCGGATGATGGAAAAGACCTGAGAAAAATATGCTGATAGACAATCATAACAGAAAAATCAACTACCTGAGATTAGCCGTCACAGACCGGTGTAACCTGAGGTGCCATTACTGCATGCCCTCTGAAGGGATCAAGTTCGCGAAGAATAAAAATCTTCTCAGCATTGATGAGCTTAAACTGCTGGCGAATACAATGGTAGATCAGGGGATTGATAAAATCAGGATTACGGGGGGAGAACCTTTCGTTCGGAAGGACCTAATGGAATTACTGAGATATCTTTCTTCGCTGAAAGGAATCAAAGAATTGTCTATGACGACCAATGCCACGCTGATTGGGCCTCATATTCATGAATTGAAGGCCTTGGGGATAACCAATATCAATCTGAGTCTGGATGCAATTAACAGAGATACCTTTGAAAAGATCACCAGAAGGGATCAATACGACACCGTTTTTGGAAATCTGATGACCATGATAGAAGAGGGGTTTAACCTTAGGATCAATTTCATCGTTCTTGATAATCAGAATGTCCAGGATGTGATTCCTATCCTGAAACTACAGGAACATTATCCGGTCTCTGTGCGTTTTTTGGAAGAAATGCCTTTTAATGGGGGAAGTAAGAATTTCGAAACAATAACATGGAATTATAAAAAGATACTCGACTATATAAAATCGCATTATCCCGACCTGGAAAAACTGGAATCGCCAAAAACTTCTACCTCCATTAATTATAAAATACCCGGGCATACAGGTACTTTTGGGATCATCCCATCTTTTAGCAGAACCTTCTGCGGGAGCTGTAATCGCTTGCGAATAACGGCAACCGGAGATGTTATCACCTGCCTATACGGAAAACCAAAAATGAATGTCAGGGATATCCTTCGGGGCGAAAATCCCGAAATGCACCTGCGTACCTCAATTGAAAAAGTAATAGGTCAACGTGCGAAAACAGGCTTTGATGCTCAAAGAGAACACCAGGGTGTATTTGAGAATTCTATGACTTCCATTGGAGGCTAGCCCATTAAAACCCACTTACATTGACAAATTTATCTTCATATCATCTAGCTCAAAATACAGCGGTTTACGGCTTGGTATTAACCGGAGGGAAAAGCAGCAGAATGGGTACAGACAAAGCCCTGTTATCATATCACGGGGAATCTCAGCAGAAAGTAATGTATGATTTAGCCCGGAAAATCTGCCCCCGGGCGTTTATCAGTTTACGCTCCGATCAACAAAAAGACCTCCCTTCGGAAATGGAAACAATTCTAGACAGAAATGAATTTGCAGGACCGTTTAACGGGATCTTAAGTGCTCATGCCACCCATCCCAGAATTGCCTGGCTCGTCTTGGCATGTGATCTTCCCCTGATGGATCTGGATACCCTCAAAAAGCTGCTTGATTCAAGAGACCCTTCAAAGGATGCAACTGCACTGGCCACAAAGGTCAGTGGACTTCCCGAACCCCTGGCAGCTATCTGGGAACCTGCAGGACTCGCAAAGGCGAGAGAATATTTAAATACCGCCAACTCAAGCTGCCCGCGTAAATTCCTTCTAAATTCAGATATTAATTTGGTATTCGCTGAGAACGATCAGGTACTTGCCAATGCCAATTCTATGGAAGATTATAAAAGGATCAAAGAAGTTCTCGATTCAAAATGAAACAAAATCGCTACATCAGACAAACCAGCCTTAAAGATTTTGGCCCGGATAAACAGCAGGCACTCAGGCAGGCCAGAGTGCTGGTTGTTGGGGTAGGCGGACTCGGAATACCTGTGCTGCAGTATCTCAATGCAATGGGAGTGGGCTGCCTGGGAATGGTAGAACAGGATGTGGTGGAATGGTCCAATTTGCAAAGACAGGTGCTCTACACCGAATCGGATCTTGGCAAGTCAAAGATTCAGGTTGCAGAAGAAAAGTTACGCGAAATGAACTCGGAAACTGAATTGATCTGTCACGATACCTTTTTAACCCGAACCAATGCCCTTGAAATTATTTCAGACTATGATCTTGTTGTTGATGCCTCTGATAATTTTCCCACCAGATACCTCATTAACGATGCCTGTGTAATTTTAAATAAACCCTTTGTTTCCGGCGCCATCTATGGTTTCGAAGGGCAGGTCAGTGTATTTAATTACAAGGAAGGGCCTACCTATCGCTGCCTTTTTCCATCCCTGCCCGAAAAAGATAATATACCCGATTGCAATACGAACGGGGTGCTCGGAGTGATTCCGGGAATCATTGGAAGTTTTCAGGCGCTGGAAGCGGTAAAAGTGATCACGGATATGCCAGGTGTTTTAAGCGGAATATTGATGTTATATAATGGGTTTGACCAATCTATTCGGAAGGTTAAGTTTCCTGCGGTAGTAAAAAATAAGGATCGGACCCAGCTGGAAAGCAATTATAATCAGCCTGTATGTGATTCCATCCCTGAAGTGAGTTTTAAAAGAATGCTTCAGGAGATTTCGAGAGACTCCCCTAAGATTTCACTTATCGATGTTCGTTCCACGGAGGAACTTCGAATGAATCCCATAGAGAAAGCAAAGCACATTCCTATGCAATTACTGGCAGATTCTGTTGATGAATTTACTGACCATCAAACAATATTTTTTATCTGTCAATCGGGGAAAAGGAGTAAGGATGCGGTACGAAAATTATTACCCCTGCTACCTGATCGAAACCTGTACTCGGTAAAAGGCGGAATAGAAGCCATGAAGAACGGACTGGAGAATATCACCAAGAGAGATGAATCAGACCTTCCCTAAAAAATTGTCTTTTTACATGGTTCGTGCTCATTTAATGCATATGCAATTGCCTATTTTTATATGATCTCATTTAAAGATGCCCGTCAACTCGTTTTAGATCAGCAAAGGAACTTTGGGACTGAAACGGTACCTCTATCAGCTTCCCTTCACAGAATCCTGGCAGAAGATGTATTTGCCGACCGCGATTTTCCTCCTTTTAACCGATCTACAAAAGACGGCATTGCAATTGACTTCAAGGCGGTAGAAAATGGCCGACTCTCCTTTGAAATCGCAGGGACATTGCCAGCAGGAGAACCTCCTATACCCTTTGTGGAATCCGAATCCTGTATTGAAATTATGACAGGAGCGGTCGTCCCTTATGAAACAGATACGGTAGTGATGTACGAGGAGGTCGAAATCAAAGATGACATCGCAACAATTACTAAAATTCCACATCAGGGACAAAATATCCATAGAAAAGGGAGTGATCATAAAAAGGGTGAAATCGTACTATTCAAAAACTGTGTGATTACAGCGGCAGAAATAGGTGTCCTGGCAACGGTAGGAAAGAGTGAGGTTTGTGTCAGAAAACTTCCAAAGGTGGCAATCATTTCCACCGGGAATGAACTGGTAGAAGTTGAGAATTTGCCCTTGCTACATCAGATCAGGAGCTCAAATTCGCACAGTCTGGTCGGATTGTTACAGCAGTTAAAGATTAAGCCATTGCGATTGCATATCCCCGATGATATGGATCTGCTGCGTCAAAAACTCGATTATCTTATAGATGAAATGGACATTCTCATTCTGAGTGGGGGTGTATCCAAAGGCAAATTCGATTTTCTTCCGCAGGTATTTAAGGAATTAGGTGTTAATCCAATTTTTCATAGGGTAGCACAGAGACCGGGAAAACCGTTCTGGTTCGGGCTAAAGAAGGAGAAATCCTGTATCGTTTTCTCTTTTCCGGGAAATCCGGTTTCCACCTTTGTTAATTTTCATCTGTATTTCTTACCCTGGTTCTATGTTTCAGCAGGAATTAAGCAGGTGACTCGGATGGTAAAATTGGCTGAAAATCACGAAAATCGTACTAATCTTACTATTTTTAAAGGCGTGGAGTTATCCATGGAGGATGGATGTCTATATGCCTATGCAATTGAGAATACCGGCTCAGGGGATCTTGTTTATCTGACTAGAATTTCAGGATTTGTAATTCTGGATCCCGAAGTGGAATCCTTCAGGAAGGGAAGTTTGGTTCCCTTTCTCGCGACAAAACATATTTTAGGAATATGACGCATGAACTAAAAAAAATCTTTGAAGTATACCAGGTCACTAAAAAAGCTGATATTAAAGCAGTTTTGGCCACTGTTGTTGCCCTGGAAGGATCATCCTATCGGAAACCGGGGGTAAGGATGCTCATTCTGGATAACGGCATTACTGAAGGAGCGGTAAGTGGTGGCTGTGTTGAAAAAGAAATAATCCGCCAGGCCACCGAGGTGTTTTCCTCAGGAGAAGCAAGGATAATGACCTATGACGGAAGATTTCGCCTTGGTTGTGAGGGAATACTGTATATCCTGCTCGAACCTTTTAGTCCTACCGAGGAAGTACTGAAAGCGTTCGGGAATGTGGTGAAAAATAGGGCGATATTCTCTATGGATTCGTTTTTTGTTCAAAATGAAGAAGTGAACAGGAATTTTGGAAGTGTGATCGAGCTCAACGGGCAGCCATATCCTTTAAATAGCAGCCAGCAACCAGATTCGTCACTCACCAGATTCTCCCAGGCCTTACATCCTTCCATACAATTGTTTATTGTTGGATCTGAACACGATGCAGTGACCTTATCGGCCTCTGCTTCCCAATTAGGGATGGAGGTAGTTGTGGTAGCGAATCCGAGTGAGGAGAAAATACTGGCGAATTTCCCGGGAGCAGCAGAATTCCTTCCCGTACTCCCTGAAGTTTTCCCATCCGAAAGGGTAGACAGTAATTCAGCGGTAATACTGATGAACCACAGCTATTCTAAAGATCTGCAGTATTTGATCAGATTACAAAAAACCACCCCATTTTATATCGGAATTCTGGGCCCCTACAAGAGGCGGGAAGACCTTTTGAACGCCTTGCTGGAACACGCTCCGGATGTGGAGGATGATTTTATGGAATCTATCCATGGTCCTGCGGGAATCGACATCGGGGCCGTAACACCTCAGGAAATTGCCATTTCTATTCTCTCTGAAGTTTTGATGGTACATCGGGAACGTACTCCCGTGAAACTAAAGGACAAGAAAGGGGCCATCCACAGTCCGTCAACATGAAAATAGCCGCCCTCATATTGGCAGCAGGGTCTTCATCCCGGATGGGAAGAACCAAACAATTACTACCCTGGGGTAATTCTACCCTCCTAGGAAACGCCGTATCAACTGTCCATGAATCCGGCCTGGAAGAAATTCTGGTGATCCTGGGTGCCAAAGCCAAGACGATCAAAGCTAGCCTTGATTCTATGCCTTGTCAGATTGTTGTTAATTCTGAGTGGGAAGAGGGATTGGGCTCCTCTATTCGCACAGGGGTTTCTCATATACTTACTTCTGCATCATTGCCTGATGGTATTCTGATTATGCTCGCAGATCAGCCTTTTATAAATGCAGATTACCTGAAGAAACTCATTCATCACTTTAAGAAAGGCAATGAGGGTATTATATGCTCTGATTACGGTAAAAAGCTGGGGGTTCCTGCAATATTTAGCAATAAGTACTTTAAAAAATTGCAAGGACTTAGTGGAGACAGTGGGGCCGGGGGTATTATAGAGATCCACAGAGATGATTCCTATGGTCTGGAGGCAGGAAAAATAACGATAGACCTTGATACTCATGAAGACTACATATCTTTAAAAACAATAAATACTCAATCTGATTTATGAAAAATATCCTTTTCTGTTTGTTTTCCCTGGTTTCAATTTCTTTATGTGCTCAAGATACCGGATCCCCGGAGATGGGATTTGAAGAATACAATCCTACTTCAACGCTGGTTGTCCCGGGCGAAGAGATTACCAAAGCAAAATACCCCTTTGTAGATATTCACAGCCATCAATTCAGGATGGCAACACAAGACCTCTCGGAATTGATAGGGCATATGGACCAGATGAATATGGCGGTGATGGTCAATCTCAGCGGGCGTTCTGGCGAAAATATCATAAAGATATCAGAGAACATCAGGGAAAATTATCCCAACCGGTTCGTAGTCTTTGCCAATGTCAATTTTGATGAAGTAGGACGCCCGGGATGGGGCGAAAACGCTGCAAAACAACTTGAAGCAGATGTAGCCAATGGGGCCAAAGGACTTAAGATATACAAGAGCCTGGGCTTGAGAAACAAGGATGTAAATGGAAACCGAATTGCCGTGAATGATCCTAGATTGGATCCCATCTGGGCAAAATGCGGGGAATTGAATATTCCTGTTTTGATCCACTCTGCAGACCCTAAGTCGTTTTGGGATCCCATGGACGCCAATAATGAACGATGGCTGGAACTAAAAACCCGGCCGGGAAGAAAAAGAGGTGCAACCGACCCTGCCCCATGGGATCAGATAATCGCAGAACAACACAATGTTTTCAAAAAACATCCGAATACTACTTTTATCAATGCCCATATGGGCTGGTTTGCCAATAACCTGGGAAAATTAGGCGAATTGATGGAAGATATACCCAATATGTATGTGGGCATTGGTGCCATCATAGCTGAACTGGGAAGACAACCCCGGAATGCCAGGGCCTTTTTTATTAAATATCAGGACAGAATACTTTTTGGCAAGGACAGTTGGCAACCCGCAGAGTTCCCAACCTATTTCAGGGTTCTTGAAAGTGATGATGAGTATTTTCCTTACTACAAAAAATATCATGCATTCTGGGCCATGTACGGCTTAGACCTGCCCGATGATGTACTTAGAAAAGTGTATTACAAGAATGCCATTAAGGTGATTCCATCTCTCGATCCCGATCTGTTTCCCGAGGACTGACCTAAAGGTTGATTTATCAGACTATCCAATATCTATGGGGGATTACTAAATCCCTAATTTCGACAGAATTAGGGGATGCTAAAAAATATTTAGGCATTTCTGTGATTTTTTAATCCCTTGATGTACTAATAACCCAAAGGATGTCGTGCAAATGCCCAAAGAAGATCATTTCATTGAACTTATAAGAGAACACCAGGCGCTGATCTTTAAGGTATCAGCCATGTACGCCGACCAAAAACAGGATCAGAAAGACCTGTATCAGGAAATTGTATATCAGCTCTGGAAATCGTTCGACACATTTGCCAAAAAGTCGAAGATTAGCACCTGGATGTACAGGGTGGCCTTAAATACGGCGATAAAGCAGTTGAATTCAAATAAACGTCAACCCAGGACTTCATCAATCGAAACCATCGATTTGCCGGGTATGGATCTTACTGACGGCATCATGGAAGAGCGAATGAAACGCCTGCACAAGGAAATTGGGAAATTGAATATTCTCGAAAAAGGAATCATACTCTTAGCTCTGGAAGGGAAGAAACACGAAGATATTGCGGAGATTACCGGGCTCTCTGTCACTAATGTAGGCACCCGCATCTCGAGGATAAAAACAAAATTAAAATCAGAATTAACTAAAGGTTAAACTTATGGAAATGGAAGAACTGGAAAAGCTTTGGACTCAGATTAGTGAGGAACTCGAATCGCAAAAAAAACTAAATAAAAACTTAATCATGGATATGACACAGACAAAATACGTAAACAAATTCAGGAAAATCTCTACCTATGAGACCATAGGCGCTGTAATCTGCTTTGGAGCAGCCATTTACATCATTGCCCAGTTCAGGCTCCTCGATACCTGGTATTTGCAATTATGTGGTGCATTTACCGTCCTTTTCCTTATCGTTTTACCTGTATTGACATTGCAGTCGCTTCAAAAGATACAAAATATCAATATTGCCGGAAGCGATATGAAACAAACACTTGTAAGTTTTGAAAGGGCTAAAAAACGAGTACTATTTCTACAGAGAGCAGGAATATACCTTAGCTTTCTACTAATGATCACCATCTTGCCTGTTGCAGCAAAGATTTTGGGAAAGAATAAGGATCTATTTCAGGAGGCCGGCTTATGGTACATCTATATCCCAATCATGGCAATATTCCTGATAGTTTTTGCCCGCTGGGGATATGGATGCTACAAGAGTATCACAAACTCAGCAGAAAATATTCTTAAAGAAATAGAATAGTCGATTAACCACATAACCAGCACCTCCCAATCCGGGAGGTTTTTTTTGTTTATTAATATATGCTCTGGGGTATTTCAAGTATATTTATAGGTGCCTATCGCCCATTGAAATACGTATTGTAAGGTCGATCAACCAACCGCCATCTATGATAAAATCAGGGTATCATCTCGTCTTTGTACTCCTGTTTACATTAATTTGTTCAGGCCAAAAACAGAATGCCGATTTCACCATAAAAATAAAAAAGACCCGGTATGCTATTGAGGTTGATGGAGAAGGGGACGACCTTGCCTGGACTGAAACTGATGTCGCAAAAGATTTTTTTATGGTCTTGCCTATGGACAAAGGAAAGGCTACCCAACGGTCAGAAATTCGAATGACCTATGACGATGAGAATATTTATCTCCTTGCCACATTTTACAACGATTCCCTGGGACCAAATTATGTAGAGTCGCTAAGGAGGGATTTCAGTTTTGGGAAGAATGATAATTTTTTATTATTCCTCGATCCGTTTAACAATCAAACCACAGGATTCACCTTTGGAGCCAATGCTGCCGGAGCTCAGTGGGACGGGACCATGTACAGTGGTAGTGCGGTAGATCTCAGCTGGGATAGTAAGTGGGTATCTGTAGTAAAACGAGATGAGGAAAAATGGGTATTCGAAATGGCCCTGCCCTTTAAATCGATCCGATATGAAAAAGGAGTTAAGGAATGGGGGATCAATTTTAGCCGACTGGATCTGAAAACCAGCGAGAAATCGAGCTGGACCCCCATTGGGAGGCAGTTCCCTACCTCTTCCCTCGCCCTGGCCGGAACACTGGTATGGGATTCTCCTCCACCAGCTCCTGAATTTAATATGTCCATCATTCCCTATGTCCTTGGTGAGATACGTTCTCAGCCAGATGGTTCCCAAACCACTGATGGAAAAATTGGAGGAGATATCAAGCTGAGTCTGACCTCATCCCTAAATCTTGATCTGACGGTTAATCCAGACTTTTCTCAGGTGGAGGTCGACAGGCAGGTTACGAACCTGGATCGTTTTGAGCTCTTTTTCCCCGAACGCAGACAGTTTTTCCTGGAAAATGCCGACCTGTTTGCGAACTTTGGATATTCAACCATCAGACCATTTTTTTCACGGCGTATTGGACTTGGAGTCCCAATTGATGCAGGGGCGCGGGTGAGTGGAAACATCAATGAGGATTGGCGACTGGGACTCATGGATATACAGACTTCTTCTCTTGAAGACGAAGGAAGGCCTGCGCAGAATTTTGGCGTACTCTCCCTGCAAAGGAAGGTTTTTAGCAGATCAAATATCGGTCTCATCTTTGTAAACAAGCAGTCTTTTAATTATCCAACGGAGCAGGATTCTCTAAAGACTTTATTTCCCGAATACAATAGGAACCTGGGGGTGGAATACAACCTGGCTTCTTCAGATAACCTTTGGAGTGGCAAGGCCTTTTTGCTCAAGTCATTTGCGCCGGATGAAGAAAATAAGGGCATTGCACAGGCGGCAAACCTGTCGTACAACAACCGACAGTGGTCCTGGGGGCTACAGGAAGAGGTGATATCAACCGGGTATTCGGCAGAAGTGGGATTCGTGCCTCGTGAGGACTATATTCGACTAAGCGGCTATGCCGGCTACCTCTTTTTTCCGGATAAAGGTCCCCTGGTAAGTCATGGACCCCGCCTGGACCTGAGTCATTTTTTTAATAACAATTTTAAGAATACAGACTATCAGAACACCTTTGGCTACAGTCTAAATTATCGTAACAGAAGTGAGTTGCGTTTTCAGTGGATAAATGAATATGTGGAATTACTAGCGCCGTTCGATCCTACACGAACCGGGAAGCCAGACCTGGCAGCAGGTGAGAAAAACCACTGGAACACCTTTCGACTGCTATATAATTCTAAACCACAAGCTCTTTTTACGTACTCTTTTGACAGCAGTTTTGGCGGTTATTATGAACAAGGCACGCGTATCAACTTCAGTAATGAAATGGGGTACAGATTCCAGCCCTATGTAAGTCTGAGCTCGGCTTTAAGCTATAATCATATCACCTTGCCGGCCCCATGGAATACTACCCAATTCTGGTTGATAGGATCAAAGGCAGATATCACTTTCAGCAATACGCTTTTCTGGGCTACTCTGTTTCAGTACAATGAACAAACGCGGAATTTTAATCTCAATTCCCGTTTTCAATGGCGCTATCAACCGGCTTCGGATCTTTTTCTGGTCTTTACTCAAAATGAACGATTAGAGCCATTTTCGGGAAGCACCTGGAGCCTTACCCTTAAACTTACTTATTGGTTTAATCCCTGAATCAAATTATTTCTATATTTATAAATACTGCAAAACAAAACCACATTATGAATAAATTTTTCCGTATTTCCATCTGTTTATTTCTCTTTTTAGGTCTGACAACGGTTTA
Organism: Muriicola sp. E247; assembly: GCF_041358175.1. Taxonomy (NCBI): domain Bacteria; kingdom Pseudomonadati; phylum Bacteroidota; class Flavobacteriia; order Flavobacteriales; family Flavobacteriaceae; genus Muriicola; species Muriicola sp. E247. The sequence goes on from NZ_JBGKBE010000002.1 coordinate 276,042, forward strand.
TAGTCAGGATTCAGTCCTGGAAGAACTAAGTGAAATAGCAATTATTGATCAGAAAATAATGATGCCCATGCGAGATGGGATTCGTCTGGCCACAGATATTTACAGGCCAAAAGGAAATCAGAAAGTCCCGATCATATTTTCAAGGACCCCATATAATTTTAACTCCTGGGGTGATGGGGAACAGAGAACCAGAACGGCAGCCAGGGCGCTGGAGGCGGTAAAGAGGGGCTATGCCTATGTAGTTCAGAATGAAAGGGGAAGGTATTTCTCGGAAGGAGAGTGGGACATCCTTGGAGTTCCTCTTACAGATGGGTATGATGCTTTTTCCTGGATGACCGACCAGAACTGGTCTAACGGAAAGATCGGTCTTCTGGGTTGTTCATCTACTGCGGAATGGCAGATGGCCGTTGCAGCCCTTGACCATCCCTCTCTGGGCGCCATGGTACCACAGGCATTTGGAGCTGGCGTTGGTCGTGTCGGGGACTTTTACGAACAAGGGAACTGGTATAGGGGAGGAGCAGAGCAAATGCTCTTTTTTGCCTGGCTCTACGGAGTGGAACACGATAAGTTTAAACCGCGAATCCCCGCCGGAGCAACACAGGAAGACCTGATCAGAATTTCAAGGTTTTACGATCTGGCTCCTGAAAACCCAGCCGTAGATATGTCGGAGGCATTAAGGCATTTACCTATCCAGGATTTTACCAAAAATATTTCAGGGAAAAAGGAAATATTCGACAAAATGGTGAGGAGAAAACCCAATGATAAGGCCTGGTTTGAGGGTGGTCTTTACCATGATGATATGGAGATCAATATTCCCGGATTCTGGTTTGCGAGCTGGTACGACGTATCTATAAGTCCTAATCTGGCTCTCTACAACCATGTTAGAAAAACAGCCAAGGATGCCTCAGTGAGAGACAACCAGTACCTGGTGATTGCACCTACCCTGCATTGCGCTTATACCAGGGCTACGGAGAATACTATTGTGGGAGAACGGTCGGTAGGAGATGCCCGATTGAATTATGAAGAACAGATCTATGCCTGGTTCGACCTTTGGCTGAAGGGTGAAACCAATAGCTTTAAGAAAGATATTCCGAAGGTTCAGTACTATACCATGGGGATCAACAAATGGAACTCCTCAGATACCTGGCCTCCTGAAAAGGCCCAAATGACTACCTATTACCTCCACAGTGGAGGGAAGGCCAACAGCCTTTACGGAGATGGACAACTTAGCCTCGAAAAGCCAGCTGACCAAGCATCGGATACTTTTATGTATGACCCCATGAACCCTGTTCCATCATATGGGGGGAATGTTTGTTGTACCGGCAATGCCGTTAGAGGGGGTGCTTTTGATCAACAAGGGATGGAGACAAGGAACGATATCCTTGTCTACACCTCCGATATCCTGGATAAAGGGATAGAAGTTAGTGGTTTTATTGAATCGACCCTTTATTTATCGAGTGATGTTAAGGATACAGATCTCACCATAAAACTCATTGATGTTTACCCCGATGGAAGGGCCTATAACCTTGACGAAACCATTCAGAGAGTTCGATATCGGGAAGGTTATGACAAAGAGGTTTTTATGGAAAGTGGAAATGTGTATCGGGTTGATCTAACACCTATGTCGACCAGTAATTATTTTGAAAAAGGACATAGAATCAGAATTGAAGTGTCGAGTAGCAATTTCCCCCGATTTGCCAGAAATTTAAATACGGGAGGAAATAACTTTGATGAAAAAGAAGGGGTGGTTGCGACCAATACCATTCATCATTCGCGGGAATACCCCTCTCAAATTAGTTTGCCTGTGATCTCTGATTAAGTTTAAATAGAAATATACAGGTCAGACCTAAATGAAAAGCATTTAGAAATGAAACCTGTACTGAGAATTTCGCTGACATTACTTTTCTACCTTCTCTTACTTGCTCCGTTCTACGGACAGGAAAGCCCTGCGGAGAAGAGACAGCAGATGATAAGTGAACAGCTTATCCCCAGGGGGATATCAGACAGAGAAACTTTAAAAGCTATGGCCCGTATTCCCCGGGAAGCTTTTGTTCCTGTTTCACAAAAACCCTATGCTTATGACGACCGGCCTTTGCCTATTGGCGACGGACAAACTATTTCCCAGCCTTTTATGGTTGCCTTTATGACCCAGGCCCTGCGTTTAAAAAGATCTGACAGGGTATTAGAGATAGGTACAGGCTCAGGCTACCAGGCAGCCGTGCTTTCGCAGATAGTAGATACGGTCTTTACTGTTGAGATCATTCCTTCCCTTGCCGAAAGGGCCTCTCGCCATTTAAAAAACCTCAATATTCACAATGTGCAAATCCAAGCCGGGGATGGCTATTTTGGATGGGAGGAGAAATCACCTTTTGATGCCATTATAGTTACGGCAGGGGCAGAAACAATCCCACCTGTATTAATCGACCAGTTATCTGAGGATGGAATAATGATCATTCCGGTTGGCCCCCACAGGGGTGTCAGGCAACTCATCCAACTAACTAAAAAGAAGGGAAAAATAAAAACAAAATCCCTGATGGATGTCCGTTTTGTTCCTTTTGTAAGGAACCGTTGAGGGAATAATTTGTTCTATACATTTTAACCATCCAGCCCGGGTAAAGTCCGCTTCCATTTATTGAAAATTAAATTGGGAAAAATGGATCAAATGTGAGGTTTTTAAGGGGAAAAAGAGTAAATTAGTAAGCATTGATTCCGGTTTTGAAGAATGCTTACAGAACCGTTCTTCTTCCATTTTCAATTGCGTCTGACAGAGGTTATAAACTCCTGTTTCATCTGTCATATTCCGATTTAATGAAACGACTTAAAATTCCAGCATTATGAAAATATACGACGATAAGCACATCAAAAATGTGGTCTTTGTAGGAGCACATCAAAGTGGAAAAACAACCTTGTCTGAAACGATGCTTTTCGAGGCCGGATTGATCAACAGAAGGGGAACCGTTGAGAATAAGAATACGATCTCTGACTATCATGAAATAGAACATGAACGAGGCACTTCTGTTTTTGCAACTCCACTGCATACTGAATGGCGAAATTACAAGATCAATATTATAGATACTCCGGGGCTGGATGATTTTGTCGGGGAGATTATTTCTTCCATAAGGGTTGCTGATACGATACTAACAGTGATCAATGCGCAAAATGGAGTAGAAGTAGGCACGGAGATCATCTGGAACTATATCGATAAGTATCAGAAACCTACCGTCTTTGTGGTCAATCAGATGGATCACCTCAATGCCAACTTCGACATGAGTTTTAGAAGTATTAAAAACCTGGTGGGTAATAATGCGGTTCTAATTCAATATCCAATTCAAATGGATGGCGCACATTGTATCATCGACGTCCTGAAAATGAAGTGTTATAAGTTTGGTCCGGAAGGAGGAAAACCAGAAAAACTACCTATCCCCGAAGATCAGAAGGAACGTGCAGATATGTTGCATAACGAACTGGTGGAAAAAGCAGCCGAAAATGATGAAGCCTTGATGGAGTTGTTTTTTGAGAAAGGGACACTTAATGAAGATGAAATGCGGATGGGGATAAAGGCCGGTATGCTCAACCACGAACTTTTCCCTGTGTTTTGTGTTTCAGCCCTGAAGGATATGGGCAGTGGCCGACTCATGGGTTTTATTGATAATGTGGCCCCTGCAGCAGCCGATCTCAAACAGGAGCAATCCGTAGAAGGAAAGACCATCGAACGAAAAAAGGAAGCACCTACTGCCTTGTTTGTCTTTAAGACGGTCTTTCAGCCCAGCCTGGGACAAATCACCTTTTTTAAGGTAAAATCAGGAGAGGTAAATGTCAATGACAAGTTGGTAAATTCCCGAAACGGGGAAACGGAAGTTCTCAACCAGCTATTCATAATGGACGGCAAAAACAGGGAGCCAGTCAACAAACTAACCGTAGGTGACATCGGAGCGAGTCTGAAATTGAAACACACCGAAACAAATGACACCCTCCATGTGCAGGGTGCCCCTGTAACCATTAAGCCTATTCAATATCCCGACTCCAGAACCCGAATGGCGGTAAATGCAAAAAATAAACAGGAAGAAGAGAAACTAAGCGAAGCCCTTAAAAAGATTCACAGTCAGGACCCAACCGCAGTTATTGAATACTCCAGAGAATTAAGGCAACTCATTCTGGGGTGCCAGGGAGAACTTCATCTTGCAACCATCGACTGGAGCCTGAAAAATAATTACGGTATTGAAGTAGAATTTGAAGCTCCGAAGATTGCTTACAGGGAGACTATCCAGCGATCCTCAGCTGCCAGCTATCGCCACAAGAAGCAATCCGGCGGTGCAGGGCAGTTTGCAGAGGTGCATTTAAAGATCGAACCGTGGACGGAAGGTATGCCTGAACCACAGGGGTTTAATATCAGGGGAAAGGACGAAATCGACCTGCCATGGGGTGGAAAACTTGTGTTTTACAATTGTATCGTTGGCGGAGTGATCGACATCAGATTCCTGCCTTCTATTCGAAAGGGTATTCTTGAGGTTATGGAATCAGGACCGCTTACGGGATCTTTTATAAGGGATGTCAGGGTTATGGTTTATGATGGGAAAATGCACCCGGTAGACTCTAATGACATAGCCTTTAAAATCGCCGGAGCCCATGCGTTCAAGGAAGCATTTTTAAATGCAAACCCTAAATTGCTTGAACCAGTACAGGAGGTTACCGTTAGGGTGCCGGAGGAAACGGTGGGGAGTGTGATGACCGATCTGCAATCAAGGCGTTCGATTATCCAGGGAATTGATAGTATTGATCATTTTCAGATTCTGAAATGTGCGGTACCCGAAGCTGAACTCTTCAGGTATTCAACAGACCTAAGGTCCCTTACACAGGGGAAGGCCACTTTCAGTACCGTCTTTTCCTCTTTTAAAGCAGTACCTAAGCATATCCAGCAAGACCTGGTCGGATCACATGATAAATAAGAAATAAAAGAACGGGAGCTTTACGCTCATTAATTCCGAATGAAAACCAAGTGGAATAGGATTCGGCATGTCAGGATTTGAGAAACGATAACAACTATATAGACTTTCATTGCCACCCTTCATTAAAACCTTTTGGAAAGAGTTTTAATGCTCTGCCGGTGGGTGAGAATACAGCAGACAGGAGGAGGAAAAAGAGTATCTGGTACTACGATCCTCCCTCTGTTTTTGATAAAATACTCAATTATATCAGTGGCCTGACCAAATTCTCCCAGTCGAATTTCACTGCGCTGACACTGGGAGGGGTTACCACAGTCTGTGTTTCGCTTTACCCCCTTGAGAAATGGTTCATCCGAAACAGGATGAAAAATGAATTGATTCTCGACCTTGCCTCAAATTTTGCCCTCGGCATTGGAGCTAAACGGGTAGACCATATTCAGGGTATTCAGGATTATTTTGAGGATATTGTTCTGCAATACGAGTATTACAGGCAATTAGACGGAAAAGTTTTCAGGATCTCGGGGAATAAAATTCGTTATAAACTTGTCAGGAATTACGAGGACATCAAAAGGTATCGGGAAGAAGAAACTGCCACTAAGATCAGAACAATCGCCGTAATTATTTCAATTGAAGGGTTGCATGTACTCAATACAGGCCTGGGGAATACGCCGACAGAAGATGAAGTTTTACAGAACCTAAACACTGTAAGGCACTGGGAATTTAAGCCCTTTTTTATTACCGTGGCTCACCACTTCTGGAATCACATCTGTGGGCATGCTCCGAGTCTTACCGGTGTCATTTTAAAATATACGGATCAGGAGGAGGGCCTTGGGGAAGGATTCACTTCCCTTGGAAAGAAGGTCCTGCTGCAAATGCTTGATAATACTGATGGCCAAAGGATACTGCCCGATATTAAACATATGAGTATCAACGCCAGGAAGGAGTATTATGACATGCTGGATAATGGGGGAGATGATTTCAAAGATATTCCCGTTATTGTGAGCCATGGCGCCTGTAATGGTCTTCGGTCTTTCGAAGATCCAACACCAGTTCATCTGGAAACAGCAGCCGTTCTCAATCCTGTCGCTATCAATTTTTTTGATGAGGAATTGGTCAGAATAGCTCAGTCTGGCGGAATAATAGGCCTGCAGCTTGATGAGAGGAGAATTGCCAACAAACAGACATTAAAAGACACCAAGAAATCTGTAAAGCGCCATAAAATCATGCACTACAGGTCTGAACTGCTCTGGAATCAGATCAGGCATATACTAATGGTCCTCGATTCGAGGGAGATGTTTGCCTGGGACTGTATGGCTATAGGTTCCGATTTTGACGGAATCATAGATTCCCTGAATGGCTTCTGGACTGCCGAAGAATTGCCCTTTCTGGCGGATTTCCTGGAAAGGCATGCCTATAATTATATGGAAAACGTTTCTTTGAAGCTTCCTGAGAACAGAATTGGTGCCGATGAGATTATACAAAGGATCTTTAGTGAAAACGGCGATCGATTTCTCAGTCGGAATTTTAATTAGCCCGAAGAGATACTATAGAAATAAAGTAAGGAAAAGGATCAGGCAGAGTTGATGATTTTATTTAACTTACTCAAAAATCAAATGAGCTATGGAAATTTTAATTAAAGTACTGCAAGGAATTGTAGGTCTGAGCATTCTCAATGTATGGTTGATTCAATACAATAAACCAACACGCTGGCGTGGGGGGGATGCAAAAACCATCCTGGAGGAATTTAAGGTTTACGGACTTCCCGCATGGTTTTGTTACGTTGTAGGAACCCTCAAAGTAATTCTGGCAATAATGCTTTTAGCGGCCATATGGTTTCCCGAATTGAAACTGGCGGCAGCATCGGGGCTCGCACTCCTTCTGGCCGGATCAATTTCGATGCATTTCAGAATAAATGACCCCATCATCAAGTCGTTTCCTGCTTCTCTCTTTCTGGCCTTGTGCCTGATCATCATTTTTTATGGATGATAAGAAGTGGGAGGGTCACATTTGAGGCAGTATAGCATAAAATAAATACCCACACAAAACAGCATAGGTGAGAGCTGGCAGGACCGCTAGCCAGGGATCTTTGATTTTTATCCGGACGATAACTCCAAGTGACATCAGTATTGTAAGCCCTGCTAAAGCCATTAGACTCAGGGCAGGACCGGTGAACATTCCAAAAAATATCCCTGCGCTCCCAAGTAATTGTAAAATACCTGTTAATTTCCTCTGTTTCGGTAGGCCATATCTTTCAAACTCCTTTTTCATCCGCGGAGCGAAAAAACAACTAAAACCAAAAAACAGGAAAGAGAAAGCCAGGAATAAACCCAGAAATTCATCAATTTTCATAGGGAAGAATATCTTGCCATTTGATTAGGCGGCAAAGATACCCAATTTGAAGAGAAGCTTTACCTGGGGTTTGGACGCTAAGATCGAGGTGATGATTAAGGAAAAATGTAAATTTAGCCTCTAAAAATATGAAGGAGAAAATTTATATCGTCGGAGCCGGAATAAGCGGACTCATTGCTGCATTAAATCTTGAAAAAGCAGGGTTTAATCCGGTGATTTATGAAGCAAGCGACTCACCAGGGGGAAGGATAAAGACGGATATTATTGAAGGATATCAGCTCGATCACGGATTCCAGGTTCTTTTGGATGCTTATCCGAAAGCCATGGAATACTTTGATTACGACAAATTAAAATTACGGAAAATCTTACCAGGAGCCATTCTGTTTAACGAGGGAAAGACAACTACCCTTGGTGATCCCAGTCGGCACCTTCCCTTTTTGTGGCCCACATTGGTTTCGGGTGTTGCAAATTTGCGGGATATTTACTTATTGTGGTCACTACACAGGAGTGTACAGCAACAGACGGATAAGGAGATCTTTTGTTCAGAAGAAATGCCAACGATAGAATTTCTTAGTCGTATGGGGTTTTCTAATCGGATTATCCATAAATTTTTTAAACCCTTTTTTACGGGAATATTTCTTGAAACTGAATTAGAAACCAGCTGTCGAATGTTTCAGTTTGTGTTTAAAATGTTTGGTAGGGGATATGCTACAATTCCCGAAGGCGGTATGGGTGCTTTGGCAGGGCAATTAATTGAGCGACTTCAGCGCACAACTATACACTACAATACTCCCGTAGCCGTATTAGAAGAAGGAAAACTGACCTTAGCAGACGGCAGTTCTGTTCCTGCGGATGGTATTTTGGTCGCTGCGTCATCAAGTGATCTCCTGCCGGGTGATTCAGGAGCTGTGTTATGGCTGAGTTGCGATACCTTGTACTTTGAAACTGAAGTCAGAACCATTAAAAAGCCCATTATAGGACTAATTACGGAGTCCGATTCCCTGATCAACAATATCTTCTATCCCACAAGTATTTCAAATATTCAGAAAGGTGCCAGTGAATTGCTCTCTGTAACTGTAGTAAAAAGACACAAGCTCAAAGAAACAGAATTGATCAGCAGGGTAACAGATGAATTAAATAGGATTTGCGGAATTGAGAATCCCCGCTTTATTAAACGATACAACATTGCAAAAGCATTGCCCGCCCTGGATTCACTATCGACAGAATGGACCGAGAAAAAAGGAAGATCGGGGGCAAACATTTATATAGCAGGAGATCATTTACTTTATGGTTCAACCAATGCAGCCATAATCAGTGGAGAAAGAGCTGCCCGGGCGATGATCGACAACCTAGAAGTTCAGGCATAAAAAAACCGCCAAAAGGCGGTTTGTTTTTATCTGAAAAAGTACTACTCTGCTGGCATAACCACTGCATCGATGGCGTGGATTACCCCATTGGAAGCAGGAACATCTGCCATGATAACCATACTGGCATTACCCTGCGCATCGATCAGTTTAACGTTTTCGCCATCGAGAGTCAGTGTTAACTTATCTCCCTGCACGGTTTCAGCTACAAATGATCCGTCATTACTATTTATCGCTTCCACAACCGCAGCTGCTGAAAATTCTCCTGCAACTACATGGTAGGTAAGCAAATTGATTAAAGCGGCTTTGTTTTCAGGTTGTAGCAAACTTTCTACGGTTCCTTCTGGTAATTTTGAAAAACTGTCATTGGTAGGGGCAAAGACCGTGAAAGGTCCGTCACTACTCAGTGTTCCAACCAGGTCGGCCGCCTGGACAGCAGCGACAAGCGTACTAAAATTTTCATTTCCACTGGCTACACCAACAATTGTTTCCGTAACCATAGGCTCTTCAACAGGTGTTTCCATTTCGGTAGAGGCCATTTCGACAGCCTCTTCTGCATTGTCTTTTTCTTTTTTTGATTCGCCACAGGATATCATCATTAACCCTGCTAGCATAATGGTACTTAAAATTCTCATAATTTATTATTCATTTTAGTTATAGGCCGAAGATAAGTAGAACAAACAAGGAGAAGTATTAAATATTGTTTAAAATATATATTAAAAAGTTAAACATAACATAAAGTAGGTTGTTTCTTGCCGTTTTCTCATAAATTTAGATTTCTTGAAGTCAGTAGAACTTTAAAAACTAATGAAATAGCTCATATGAAAAAAGAACAAGAATTATTAAAACCTGTTAATCTCGGACCTCTTTCCATGCTAAATCGTGTAGTTATGGCCCCGATGACCAGAAGCAGGGCAAACAATGAAGAGAACAAGCCTACTGCAGAATTACAGGGAGAATATTATGCTCAAAGGGCATCGGCCGGACTCATAATTACGGAAGGGTCCCAGGTTTCAGAGCAGGCCGTCGGATATGTAAATACTCCGGGAATACATTCTGAAGAACAAATAAAAGGGTGGAAGGAAGTTGTAGAAAAAGTACACAAAAAAGGAGGTCGTATTTTCATTCAGTTATGGCATGTGGGCCGAATGTCACATCCTGATTTTCACAATGGTAAACTTCCTCTGGCTCCTTCTGCAATCAACCCGGAGGAACAATCCTACACTCCCGATGGGTTTAAGGATACAGTTGAACCAAAGTCTATGACGATCGATGAAATTCATCAGACTATCCGGGACTTCGCCCAGGCAGCTGAAAATGCGGTAGAGGCCGGTTTTGACGGTATAGAAATCCACGCGTCTAATGGGTATCTTTTCCATCAGTTTTTTAATAAATCGAGTAATAAGCGAACAGACGATTATGGAGGAAGTATTGAAAAAAGGGCAAGATTCCTTTTTGATGTACTAGATGCTGTTAGGGAAAAATTACCGGAAAACAGAATAGGAGTGAGGCTTAACCCTTCATTGCACGGTTCTTTTGGCATGACCATGGATAAAGAAACCATTCCTACATTTGATTATATTGTAGAAAAGCTAAATAGGTACGACCTGGCTTATTTGCATCTGTCTGAACCTTTTACAGATGTTTCTGATTTGCCATATGCCGTTACGAATATAGCCCAACATTACAGACCCATCTACAAAGGCGTCCTAATGATCAACAATGGCTTTGATCAGGAATCCGGGAACGAGATACTTGAAGCAGGGCATGCAGATCTCGTAGCTTTTGGAAAGCCTTATATTTCTAATCCGGACCTGGTAGAACGCTTCGAACAAAATGTTCCCCTGGCAGAATGGGACCAAAGTACTTTTTATACCCCCGGCAAGGAGGGATATCTCGATTATGAGAAAAATACTGCCGAAATGAGCGGGACACAATAGTAGACTTATTCGTAATTTAGTGAGAATTAAAAATCAGATACCATGAAATTTACAAGAAATGCAAAAGCCCAATGGTTGGGTAGCGGAAAAGACGGAAAAGGACACTTATCCACAGACAGCAAAGTTTTAGACAATACCCAATATTCTTTTCACACCCGATTTGAGGACGGTGAAGGAACCAATCCTGAAGAACTCATAGGTGCTGCCCATGCTGGCTGTTTTGCTATGCAACTCAGTTTTTTGATCGGGGAGGCCGGATTTACACCCGATGAATTGTCTGTAAACGCCCACGTCCATTTCGAGGACGGTAGTGTTACCGGTGTGACCTTGGACCTTGAGGGAAAAGTGCCCGGTATTGATAAGGACAAGTTTGCTGAAGTGGCAAAAAAAGCAAAAGAGATTTGCCCGATTTCAAAACTATTAAATGCTGAGATCACTTTAAATGCTAATCTGATTTAGCAAATTGACCTCTAAGAAAGGAATGGGCTTTTATGCCCATTTTTTTTCTCTTGTTTGTAAAAAAACCTCAAAACAACCGCTGTAATTCATCGAAAAAGCCGTCAGAATCTATGTTCGAACTGGAGTTTAGGGTAATTTTAGCATTCAATTGAATTGAATTAAAAATAATTGTAGATATGAAAACACGACATCTTTGGGTTTGGGTATGCAGCTTATTCGTTTTATTAGGTTGCTCTGAATCAGAATCCATGACAGAAGAAACGGGCCGACTTACCATTCAGTTAACGGATGCCCCTTTTCCCCATGATATGATTGCGGAAGCCAATGTGACGGTATTTAAAATTGAGGCAAGAGAGAAGGGTGAAAATGAAGATGAAGAAGACACCGGTGAAGATAGTATGATGGACGATGATTCCGGAAACGGATATATCGTACTTATGGAGGAGGAAATCACAGTTAATCTTCTGGATCTAACGAACGGAGTTACTGAAAACCTAGTCGATACAGAGATTCCCGCCGGCGAATACGATCTTTTTAAGGTTTATGTGAAAGGAATCAATGTAGTTCTGAATGACGAGGAAATGACCGCATACGATCTGAAAGTACCTAGTGGTGAGCAGTCGGGTATCAAATTATTTGTCGATCCTCCTCTGGTTGTTGCGGGAGGGCTGTCGGCTGATCTGTTATTTGATTTTGATGTCTCCAGGTCATTTGTAGCCCGGGGGAATATCAAAAGACCCGAATCCTTTAACGGGTTTATCTTTAAGCCAGTGATCAAGGTGAGTAACCTAACTACTGCCGGTACCATACAGGGCATGGTGACAAGCCTTATAGAAGCGGAATCTGTGCCTCTGGAAGGTGTTCAGATTTCAATTCTGAGGGAAGGTGAAGTAGTGACCAGTTCCTTTACTGATGAGACGGGAGGCTATATGATTCTTGGACTTGATGCTGGTGACTATGAAGTCATGGCCGAGTTGGAAGGGTATATAAGTCAGTTTGTAGAGATGGTATCTGTAGTTTCCGGAAATTCGACAAGGGTTGATTTTGAATTGGAACCAACGGAATAGAGAGACAATAAATTAGAAATAGAGCGGGGCGTCAACCCCGCTTTTTTTATTAAATATTTCTTAGACTTAATTGCAATTCGGATTAGTTGTCCTAACAGTTTCATTAAAGACTGCGTTCAAAGAACTCATTCAGACTTCTGATCAATGCCTTGGCTAGTATGTCGGGAGAAGAAAATCTATGGGATTCATTTTTATTGGGTATTTTGATACCTTGAATTGACGGAGTTAAAATTTCAGATATGAGCTTAAAAGGACAAAACATTCTGGTAACAGGGGCATCTAAAGGAATCGGATTTGCCATTGCTGAAGAACTGCTCAAACAGGGGGCGAGGGTAGGAGTGCATTATTATTCTGGAAAAGAAAAGGCCAATGCCCTGGTGGCTAAATACGGTGCAGACCGGGCAAGAGCCCTGCAGGCTGATCTTTCCGACAGCGATACCGTACCTCAGTTGTTCAAAATGGCTTTGGACTTTCTTGGGAGCCTGGATTCCATTGTATTAAATGCAGGGGTTTTTACACCTCATTCAACCAACATGGCAGTAGATGATTGGTTTAACATCTGGAAGCAGACCCTTGCGGTAAATCTCGATTCGGCAGGATTGCTGACAAAACTGGCCCTTGATCATTTCAAAGAACAAAAAGCAGGCAGATTGATCTATATAGGTAGCAGAGCTGCCTTTAGGGGCGAAACAGAAGAATATCTGGCATATGCGGCTTCAAAAGGAGGCTTGACCTCCCTGGCTCGTAGTGTTGCCAGATCCTTTGGAAAGTTGAATATAAAATCCTTTGTCATCGCCCCCGGCTTTACCAGAACGGCAATGGCAGAGCAGTTTATCCGCGAATACGGGGAGGAAAAGGTGCTGGGTGAAATTGCTTTAAATCAACTGACGGAGGTCACCGATATTGCCCCCCTGGTGGGATTTATGTGTTCGGGCGCTATGGATCACGCCACAGGCACCACCATCGATATAAATGCCGGGAGTTATATCCATTAAATTAAGTTTTCCTGAATTATAACTCTATTCTTTCTTAAATTCAATATAATTCAATCGGTAATTAATCTCGTGCATTCGGACAAAAAATGCCCTCACTCGTCCGTTTGACCTGATCTGAAATATTCTTATTCCCTTTTTTTGCTTTCGAATTTTAGCCGGAAAGTCCTGTATTTTATACCAAGCTTTCTCAAAAGAAGTTAGATTTTTAGTTAAAAGCCAGCATCGGAGTTTTGGACTAACTGAAGATCATAACCAACCAAACCAATTAAAAAGGGCGCTAAGAGCGCTCTTTTTTTATCTGTGAATTTGGAAAGCAGGACAATTCCTTGTATGTTGAAAGGAGACTTATTACCTTTAAACACTTAAAATCAAGAATGGCAAGATCGCAGCAGACCTATAGTAAGGGGGAAAGAGAAAAAAAACGCCTTAAAAAGCAAGAGGAGAAAAGAAAGAAAAAAGAAGCCAGAAAACTGGCCGCTAAAGAAAATCCTCAGGGAATTCCTTTAGCCTATGTAGACCATAATGGTAATCTCGTGGACACCCCACCGGATCCTTCACAGAAAGTGGAGATTGAAGCCGAAGATATTGTTCTGGGTATCCCCAAAAAGGAAGAAGGTGATGAAGAACCATTCGATCCTGTACGCAAGGGGAAAGTCTCTTTCTACGACAACTCCAAAGGCTTTGGATTTATTATCGATTCGGAAACTCAGGAAAAGTACTTTACACATGTGAGCGGACTCATCGATGAGATCGCGGAAAACGACACGGTCTCCTTTGAACTTGAAAAGGGAATGAAGGGCATGAATGCAGTGCGTGTAAAGCAAGTCTAGCTTATTTCATTTATCATCTCCTAGCACCATCTTTTGCCTAAATGGCAAGGTTTATACCCTATTTCAATTAGTCTAATTAGGCAATGCTGGGGCAGGGATATCTTCCTGTTTTTGATTTCAGGCTACTACTACTTAGTCTGTAAGGTGTTGATTAACAATGTCATTAGTGATTTATTGCATAAGTTTATCATGAGAATTCCTTATCTTGTATAGCCCCCGGCATCGATTCGCTGGGGAAACGCGCCAACCTAAAACCAATAATCATGAAGACTCAAAATCGACTTCCCTCTTTACTCTGTTTTGTTTTCCTTTTTATCAGCATTTCTCTATTCAGCCAAAAAGACGATGTTGTGGATATTATCCTTACCGTCGATGTTTCTCAACTCGGCGATAATCCCAATGCACCCGGAGGCTGTGCCTTTATGGCCGAACCCAACGCTGTAGTCCTGGAAAACTTAACTGCTAAGGATTTTACTATTGGAGTGGAAAATGGAAAAAAACTAAAATGGAAAGGACGAACTACCGATGGAGATGTTGTAAAAATCCTAAAAATCCACTACCTGTCAGGGACTAACATTTTTAACAAATCCAATTTGCGCAGGTGTTTGTTCGGAAGAAAAGTTAGAAATAGGGTAAGACAAACTACCATTGATAAACCGGACTACATTTACGGCATTAAATTTAAGGTAAAGAAAAAGGGCAAATACTACCTCGATCCAAAAATCAGGGTCAAATAGATATCAGGCATTGCGTGAATTAAAGTATACTTATAGAAGTTAATTTGGAGTAATGAATCCTTATAGAATCGAAACTTATGAGATCTTTCAACGCTCATATTGGATTTCTTATGTTTTTCTGTGTGAGCATGACCATAGCCCAGGAAGTACACAAGATTAAAATACAAATTGATACTAAAAATGCCTCTCCGGAAAATGCAATACACTGGTCCACAAGCGAGAATACAAGAGTATTGGACTCTGGAGAGTTCGGTCCCTTTACCTTCTTCGCCCAGGTTGGTGATCATATCCAATGGGATATTATGTCCCTTACGGAACCGGATGTCCCGATAAGTATTACAAGTTTGGAATACATCAGGGGTCCCAGGATATTCAGTAAAAACCTGATACAGGGAACAGAAGACACTCAGGCTACGGTCATCAGGGGAGGAAAGGAGTACTATGTCTATGAACTTAATTTCCGAATAGGAAACCTCAACAAGGTACACCAGATCACTTCCAGGATCAGAATAGGGGATTAAAGAATAAAACCAATCAATCATGAGGCAAGAACAATTACCTTCCTTTTGCTCAAGGGCCCGGATATTCCGTTTCCTCTGGCTGGTTATATTTCTCTGTCAGGTCGGTTATGCACAAAACCAGAAAATTGCTGATAGTTTAGTATTGATTTATGAGTCGGGTAACTACGAAGATGATCAGCTTATTAATATACTAAGTGATATTGCCGCAAATAGTCCGGATCCTGACGAGTCCCTAAAATATTGTGAAATTCTGTTGGAAAAAGCTGTGGAATTAAATTCTACTATGGGGATCTTCAGGGCATATCTCCAGCAGGGGAATGCCTTTGAAACAAAAGGCGATCTCAGTCTATCACTCAACAGTTATTTTAAGGCTGTAGACCAGATCACCACTATAGGAAATAAGAAGGAACTTGCGAAAGCCTATATAGCCATTGCGGGGGTCTATGCGGGCATGGATAATAAACAGAATCTTATTGAGTACTATTCTAATGCTCTGGAAATCCTGAAGGATCTGGACCAGACCAATTATGCGATCTCTATGGAAAACCTGGGGGATGAGTATCTAAAATGGCAACAACCGGATTCTGCACTCCTGCTTTTCGCTCGTTCAGGACTTATATTTGAAAAATTGGGTGAGCAGAATTATATAGCCTACAATAAAGGAAATAAAGGACTCGCCTACGCTCAAAAAGGGCAATATGAGAATGCAGAAGCCTATATCGCAGAGGCGATTACCAAATTAGAAGAGATTGGTGATTACCGGGCTGTATCGGTATACCTTACCGGTATGTCTGATATATACGCCGCAAATAATGATTGGGATTCGGCTTTCAATTCTTCACTGAGGGCTTTGAAGATGGCGCAGAATTATGGCCTTAAAGCAGAAATAAGTCTGATCTACCTAAAGCTTTCAGAATTATTTGAACAAACCGGATATTATTCAGCCTCCCTTAAATACTACCGAAATCATATCGCTTACAGGGATAGTGTACAAAATATAAGTGAAGTACAGGAAATGGCCAATAACGAACTGGCAAGAAAGCAGATTGAAGTAGACCTCCTCAACCAGAGACGTAAAACCCAAAGAGTGATCGTGATTGCAACGGCCATTGCCCTCTTTTTTATTTTACTGCTGGCCATTGCTTTGTACAGGCGAAATATCTACATCAAAAAAACGAATGCGGTCATCGAAAAAGAAAAAGAACGATCAGAAAAGTTATTGCTGAATATACTGCCGGAGAAAACCGCCAATGAACTTAAGGAGTTCGGGAAAGTAAAAGCAAATAAATTTGAGTCCGTTTCCGTACTCTTTACCGATTTTATCTCTTTTACAGCCCATTCAGAACGTACAGATCCTGAGCTGCTTGTCAATTCCATCAGTGTTTATTTCGGTGCCTTTGATGATATTATCGAAAAATACGGTCTCGAAAAGATCAAGACCATAGGGGACTCCTACATGTGTGCTGGAGGCCTGCCGGAACCTCTTGAAGACCACGCTGTAAAGATGGTAAAAGCTGCTTTAGAGTTCCTTGCTTTTGTTAAGGAAATGAAATCAAAGCGAAAAGATGGTGAGCCTAGTTTTGAGATGAGGGTGGGGATTAATACAGGTCCTGTTGTAGCCGGTGTAGTGGGCCATGATAAATTTTCCTATGATATCTGGGGCGATACCGTAAACGTAGCTGCAAGAATGGAACAAATGTCTGAAAAGGGAAAGATCAATATCAGTGAATCTACTTACGAATTGATCAAAGACGAATTTGAATGTGAGTTAAGAGGAGAATTTGAAGTAAGGAACAAAGGAAGGATGAAAATGTACTTCGTGAAGGGGAAGCAGAAGAAGTCAAAGTCGGCAGTTTTAAGTGGTTCTGAAAGTGATCCTAATAGTGATTAAAATAAGAAGATTTAAAAGTTTAGATCATAAGAATTTCCTATCTTATTAAAAATTAGTTCAGCATGCCCATTTATATGGATCGCCACGATATTCCCGATGAGATAAAACCGGAACACGTGGCAAAAATGCACCAGGAAGACCTCAAAGTACAGCACCTCTATGGCTGTAAAGGGATGACCTATTGGTGTGACAGTGAGAGACATACTGCCTTCTGTTTAATTGAAGCTCCGAACAAGGAGGCCATTCAAAAAATGCATAACCATGCTCATGGCGAATTTCCACATCAAATCATTGAGGTGGATGCGCATCTCGTCGAATCCTTCCTGGGCAGAATAGAGGATCCCGAAAAAGCGGAAGATCAGGAGCTCAATATTATTGATGATCCTGCATTTCGAGTCATCATGGTGATAGAAGCGTCTAATTTCCTCAACAGGCTCGAAGGGAAACAGCTTTCAATTTTTACTCAGAAATTCCATCAAAGCGCTTCCAAGGCATTCGAAAAGTACGAAGGGAATATTGTAAGGGAAAATGACAAATCCTATCTGGTTTCTTTTAATTCAGTTTCCAATGCGGTCATTTGTGCACTAAAGATCCAGTCGAAATTTAAATACAGCTATCCCAAAATTGATTCCGAACACAAAAGATTAAAGATCGGACTCTGTCCCGGCTTGCCCGTCACAGATAAGGAGGGCATTTTCTCGGAAGCCGTTTATCTGGCGACGCAAATGTGTGAGTTGATGAAAGACGAAATCATCGTAACCGCCTCTATTAAAGCATTGTATGAGAATGAGAACAGAAATGCTATAATTGACAATGAAGTGATCAGGATCCTCACTCCAAGGGAAGAAAAATTCTTACTTCGATTAGTGGAATTCTGCGAATCTACCTGGAACTCCTCTGATTTTAATCTTACCCAAATGAGTAAAAGCCTGGGCAACAGTACTTCCCAGATATATCGTAAACTCAAAAAGCTAACCGGAAAAGCCCCCAGTGTTTTTATGCGGGAATACCGACTCCACAAAGCCTTGGAACTAATACATCAACAAAAGGGTAATATCGCTGAGATCGCCTTTGAAACCGGATTTAACAGTGCCGGGTATTTTACCAAGTGTTTCCATGATAAATATGGTATTCTCCCTTCTAAATATGCCAGATTAGTCTGAATTTAAAACAAATTTTTCCTGACGATTGATTTGTGCCATTCTTTGAATGAATTTTAGAGGCCTTGGATTTTAGGTTATAGTAGCTTTGGATAAAACTAATCCAACAAAGTTATGACCAAAACAATTAAAGACCTCAGCAAGGAAACTCTTACTGATTTCCAGGCTAAACTAAAGGGAAGGACGGTATTCCCTTCAGATTCTGAGTATACAGAAACATGTAAGGTATACAACGGGATGATCAAAAAGTCGCCCGGTATGTTTGTTATGTGCGTTGATGTTGCAGACGTCATTGCATCCGTAAATTTTGCCAGGGAAAATAATATATTACTCGCCATACGAGGTGGGGGCCACAATGGAGGTGGCCTTGGCTTGTGTGATGAAGGAATGGTGATCGACCTATCGGGGATTAAATATGTCAGAGTGGATACATCAGATAATACTGTCCGCGTAGGTGGAGGCAACCTCTGGGGGGAAGTAGATCATGCAACACACCCTTTTGGCCTGGCTATTCCTGCCGGGATCATTTCATCTACCGGGGTAGGCGGACTCACCCTCGGGGGAGGTGTTGGCCATTTATCCCGCAAATACGGCCTTACCATAGATAACCTTCTTGAAGCAGATATGGTACTGGCTAACGGTTCATTCGTCACTGTAAATGCGGACCAGAACCAGGATCTGTTCTGGGCAATTCGAGGCGGAGGAGGAAATTTCGGAGTAGTAACCTCTTTTAAATTTCAGGCTCATCCTGTTAAAACGGTTTTCGGGGGTCCCACCTTATGGCCGGTCGAAAAAACTCAGGAAATTATGGCCTGGTACCATTCCTTTATCGAAGCGGCTCCTGAAGACCTCAATGGGTTTTTTGCCACCATGGTGATTCCCGGTCCTCCTTTTCCGGAATCGCTACACCTCAAAAAGTTTTGTGGAATTGTCTGGTGCTATACGGGTGATTTGGCAAAAGCAGAAGAAGTGTTTAAACCCATAATGGCCATGAATCCGTTGTTTCAGCATGTGGGGGAAATGCCTTATCCATCAATTCAGACCATGTTCGATGGGTTACTGCCTTCCGGTTTTCAATGGTATTGGCGAGGCGATTTCTTTAACGACCTGAATGAAGACGTCAGTGCCCAGCACTTGAAATTTGGTTCCGAAATTCCAACACCTCTTTCCCAGATGCACTTGTACCCCATTACAGGGGCTGCAGCCAGGGTAGGTGCTGAAGACACCCCCTGGGCTTATCGGAATGCGAAGTACTCAGGCGTGATTGTCGGCGTAGACCCGGATCCTGCCAACGCAGGGAAAATCACACAATGGTGTAAAGACTATTGGGAAGCATTGCATCCCTATTCTTCGGGAGGCGCCTATTCCAATTTTATGATGAATGACGAAGGGCAGGAAAGGGTAAAGGCCAGTTACAGGCACAATTATGCCCGTTTGCAAAAAATTAAATCAAAATACGATGCGGGAAACCTGTTCAGGGTAAATCAGAATATTGCACCTGATACAGCTACAGCCTGAGTTTTTATAATTATTAAAGTGTTTTGCTAAAATAATCCTAAGCCAGGATACTTTCATGACCTGAGTCTTTCACAAACAGGCAGGAACTATTGGTTTTGTACACCATTTCCTTTACAAACCGAAAGCTCAGGTTTTCCTCCATTCCAAAGATGTTCAGGTCGGCTGAAGGGGCATTCTCAACAATCGTTTTAAACTCCCCGACAAAAACTTCAGTTTTGGTCATAGGGAGACGGGCAAGGTTGATCAGGGAGTTGAGGAAGTTCTTTGCGTTCTCCTCCTCCTTTGGGTTGTTGATGACGGTGATCAATCTGATCTGGGCCTTCCAATTGGTTTTTAATTTATAAGCAATCAAAAGGGAAAGATCCAGATTCCCGATATCCCAGCCCAGGTTCCAGTTGTCCTGGCGGTCGCTTATCCAGACGTTGATCATATTCCGCTCTCCCAGCAGGGCCGTAGGATGACTCACATAGAGCAGGACCCCGGTCTCGAGCCGGATGGATTCTTTGATAATGGGCCGCACTTCCTTTTCGTAATCGTCGTGTTCTTGAAGGTTGAGAAAGACCACGTTGGGTTTAAAAAAGGCTCCTTGCAGGGCCTGACTCGCGTAGTTGATCCCTTTGGTAAACTCTTCTGTATGGATGACCGTCCAGGAGGAGAAAACGCCCTTGGTGCGGAACGATTCAGAAAGATTGCCTAATTGCCTGGCCAGGGTACTTTTCTCCGAATAAGGTTCAATTCCCAGCAGTTTAATGGAGCCTTTGGGTTTTGCAATATTCCTGAGAAACTCGAAGATTCCTTTGGCGCCATTTATATCCCTTACTGGGACCATTAAATTCGGTTTCCAGGCCCGCTGCTGCATTTTTTTCATTCCCCAGGTGTGTTTGGCAGCCCATTCGGCGAAGGATACAAACAGGCCTGATCTCACATCCTCAAACGGTGTTTCCAGGTTTTGCCGGGATAGATACCAGTACACAACAAATACGATCAGTACCGACAGCAGGCTTACCGTAGGGTTGATGATAAACATGGCAAAAACCGAAGAGATGAGTCCGATCCACGGAACCCAGCGGTGTATTTTAAATACAGGACGATAACTGATCAGCCCCAGATTTTGTTCGATGATTACTACAATATTGATCATGGCATAGGTGATCAAAAAGAAAAGGGTGACAAGGGGGGCGATGGCATTGATATTTCGCAGCAACATAGTGGCAAAAATCAGGATGCCGGTAATGATCATGGCATTCCTGGGTTGGCCATTGGCACTTTGTCCGGAAATAAATTTGGAATAGGGCAGTACCTTGTGTTCGCCCATGGCAAATAATATACGGGAAGATCCTACAATGGAGGCAAGGGCAGAAGAAAATGTGGCACCCAGAATTCCCGCGATAATCAAAGGACCAAAGGCCGCTTTTTCAACAATTACATAGTAATCTGAAATCAGCTCAGCTTCGGTGGCACTTCGTGACAGCCAGTAGGCCAATGCCATATAGATCACAAAGCTCACCCCAATGGCCCACAGGGTACCCACAGGGATACTTTTTTTTGGGTCTTTTAGTTCTCCGGACATATTGGCTCCCGCCATGATTCCTGTGGCTGCAGGGAAAAAGACCGCAAAGACAATCCAAAAATTACTCCCGCTGAAATTATTCTCCACCGAGCCTTTAAATGATCCAAAACGAAGCACATCTTCGTTAGCCTGGAACATGGATCCCTCATAGGCTGCCCAGATAATGGAAACAAAGGAAAGTACGATGACGCACATAATAATGTACTGGGTTTTTATCGCCAGGTTCGCACTTACATAAGCGATTCCAAATAGTATTCCAAAGACAAGTACGTCAACAAGAAAGGGGTTATGGTCAGGGAAAATTCCCAGCCAACCTTCTCGAAAACCAAAAATGTACATGGTGACCGCAAGGCCCTGGGAAACATAGCGGGGGATCCCCAGGCTACCCCCAACTTCCAGGCCGAGCGCCTGTGAAACGATAGCGTAAGCCCCTCCGGCCCCGATGCGGATATTCGTGGTGATTGCAGACATGGAAAGAGCCGTGCAAAGGGTGATGGCAAAAGAAATTATTATAATAAGCCATGCGCCAAGGAGGCCGGCATTACCAATTACCCATCCCAACCTCAAGTACATGATCACCCCGAGAATGGTGAGCAGGGTAGGGGTGAATACACCTCCGAAAGTGCCAAATTTCTTTAGTCGGGTAGCGTTGGTTTCCATGCGTGGTTGGTCTCGATCAGCTTAACAAGTGAAATATAGGCATAATCCTCTATCAAAGGGAAGGACACAATGATTTTTGTAACAAAAAACCGAATTTTATATCAATTTATTTTAACACAAATACATGGAAAACAAATTACATTTGTCTGCATTTTAAAACGGTAAATCTCAAAACATATGAAGGCCGCAACAACACCAAAATAGGGTTATGCCAAATAACAAATATACTGTAGAGATACTCCAGTTAAAAACTGTTCAGGAAATACCCGGGGCCTGGAAGGGAGAACAATTTCGAGGACTTCTGCATCATCTGGAATACGATGGAGTTGAGGAAATTCCGGAAGATGATTTAAAAGACATGGCCTCTATGGCACTTTCAGATTTTGAAAAGGAAGAAGCTGTGGAAAAAGTACTGGAATTCTGGTTGGGTGATAAACTCAACAAAGGCCAGCGCAAAAACCTGGCCAACGAGATGCAGGAAGACCCCCTGTGGGTGGAGTACTCAGACCTGTCGTTGCATGAGGAGTTGTTTCACGTGGGTTGTATGTTATACTGGACCTTTCCCAGAAACTTTCCTTCTCCCGATATTGCAAAAGTGGTCCTGAAAATCTCTTCTTCTCATCCCGATTCTAAGATCAATCTGAATACCCCAAGTCCCTCCTTTCTTTGCAGGATTTTAAAGGATGGAATGGATGAATTTACCATTATGAACCGACTATTCGATGAGAACCTGGAAGGGAATTCCTTCCCTGAAGCAGAGCATATCATCTGGCAAATGGAGGCTTCTACATTCGACTCGGGTACAAACGCTGTAACTATTACCCTCTACACTTCATGGAACTGGGTTGAGGACTTAAAAGGCGCACAGGAATTTGAGTCGGTAGCTTATGCAGACGGACAACTAAATTAAAAGTGTTTTCGAATAGAAAGCCCATAGAAAGAACTATCTTATAAACTAAATATTATTAAATAATCGTGAAAAATTCTATAGCAATTTTATTACTCCTTATGAGTACAGCCCTGATAGCTCAGAAGAAACCAAAGATTCAGGGAAATAAGGAAGTCATCCAGGTAAATCGGGAGATACAGGGCACTTTTAATGCGCTGGAAATTGATGACGGACTGGAAGTTAACCTCATTCCGGGGGCAAAAAATTCCTTTATCATGGACCTTGACGCCAACCTGGTTGATATTGTCCAGTTTTATGTGGTAGACAGTGTATTAAGGGTTTATACCACCCATAATATCACGAGCAAAAAGAAATTAGATATCTATCTTAGTGTCAGTTACCTCGAACACCTTATGCTTAAGAATGACGCAAAGGTGATTTCAAAAGATCCTATCAGGGCAGAACGATTTTACCTGGTGGGTTATAATTCGAGTAAATTTGAATTGGGCATAGAGGCGGATGATGTTACAGTCACTTTACACAGAAATGCGGGAGGGGAACTCAGTATAATTTCAGAGAATACCACCATTATAATGAATGATCGCACAGATATGAAGGCCGACGTACAAACAGAAAATGTGCGGGTAACCGTAAACAACTCTGCAGATCTGACGCTCGATGGGGAGGCGGATTATGCTGCATTTAACTTAAAAAAATCGTCAAAACTCGACGCCCGAAAAATGAAGGTAAGCTCAGCAGACCTCTATACTTCAAATTCCGCGGATGTTTATGTAAATGCCAGCAAAAACATCGAGGTGTATGCCCAGGGGAGCAGTAATGTTTATGTTTATGGAAATCCAAATGTGGAAGTCAAAGGGTTTACGGATAAATCGAAGATTATAAAAAGGTAAAAGATTTTTGAAAGGAATATACCATGAGATTTAAGACTTTAATTGCCATTGTATTCGTCACCCTGATTGTGATTTTCTCTGTTCAGAATTCGGAAGTGACTAACGTTAATTTTCTTTTCTGGAAATTGTCCATGTCAAGGGTACTCATCATCCTGGGCAGTTTTGGGATAGGGGTGCTGGTAGGCATCCTGGTTTCCATTACTAAAAAGATTTCTTTGTAAATTGCATAAGATGCAGGTTTTGAAATACATATACGCTACTATATTAATGATAGCCTTAATATCTGGCTGCGGGTCACTCCCTGATAAGAAGGCTTCAGAAGCATCAGTATTAGCTCTTGATGAACTGGTTGCCGGAAGGTCTTTTGAAATAGTGTCTACCTGGGCCTTTCCCCTTATGACAAGGGGTATTACCAGTGTGGCGAATTCCGGTTTGTTAATGCCGGGCAGCAATGCCAACAGGATCGATCTGATTGGCAACTCCAATTATCTCAGGGTAAAGGGCGACAGTGTCTTTGTTTCTTTGCCTTATTTTGGCGAACGGCAGATTGGGGGGAGGTATGGAGACAGCGATGTAGGGATAAAAGTAGAGGGGATTCCCCAAGAATATCAGATTGAAAAGGACGAGAAAAAGGATTCATATCGAATTGAGTTCAGGATAAAGGATGAAATAGAATCCCTCCAATTCTTCCTTACGCTCTTTCCCTCCGGCAAGGCCGATATCAACGTAAACAGCACCCACAGGTCCTCTATTCGCTATAGCGGGACGGCAAAACCACTAGCTGAAGAATAAGTCGTGATGATATTTCCGACAAGCAAAAAAATAGTACTATTGTAAGCGCAAAAAGCGCTTGTTATGGAATCTAAAAAGCAGTTCCCTTTAATAATTGCAGCTTTCTTTGCTATCTACGTGATATGGGGCTCAACCTATCTTCTCAACAAAATAGCAGTTTCAGAACTCCCTCCATTTTTACTGGCCGGGATTCGGTTTTTAACGGCCGGACTCATCATCTTTCTCCTGGCAGCCTTGATGGGGAAGTCACTTAGGATTACCACAAAGCAATTGAAGAATACCATCCTGGCCGGCTTTCTTTTCCTCAGTTTTGGAAATGGGGTAGTGGTCTGGGCCTTGAAATACGTGGATAGTAACTTCGCAGCCCTGGAGATATCGGCACAACCCCTTCTCGTTCTTTTGATGATGTGGCTATTGCAGGGAAAGAAAATTCAGCCCATGTCATTGGTGGGGGTAGTCCTGGGAATTATAGGGATCTATTTACTGATCAACCAGGATATCGTGATCGAACAGGAAAATGCCTGGCTTGGGATAGGCCTTATATTCCTGGCAATGCTGGCCTGGGGCTACGGCAGTCTATTTGTACAAGGGGCTGATTTCCCAAAAAACTACTTTGTCAATACCGGGTACCAGATGTTCACAGGAGGGATCATGCTTGGCTTGATGAGCCTGGCTTTTGGGGAAAGGTGGAGCAACCCTTTAAGCTGGCAGCCTTCAACCCATTGGGCCATGGTATTGCTGGTGATTTTCGGGAGTATTGTCGCTTTCACTTCCTTTAATTTTTTACTAAAAAATGTATCCCCTGAAAAGGTGGCTACCAATACCTATGTCAACCCAATTGTGGCTATGATCCTGGGAGCTTATTTTCTACAGGAACCCATCACTAAACAGTCGGTAATAGCAGCCCTCATCCTCTTAACAGGCGTTTATTTTATCAACACCAAGAAAAAACTACTTCTGCTCAGTCGGTTTCGAAAATAATTCATCATTCTTCACAAAGTAGCCGTAGATTTTCAAGCATCAGCTATTCAAAATAGTGGTACATTTAGCAAAACGGAATTCCATGAAAGAACTAACAGCGATAGAAATCAATACGCTTGTCAACGGAGAATTGGTAGGGGACTACAGCGGAGCTATAACCGGACTTGAACGCATAGATAAAGCCGGAGTAGGGGAGTTGACCTTTATTGGGAATCTGAAATTCAGTAGGAAATGGGATACTTCAGACGCAAGTGTCGCTATTGTATATGAGGGTATAAAAATCGATCCGGGGGCCGGAAAGGCGTTTATCAAGGTAAAAAATCCCGATCTGGCCATGGCTCAGGTGTTGGAGGTCTATCTGCCCGATACGCCTCATTTTGAAACTGAAATACATCCAACAGCTGTCATTGACGAGTCGGCCATCATAGGAAAAGGATGCCGTATAGGCGCAAATACCTATGTAGGGAAAGAAGTGACGCTGGGGGAGGATGTCACCCTGTATCCCAACGTATCGGTTTTTGACCAGACTACTATAGGAGACCACACTACCGTCTGGTCAGGGACGGTGATCCGGGAACGGAGCATCATAGGATCGCACTGTATCTTCCATCCCAACGTAAGTATTGGTGCTGATGGCTTTGGCTATCGTCCCAGCGAACGGGGGTTGACCAAGATTCCGCACATTGGTCATGTGGTGATCGGGAACCATGTTGAAATCGGGGCGAATTCCTGTGTAGATCGCGGTAAGTTCAGCGCTACCGTCCTCGGTGACGGCTGTAAAATCGATAATCTGGTACAGATTGGTCATAATTCGGTCCTCGGAAGATTTTGTATCATGGCTGGAAACAGCGGCCTGGCCGGTTCTGTAACCTTAGGCGATGGGGTAGTGATAGGAGGGAGTGCATCCATCAAGGATCATACAACCATACATTCGGGAGCTACGGTAGGCGCAGGATCAGGGGTAATGAATGATGTGGAAGCAGGGAAAACGGTTGTGGGGTATCCGGCCTGCGATTCCAGGGACATGCTGAAACAATGGGTGGCGCTTCGCAAACTGGCGAAGTCCTGAGGTGAACTTGAGAGGGCTTAGCTAAGCTCCTGAATAACAATAAATTAGGACGGCCTTCGTTCTTGTCTTAATTGTTATTTAGTTCAAAAACCCTCATCATGAAAAAATACCGTTATTTAATTGGCCTTTTTGCATTTTTATTTGTCATCAGCATACAGGCACAGGGAAACTACCACAAAGGCGTACTTCACCTTAAAAAAGGTAAATCCCAGGAAGTCTATATCGAAATAGATTTTGAATTCCCGCAGCGTTTCCAGCAAGGAATCACCTATATGGAGCCCAAAGATTTTGAAAAGTACAAGAGCACGGGAAAAATGAAGGGTAAGATGAAACAGAAGATGGAACCCAAACACTTTAAGGGCTTTTCTCTTGACGATGGGCGGGAATTCAGGACGGTCTGGTATTCAGACCTTACCGGCAAAGCCATCAAGATGATTCCAAAGCGAATGACCCTGGAACAGGTGGCCGATGGCAGCATCAAAATGTACAAGCTGTACAGCCGTACCACGGGAAAGATCAACCAGGAACTGGCCGATCAGATCTTTGAAAACCGGGAGAATCTGGTGGAATATATACAGAATAACTTCCAGTTACTTATCCTCAAAGACAAAAAGAACCCTACTAATGTGATGCATATCAATCTGCTGAATTACATAGGGGATAATGCCAGGGTAAAAGATAACTATACCAATAACCATTACGGCCTGCGAGACCAGTTCACGGAAAGGCAGAAAATGGGGAGATATGTAAATAAGGAATACGAAGCCTCTTTCCTGAAAATGATCAATGACTACAACGAGGAAGCCGCGATGAATTCGGCCTCGGATTCGAGGTAGTAGAGCTTCAAAAAGTAACTTAAATGGGATATTGCCTACAGAAGGCGGTATCCCATTTTTTATTTTGCATACCCTGCGGAGGGTTAAATAAATGAAAACGAGGGCGGCAACTCAGGGATTCTTTGTTATGTTTGAAGTAGAAATAAGAATCCTAATTATACAACCCATGAAAGCGATAACCTCCTGTCTTTTGCTGATATTTTCCCTTGTATTCCTTTCTTCCTGCAAGGAAGAGAAATCGAAGGAAACAAGCCCTGAACCCCTGACACAATACGATGAAGCCCCGAGTAACTTACCTCTCGAGCGCTTAAAATTACCAGAAGGGTTTAAGATTGAAGTGTATGCCGACAGCATTGACGGGGCACGTTCCATGGCGATGGGAGAGGAGGGAACCCTCTTTGTAGGCACCCGGAATGATAAGACGGTCTATGCCATTCAGGATCTCGATAAGGACTACCGGGCCGACCATGTGACCATTCTCGATTCCACCATGTCCGTACCCAATGGGATTGCCTTTAGAAAAGGGTCCTTGTATGTGGCTGAAGTAGGCCGACTCTTACGCTATGACAGTATAGAATCCCGGTTGAGCAATCCGCCCACCCCTGTGATTGTCTATGACGACTATCCCAAGGAGTTTCACCACGGCTGGAAATACATCGCTTTTGGTCCGGATGATAAATTATACGTCCCGGTAGGCGCACCTTGTAATATTTGTGATTCTACGAGTGCGGATCAACGTTTTGCCAGCATCACCAGGATGGATCCCGATGGGAGTAATCGTGAGATCTATGCCCACGGTGTGAGAAATACGGTAGGCTTTACCTGGCACCCGGAGACCGGGGAGCTCTGGTTTACCGATAATGGCCGGGATATGATGGGGGATGACATTCCTCCCTGCGAGCTCAACAGGGTATCAGAGGCCGGACAGCACTTTGGCTATCCTTTTTGTCACGGAGGTACAGTAAAGGATCCGGAATTCGGGGATCTGAGGCCTTGTTCCGACTTTGTAGCACCTGTTCAGCCCCTGAATGCCCATGTAGCACCCCTGGCCGTAAAATTTAAATCGGGCTCTATGTTTCCCGAAAATTACAATAACGTAGCCCTGATCGCAGAACACGGCTCCTGGAACCGTTCAAAAAAATCGGGATACCGCATCTCCATGGTGGAATTAAAAGACAATGAGGCGGTGAGCTATAAATCGTTTATTGAAGGCTGGCTCGATGAGGAAACTCAGGAGCAATTTGGCCGGCCGGTCGATCTTTTATTTCTGGAAGACGGTTCCCTGCTGATCTCTGATGATTACGGGGATGCTATTTATAGGGTTACCTATGATGGGATGGGTACACTTATAGAATAAGGATGATCATTGTAATTAAAGACTATGAAGCTAATTAATATATGTATTTTTCTCGTGGTCCTCTTTCTTTTCCCCCGAGGCTTGGCAGCACAAATAGATACGGTAGGGCAGAAAATGGTTTCCATGAGCGATACCTACCAAAAACCGTATAAAGTAGGAGGGGTCTATTATAAAAAGAATGATACCACCCCTTATACAGGGGTGCTTTACGGGAAATATGAAAATGGTAAATACCTTTCCATCCAGGAATACAAGGATGGGGTGGGAAATGGAACCTGGGTAAATTACTACAGCAATGGCAACCTCAAAGAAGTGGGTACCTACCGCGATAACCGGGTAGAAGGGCCTGTAAAGCAATACTACGAAAACGGGAAGTTAAAAGCCGAAGGCACCTACGCCCACTGGCGTAAAAAAGTGGGGCTTTGGAAATACTACAGTAAAGAGGGGGAATTAGTTAGATCGGCGACATACTAGGATTTATTTTTTATCCTCCTGATTTTTATCATAGTTGGCCCTGATGCTGCATCGTATTTTTAAAGTTTAAAATACGGTCATATGAGAACGTCCATCCTGCTTCGCCCATGCAATTCCATTATTGGATTCTTTATTATTTTATTGAGTATAGCACCTGGATTTGCCCAGGATTCAGAAAAACAGAGTGCCGAATTAAACCAGAAAGCTTCGGAATTACCATTTGATATCTACTGGGAGGTCAAGGCCTATAAAATCTTTAATAAACTACTGGAGATTAAGGCAATTGACAAAGACGGAAAGATGCATGAGGTAAAGGCAATACAGAACTCAGAAGATGTCAGTATTCTGGATGTAAAGGCCTTTGTTGGAGACCAGAGACTACCCATAAAGATGATCATAAAAAATAACGAACGCTATTACCCGGTAAAGGCCATAGACGAAAACGGAAATCTCATTGATATCAAGGCCATTACGCCCCAAGGCAAGATATTGCCGGTTAAAGGGGTGAGTAAGACGGGGAATGTGGTACATATAAGGGCTATTGACGAGGACCAGACATTTTATAATATCATAGCCATGTCTCCTGATGGGGAATTCAACCACGTAAAGGGCATAAAAATGCTCGACAACCCTGTAGAAACCATTATCAATGGAGTCGCTATTTATGCACATGTAAAATCAATTAAGTAAGGAAGATGTTCCTGCTGTTTTTCCTGTGGGGGTTTTTTATTTGAGCTAAGAATTTTTTAACTTAAGGTCACTGGAATTTAATATTGGTCAGTTATGTTCACAAGTGTCATCATATCGGTAATTGCCGGGGCCCTTTGTTTGTTAGTAGCGGTCCTGTATTCAAAAAATTCAAGCCTAAGGATCACTCTTGGGATCATTGGGATCGTATTGCTGTTTTACGGAGGTTACGGCTATGGTTCCATGAATCCGTTGGCAGTGATTGAAACGTACGACACCGGAAATAAAGTAAAGGTGGAATACCCGGTAACCAGGGTGCAGGTAATTTCTCCTGTAGAGGGCGATTCAGTGAGCTGCAGGATACTGACTATGGGGGTCTATCCAGAAGAACATAATAAGGATATCTGGGTCTTGTTAAAGCCATCAGACAACAAATTCTACCCCCAGTCTGATTACACCAACACTTCATATAAGGAAAACGGCAAATGGCAGGTGGTGACCCGTTTTGGCGGGGACCAGGGCGAAGCCTATGATTTGTATGTATACGAAACCGATGCTACAGCATCACAGTTTTTTAGCGAGACCATCGCCCGCTGGAAGGCTGAGGACGATTATGTAGGTTTACAGCCTGAAGAACTACCATCAGGCGCACAGCAAATCGACAGAATCCAGGTAAACCTGGCCAGGAATTGCCGGGGCATCCACTAACTCTTGTCAGTTCGAGCGCCTGCCTGCCTTTGGCATGGGAGTCGAGAACTCGAGCGCCTGCATTCCTTCGGTACGTAAACCTGCCTTGGGCACGGGAGTCGAGAACGAATGCCCGCCTGCCTCTAACCACTGTCAGTTCGAGCGCGCGCCTGCCTTTGGCACGGGAGTCGAGAACTAATACCCTTCCTGCCTCTCACCCTTGTCAGTTCGAGCTTCTGCCACTCACACTTGTCAGTTCGAGCGGAGTCGAGAACGACCGCCTGCCTCTGGCACGGGAGTCGAGAACGAACGCCTGCCTCTCACCACTGTCAGTTCGAGCGCCTGCCTGCCCCAGGCACGGGAGTCGAGAACTAATACTTGCCTGTCTCTAACCACTGTCAGTTCGAGCGGTGTCGAGAACGAGAACAATCACCTATACAACGCCTCAACATCCGCAAAACCATACAAATTCTACGGTTTTCCTATAGTGGGTTTTAACATTTGGTTTTTATATTTAAGAACTCCAAAGCATTTGCTTACTTCCTTTTGTTTTTCCCAATTCAATTTAAAAATACCCTTTAGCAGGGTATTGACATATTTCAATCTAATTCTAAGTTACTCTAACCAAAAAACCTGATTATGAAAAAACGTTTACTAACTGTTGCATTAATTCATTTTGTTTTTTTTACTACTAATCTGAAAGGGCAAGATTTAAAACCTGAGATAAGTTTTGACAGCTCAAAGATTGAGATTCAAAGAGGAAAGAAGAAAATCTTTTTGCCAATTAATTTATCGTTTAACTCAAAGAATATTCCTAAGGACAGTTTGAATCTATACGAGCTAAAACTGAAGGTGAACCAAAAAGAAACGGATATTACAAATCAATACTATAAAATTTACTCTAAACCTTTGATGTTTCCTCAGTTAGAAAAGGAGGAAAGCTTCTTTATAGAGGTATCTAAGGATACTTTACCAGATAGGGTTAGAAAACTTATTCTAGAAATCGAAGTGCTCAAAAATGATGCATTATTGACTAAGTCAGATGAAGCAGTAAATCAAAAATTGGAAATTCTTCTAAAACCATATAAAGAAGCTTCAATTAAGGAAAGTAAAGAAATGAGTCCTCCAACAACTGGACCAAATCAATTCTATATAGACTTCGTTGGTACTGCAAATTTGCAAGCCAATCTAAGTGAAGCTAGCGACGAAGTTCAAGGTGCTGCAGGCCTGGGTGTAATTTTTGAAAGATACTTTCTGCATAAAGATGATAATCAGACAAAATTGTTTGAAGAAAACATGAAGAATCTATCAATGCTAAAAGAAGAAAATCGTCTTGCGCGTGTAATAAGGCGTTTAGATAGAAAAATAGATGGAGTAAATTCAAAAATTGAATCTATAAAAATTAAAATAGAAGAATCGAATAACTCTACAGATTTGACTAATGAACTAAAGATACTTAATAAAGAAAGAGATGAACTTTTAAAAACAAATTCAGAAAAAAGTGAAAAGAAAATTAAATTAAGTGAGGAAACTACAAATATCAAGATTGATAGAAGATTTAAAAGATTCTTTGAGAGCTTAGATATGGAAGCTTATATAAATGTTGCATCGAGTGTTGATTCGCTTGAAGCTGAATTAGAAGGTAGCGCTGTCACAAATTCCCGATTATTCGGCAATTATGTTTTGAATCCCATAAGTTCTAAACAATCAGTATTCATAAACTCCGATGTCTATTTTAATCCTGAACTTTTATGGGTTCGTGGTAATTGGATTACAAAATGGATAAGCGGTGTCAATTTCAGAATTAATGCATCAAATGTACTTTGGAACCTTGTTGATGAAGGAGAGAATAAAAGTAGATACGCAGGGGCATTAAATTTAAGATTTGGTTTGTTTCATGAATTTTTGCCTAATGATAAGATTCGTGATAGTAACAATCGAAGAAAATATAGTGTAAGACTGGGTCTAAACTATACATTCAGAGAATTAACCGGTGATATTTCATCTCAAACAAATGACCTAATTAGAAATCAATTTATAGGAACAACCGATACCAGTTTTAGTGGAATTGAACCTTCTTTTGGTTTTAGACTAAACAATATTATTGCAGAGTTTTCAATGCCTATGATTGGAGGGGCGGGAAGAAATGATATCGAAGGGCTAACTGATACACAATTCTTATTCTCAATAAGATTTGTAGGAGGTTTTAGCATTAAACTTGATGATAAAAGTTCAGAGAATTAAAATGGATTATAAGTTAATGAACCCAAGCTATGTAGTGAGGCTCATTAATCCTTATAAAAACCTTTGAATAATCACTTAATAGGCAAGCCGACGTCGCGTCCGCCGAAGCTTGTTCTGCGAAGGTGGATAGGAGGGGAGGGTAATGTGTGTGGAATGGAAATATATGTTAAAAACTTTATTTTACTATACGGTTTTCCCACAAAACGATTCCTACAAAAAACATTATGTTTAAACTCTCCGCTTTAATTAATACTCGACTATTAAATATTAATCAGTAGCATTAACGTGCGGCAATATTTCTATTATAAAAAAACATTAAATGTGGAACGATAACGAAACTCAACAAGATTTAATTGACTTTAAATATTTAACCGACTCTGTCAATCTCATTATCAATAATGATAATTTGGTACCTTCAACCATAGGTGTTTATGGTGATTGGGGAAGTGGTAAATCACCTTTAAGTAATATAGATTACTAATATAAAAAAGCCTTTCAGTAAAACGGCTTTGACACGTGGCAAAAGAAATTAGCCAGTGGCTAATTGATTTTGACGGCGAGCTGATGCGGCTGCAGCGATATAATTCGCATTCACGAAGTTATATCTGATATTATATCAAATACACGGGATGCGCCGTTTTACACAATTAGCATATTTGTACTATAATGTTTTGCGTTATGTAACTTGAGCTTTGGCTAAAAGCGAAAGTTGTTACTACAATTTCTTTAAAAAATTTATTCTTAAAAGCTTCTTCTACAATGTTAATGGAACACTTTTTATGCGACGACGTAGGAGGGAAGCATAATGTGTGTGGAATGGCTTATTTTCTGACTGTTGATAATTAAACAATATAAGCATACAATAATATCTCATATTTCAAGATAATATTATATATTTAAAATCATAAAATTAATTAAATGAATTGCATTAAAGAAATATTAGATGCTAAAGGAATTAAACAAGTTTGGCTATCTGAAAAGCTAGGTAAAAGCTATAATATGGTTAATTCCTATGTTCAAAATAGGTCACAACCTAGCCTTGAGATATTGAATGAAATTGCTGAAATTTTAGATGTAGATGTGAAGGATTTAGTTGTATCAAATAAAAGCAAGATATAGTATGTCCAAAATATCTTTCAAAGTATCAGCAAGAACAGCTAAACTTATTGGTTTAGAGAATTTTTCTAATGAAGAAGGAGCAATAATTGAATTAGTTAAAAATACTTATGACGCAGATAGCGCTAATTGTATTTTATTATTTGATTTAGTTTATACAGAAACTGAGGATAAAGAAGGTGGAATACTTTATCAAACAGATAAACAAAACAGCAAAATATATATAATAGATAATGGAATAGGAATGACAAAAGATATCATTTCTAATCAATGGATGACGATTGGAACTGATGATAAACTTTATCAACATTTATCCGAAAATGGAAGAGTAAAAACTGGAGCAAAAGGAATAGGAAGATTTGCTTTAAATAGACTTGGGTCAGTTACTGAATTACTTACGATTTCTAAAAAAACTAATGAAGGTCTTTTTTGGAAAGTTAAATGGACTGATTTTGACCAAACTGGAACAACGGTTTCACAAATCAAAGCTGATTTAGAAGATAGAAGTAATCTAAATCTTAAAACGGAAATACTTAATAAATTTACTGATAATGAGAGGCTTAAAAAACTTCTAAATGAAATGGCTTTTGATACAGGAACAATAATTGAGATTTCTAATTTGAATGATAATTGGGAACCCGGTCAATTGAATAACCTGTTTAGTAATTTAGAAATGCTCCTTCCTCCGAAAGAGCAGTCCGATTTTGAAATTCTTTTATTTTCTAATTCGGATAATGAAAATTTTGGAAGAGTAAAAACTGCATATTATGATGATTACGATTATAAATTAGAAGCTAAATACAAAGGTAATGAGAATGGTGATGTTGAAATTATAATTACAAGAAATGAATTAGATATTGATTCTATTGAAAATAGATATGCTGAAGTTTTTGATTTTGATGCAATGAAAAAACATCCATATCGACTGGAAGATTTTCAAAAAAAGTCAATTACGTTTATTAAATCGTTAAGTTCAATTTTGTCAGATGATGTTGATTCTGATTTGATTTCGAAAGTTGGAAAATTTGATTTTAGTTTTTACTTTCTTAAAAACACTATTTCTGATGACAAACAAGATGGTGACCTTAAAAAATATCCTTATAAAAATTTTAGTAGTGCAAGTAGAAAAGCATGGTTAAAAAGATTTGGAGGAGTAAAAATTTTTAGGGATGATTTCAGAATAAGGCCATATGGAGAGAATGGACAAGATTGGTTAAAATTAGGTGAACGCCAGTCTCAAAGTCCTGGAGGTGCAGGACAAAGGTTAGGAGGATATCGAATACGACCTAATCAAATTGCCGGAACTATCAAAATTTCACGAATTGACAACCTGAGCTTTCAAGATAAATCTGGTCGAGAAGGTATAATAGAAAATGACGTTTTTCTGCTCTTTGAAAATATTATAAAAGAAATAATTTCATTTTTTGAAAAGGATAGAAATACAATAATGTTTCACTTTTCAGAATTAAACAAAAAGAAAAATAAGGAAGCAGAAGCAAAGAGAAAGGCTCAAGAAGAAGCTGATAGAATAAAAAAAGAAAAGGAAGAGAAAGATAATAATCAAGAGGGAGATGAACCAAAAGATGATACTGGTTCCACAAATACTGAGGAAACATTAGCAGAAGGTGTCCAAATACTTACCAGAGAACTTGATGAAAAGGATGAAGAAATTAGACTTTTAAGGAATCTAGCAAGTGTTGGATTGATTATTTCTTCTTTTGCTCACGAAGTTAAAAGTCTCAGGTCAAGACTCATACCACGAACATCATTTCTTTTAAAAGAATTGAAAAATCACTTAAACGAGAAAGAACTAAGCAAAACATTGGATAAGGATGATAATCCTTTCTATATGATTAAACTAATTCAAGACGAAGATACCAAATTGAAGCATTGGTTAGAATATTCTTTAAACACCTTAAAACGCGACAAAAGAGAACGAAGCAATCTTAATTTTGGTGATTATTTCGATAAGTTTAAATCGACATGGAGTAAAGCTTTAGAACAGCGGAATATTAAAATAAATCTAAAAGGAAATAATGATGCTTCAAATATTATAAGAGCATTTGAGGTTGATATGGATTCAATTTTTAATAATCTACTATCCAATTCCATGAACTACTTAAAAGGTGTTAAAGGAAAACAGAAATTGATTGAAATAGAATGGAAAAAAATTGGTGATAATATTGAAATTAAATTTTCTGATAATGGTAAAGGGTTAGATGAGCAATATTTAGATAATCCAGAGGAAATTTTTAAACTATTAGAGTCATCTAAGAAAGATAAAAAAGGAGATACGATTGGAACAGGTTTAGGTCTTTATATAGTTAAATCAATTATTGAGGAGTATAATAATTCTTCTATTGCAATTATAGGAGTAAAGGAAGGCTTGAAGCACAAAATAACGTTCAAAACAAGATAATGAAATATAGAATAGTATATATAGATGAAAGTGATGCATGGCTTAATACCTTTTATCAAACGTTTAAAGCTGATTTTGAAATAATTAGAATTAAAGTAAATGAAGAATCTACCATTGATTCACTTATTGAAGAAATATTTAAAAATGAACCTGATGGTGTTGTTACCGATTATTTACTTGATGAAGAAGGACAAGTTGACTTTAATGGAAACCAAATTGTTGATGCTATTAGGAAAGTTAAGCCTCATTTGCCAATAACTATGTTAACGTCATATGAGCCACAAGCTATTAATCATATGGATGAAGTACATATAATAAATGGTAAAAGTGATTTAGATGGAGAAAGTGAAGAAGCTTTACAAATTCTAAAATCAAAGATAAAACATGATATAGATAATTTTTATAGAAAACTTTCAAATACTCAGAGTCAAATTGAAGATTTGGTTAAAAAGAAAAATGAATCTGAATTAGAGCCGCAGGAAGAGGAAGATTTAACTAAGCTATTTATCTTAATGGATGAATTAGAACCTGATGGAAAAGAGATTAGGGCTAATCTTATTAAATCAGAGTCAATTACAAAATTGAATGATTTTGTACATGAAACCAAAGAGATACTTGAAGAATTAAGAAAACGTAGTAAAAAGTAATGAGTATTTTTAGAAATCACACTCCAAAACGGCGAAATATTAATGGAGAAGTTAAATCATATGGTGACCATCGTGAAGATTTAAAACTAGATTTTAAAGATAGATGTGGATATTGTAATGATATCGATAATTGGAGATTTATTTGGTTTGAGATTGACCACTTTATTCCAAAAACGAGGAATAAAAAACCGTTTTTAACAATTAAAACGGAAACTGATTACAGTAATTTAGTTTACTCATGTCGGTCATGTAATAATGCAAAAAGAAATAAATGGCCATCAAACGATGAAAATGTACCTAATGTTAATAATGAAGGTTTTATCGACCCATGTAAGGATGAATATAACAATCAGTTTAACAGATTGAATTCTGGTAGGATTACACCAAATACTGATTTAGGAGATTGGATGTATAAAGCTATGAAACTGTATAAACCACAGCATGAAATTCTTTGGAACATTGAGCAACTTTATATACTAATAGTAGAAATTAGAGAGTTAGTGGCTAAAAGTCCAGATGACGATATTGATTTAATGAAAAGATTAATCAAACTATACAATACGTATGATGACTACATCCAACAATTATTTAAGCATTAATGACTAATCAAAAAAATACCGGTTCATATTATACTCCTAAAACTCTTTCGGATTTTTTGACTAAATATATTATTCAAAAATATTTGAAAGAATCTTACATTTCTATTTTAGAGCCAAGTTGTGGGGACGGTGAATTTATATCATCATTTTTTGATTGTTTAGATTTAAATAGTGTAGAAAACATTTCTATTAATTTATTTGATATTAATAAAAAAGAATTAGATAAGGCTGTAGCTATAATACCCTCATCGAATAAAATTAAAAAAGGTATATATCATCAGGATTATTTAAAGCATTATTTGGAGAACCAAAATGAATATTCACTAATTATAGGAAATCCACCTTATATAAAAAGAAAGAATCTTCAAAAAGCGCAAGTTAAAAGTTGTGATGAAGTCCATGAAAAATTTAGAAATTACGATGAGCTAATAACTTCGAAGGGAAAAATTAACAACATTTGGATTGCATTTGTAGAAGCTGCAATAATGAGTTTAAAACATAATGGTATTCTCTGTTTTGTTATCCCTTCTGAAATTTTACAGGTTAAATATGCGAAAGAATTAAGAGCTTTAATTATTAATGAATTTGATAGAGTAGAAGTTTTTGCATTTAATGAATTAATCTTTGAAGGAATCCAGCAAGATGTTGTGGTATTAATCGGTGTTAAAGGGATTGATGATATTAATGAACATGGTTTTTCTTTTTATCAAGTCGATGAATTAAAAGATTTAAAAGAACCAAAATTTATTGAAAAACATAGTAATATACATAGAACTACATTAGATAAATGGACAAACTATATACTTACAGACGAAGAATTAGATTTTATTGATACACATCGTGATGAATACCAAAGTATACAAAATTATTGTGAAAATGCCCAAGTAGGAATTGTATCTGCCGCAAACGATTATTTTATACTTAACGATAATGATTTAAAAGATAATCGACTAAATAGGTTGAAAAACATAATCCATCCAATTTTACCAAAAGGTGATGTAACTCCAAATGTTGCTTTTTTTAATGAAGATGATTATGAGATTTTAAAAAATAACAATAAAAATGTAAATTTTTTGTTGTTCCCAGACAAACCAAAAGACCAATTTGGCAAAATTGCTAATAAATACTTTGAAATAGGAGAGGAATGGAAAGAGGATAAAAAAGGAGAGCTTCATAAAAGATATAAAATGTTAAAGAGAAAGAATTGGTATCACGTTCCATCAGTTTGGTCATCAGAAGGTATGTTTGTTAAAAGAAGCCATTTATATCCGAGAATTTTTGTTAATCATGCCGATGTTTTAGCAACAGATTCGTTCTATAGAATTAATACTAAAGAGCAATACTGTATTAAAAAACTTGTCTTTTCGTTCTATAATTCGTTGACATTTGTCTTGGCAGAATTAGAAGGAAGATTTTATGGTGGTGGAGTTCTAGAATTAACTCCAAATGAGTTTAAGGGATTATCTATTCCTTACTGTGCAAATATTACAGATAAACAATTCAATATTTTGGATAAAATGTTACGAGATAATATAGAAATTAAAGATATATTATCGTTCACAAATTCTATTTTAATTCCACATCTAGATGCAATTAAGCTTGAAGAAATTAGGAATAAATTAGTCAACCGAAGAATAAAGAAGACAACTAAAAAACAAGATATTGATATAGAAGTAATCTCTTTGAAACAAAGTAAAACTGAAGATTCGAATCAAAATGTTTTGGTTAGTTAATATCAATATATTATGAAAAATAGAATCTCGTTGTTAACCTTGGCCTCATAAAATATTGGTCAAAACAATAGGAGAAATGAGCGTCCATATTTTAGGGGTCTAGTAATACAGTTTATTAAGAGTTTCAATTACACTATGGATTTCAAAGGAATCTTGATTAGTTACAATGTTTCCTAAAATATAGCGAATGAGCCGTTAATTGTTTCCAAAATTATATGCAGCCTTGAATTTTTGTTTCTTTTGTTTCAAGACAAAAGATAATGAATCATTAAAAAAAGGATTAATTGAAGTTCTAAATATAACAAGTGCATAGAATTTTATTTTTCTTAAAATTT
This sequence comes from Muriicola sp. E247, assembly GCF_041358175.1. NCBI lineage: Bacteria > Pseudomonadati > Bacteroidota > Flavobacteriia > Flavobacteriales > Flavobacteriaceae > Muriicola > Muriicola sp. E247. The sequence goes on from NZ_JBGKBE010000002.1 coordinate 315,822, forward strand.
ATGCTCTTGTGGCAAGCTTACGAGAATCGTCTAGAATTTTTTATTACGTACATTTTTTATCGAATACGCGATTTTTAATAAGAGCAAAAAGGTTAGCTTTTATTTTGGCGTTGGCAAGCGTTGGATAATTGTGTGTAAAATAAATTGCCAGAGCAATTTGATTTTATAAAACAATCGAGCGCTTGGTAGCGGCTATTTTACATAACGGCTAATTATAGATACATAATGTTTTAAAAAACTCTGCAATGCAAACCGCTTATTAGTTTAATGACCCAAGTTCCAATTATTCTTCTGTAAACGAATGCTTCTGGGATATTTTACATAATACTACATTATAGCTATCAAATGGAAACAAAGGCTTAATCAACAAAATGAACATTTGTTCTATAATTTATATTATGTCAAATAGATTATTTCAGGACCTGCCCTCTTATAGTGTTCTGGTGTTCAAAAGTTTTATACACCCAAACCTTACTTCTCAATAGTTACTTCCTGCTTTACCATTTTTTGTATCTTATTGTCACCAACTAATTTTAAACATCGATACCATGAAAACAAATTCTATTGTATTGACCGGCTTAGCCCTCTTGTTTTGTGTTAGTCTTTCTTTTGCACAAAGCGGCTATTTAAAAATTGGGGATATTAAAGGGGAATCCACTGAAAGAGCTCATAAAGACTGGATAATTATTGAAAGTTTTAGTCAGGGTATTGCCACGGCCCCAACAAGTACAGGTGCTACCAGACAGCGAAGTGCCGCCCTATTTGAAGATCTGATGGTCACCAAAAAAATAGACAAAGCTACGCCCAAGCTGATGGAAGCCTGTGCAAAAGGCCAGGTGTTTCCCGATCTGGAAATGGATATGGTCACGGCCAATGGCCGCTTGTATTACAAAATAACCTTAAGAAATGTACGTGTAAAAAGTGTACGCACCACTTCCGGTGATGATGCGCAAGCCAAGCCGGTCGATGAAATGACCTTTAGCTTTTCACAAATCACCTGGGAATATTGGGACAGCGCAGGGAATAAAACCGAAGCTACCTACAACTTAGAAACAGGAAGATAGAGACGCTTTGTTGATAATTACAGGGTGTTATACTTCGAATAACCGGGAGGTTGAATCCCCTTTAACCGTAAATAGACAATGGCCTGGGCCCTGTGATGGGTAGTATGCCCTTCCCCTCTTAAAATCAGGTCTAAACGACTGTGCCCTTCTAAAAACCAGGGTTTTTCCCGCTCCCCTCCTCCAGCCAGCATTTCATCGGTTAAGGCACCTATGCCCGAGATCACATAATCAAAAGTATCCGCCACATACTTTGCCACCAGGGCTTTGTTGACAGTGGCCTCCCTTTTCTCCAGACGGTCGGGTTGCATTAGGTTAACAGGATCCGGTCGATCCAGAAAAAAATCCGCTTCCATCATGGCTTCAAAATCCGGATAGGTATTTTTATCTAACAATATCCCCAAAAACATATTGTTGGTAAATCCCAGATGTAAAAAATGCTGGGCAAAGCTCATTTGCTGCTCCGTCGGCGAATATTCCAGGGCTTCTGCAGGCATTGCCTCCAGTACAGCCAGGGTGTATTCCTTCGACCGCTTCCACCTTCTGATAAGGTTGGCAGTTAAGGGGTTGTCGGTCGGTACTTTTGAAGATATTAACGCCAGGGGCGCAAGGCCCAGTAAACCAAGTATAGATCTGCGATTCATTTTGTTTGTATTGAGATTGTAGCTTGTTAAAGGTATTAAATCTGACCTATACCTGCTGATCCATAATTTCACAAACCTTAACTACCTGAGCCATACCGTTCATCGAAAAAGTCATAAAAACTTATAAATTTTATGGTTTATATGTTAATATTTTTAACATTGTATGCCTATCTTCCCACAAATAAAAATCCTAAACATTATGAGAAACTCTTTTTTTAAGCGCATGGCGATTCTTGCCGGCGCTGGTGTTGCTATGGTTGCATGTACCGATGACACCCAAACTTTCGAAAACAATTTTGAACTCCAGAATTCCAATCCCCTGGATGCAGAAGTGGTTACTTTTAACCAGGGAAGCTACGAGATTGAAGGGTCCTACATTGTAGTCTTTAATCGAAAAGTTACCGGAGATGTGGGGGCTAAATTCGGCAAGGATTACAGGGCTGCCAAAAATGCCGTTCGGGAGTTGGCTACTGAAGTTCTTGGTAGTCATCAAATGAAAGGTGATTTTATTACCCATGTATATAGCAAAATCCTTACAGGAGTTTCTGCCAGCTTAACTGCCGAACAGGCTTCTGAGCTTACCACAGATGCCCGTGTGGCCTATGTGGAAAAAGACCAGATGTTTACCCTGGCCCCTCCTCCCGGAAAAGGTCCCGGTGGCGGTGGTGGCGGAGGCGGCACCGACCCACAGGATGTACCCTGGGGTATTAGTCGCGTTAATGGCGGGGTAACCTACACCGGTCCCGGTGTGGCCTGGATTATCGATAGTGGGATAGACGCCGGCCATGATGACCTGAACGTAGATGTTAGCAGGGGCTTTAATGCCTTTACCAAAGGTCCCGATTCCGACCTATCTTCTGACGGAAACGGGCATGGAACCCACGTAGCCGGTACTGTGGCTGCTATCGATAACAGTATTGGTGTTATTGGCGTTGCCGCAGGAGCTACCGTAATACCTGTTAAAGTATTAGACAGACGGGGAAGCGGATCCTACTCCGGTGTAATTGCAGGGATAGATCACGTGGCAGCCAATGGTTCTAACAACGATGTGGCCAATATGAGTCTGGGAGGCGGCTTTTCGCAAGCCATCAATGATGCTGTGGAAGCAGCTGCAGGGACAGGGGTGAAATTTGCCCTGGCAGCCGGAAATGAAAGCACAAATGCTGCTACCAAATCTCCTGCTTCTGCAAACGGACAAAATATCTATACCATTTCAGCCATGTCTCAGGGAGACAACTGGGCCTCTTTCTCCAATTTTGGCAACCCTCCGGTAGACTACTGCGAGCCGGGCGTTGCTATTAAATCGACATGGAAAGGCGGAGGATACAACACCATCAGCGGAACTTCCATGGCATCGCCACATGCCTGTGGAATACTACTCCTCGGAAATATTGCCACGAGTGGTTCAGTTTCCGGAGATCCTGACGGGAATGCAGATCCCATCGGAGTGAATTAAGTTTTTATCGATATTGCTTACTAAAAGGGGCTTCGGCCCCTTTTTTAATGGACATATTTTAAACAGGCTAGAGAAAAATTCATTTTGCAACCTCCGTGATGTTTCTTCCAATGATATTTCTACCACCTCTAAATGTTTCCTTTAAAATTTGGTATCTTTATAGGTATCGAATTCGATCTATACTTACTGATCTTAAACCCATAGTACTATGAAACGAGTAAAGCTATTTAAATCCCTGAGCCTGGTGGCACTATTGTTTGCCTTCTTAACTGCCGGTGCACTGACTTCCTGCCGGGATACCAAGAAAAAAGAAGAGGCTGAAAAAACCGAAGCAGCTGCTGAGGCAGGCGAACACCCTGAAGGAGAAGAACACCCTTCCAAAGAAGGTGAAGAGCATCCTGAAGGGGAAGAACACCCCAGCAAGGAAGGTGACGAACATCCCGCCGGTGAGGAGCATCCTACCAAAAAAGATTCTGTAAGCGGAGAGTAATTTTCTCTTTCCTTAACTCCCCTGCTCCGATTGCCTTTGAAATGAAAAGAAGGTTTTCGGAAAAGCAGGCGTATTTCCTATTTCCATCACCGGATAGGCCAGGAAGTTTATGGGTCCGCCCTGAGGTCCGGGGTCTAAAACCAGATCCCTGCCCCTGGTAAATTCAATCCGGTTTGCCGGGTGGCGCCCAAAATAATAAGTGGCCAGGGCTGTATATTTATTGGCTTCACTGATATCCACAGGCCACCACTTCCCTTCGGCATAAAACTCAGCCCAGCAGTGGTATCCGTCTACACCCCCATCGTCCCGGTCTGAAGGTATCCCAGCCCCTACCGCAAAACGAGCAGGAATGTCGGCCGATCTGGCCAGGGATATAAAGAGGGAATGAAATTCCGTGCAGTTTCCCGTAAGGGCATCACAGGCATAAACAGCATCTCCTGTGCCATAGGTTCCCGCCTTGATGTATTTCATATTGTCAATAATATAGTCGTACAGGGCCCGGGCCTTCATAAGGTCCCCATCTCCCCCTTTCACCCCAATTATGGAGTCGGCCAGCACCTTAAACCGATCCCCTACCGGCATCAGCAGGCTGGGATTGAGATAATCGGCTATAAAAGAATCATCTTCATAGGGATCTTTTTCCTGCCTTATCACATCGTAGACCAGTGCTATCTTCTCCCCACTTTCTTCCGGGGCGAGTTCCATATAGAGGATGGAATTTCCATACTTTGTTTCTTTTAAAATCTTATGATCCACAGGTGTATTCATTTCCTTTACGTCAATCTTCTGAAACCGGTCACTCTGGGCTAGCGGGATCCAGATTTTAGCGGGTTTTGTTATCTCGGGCAGGGTAACCTCATAACGAAAGGTAAAGCGGTCCTCCCCTTCTTTAATCCCCAATAAGTCGTTTGAGGCATTCTCAATAGGCCTTCTGTACCAGGTCTTGTCTTCCCGTTGTTTCCAGGTGTAAAAGGGCTTGCCATTGAGTTTGTGGAGCGTGGTTTCTGTCACCGTCATGCTGCCGGGATCTCCTTCAAGGAAAAAGTCCACATCGTAGACATCCCCGCTTACATCCGCCAGGTCTACACAGGCAAAATGCCGTCGGGGTCCGAGATTTGACAGATACTCAGTATGTACCCTCACCAATTGCAGTTTTAGCTCTCCTTCATCTGTCTCCATATTAAAGTAGCCTCCCCCCTCTTCTACCCTTTTGGCTATATTCGCCTTGATGCCTTCTTCAATATCGGCAGTGACTACCTTGGGTACGTCCATAGCAAGGGCCTTGTCCTCATTTTTTTCTTTTTTAGCTGTCTGGCAGCTTGTGATCAGCACCATCAGCAGCATTCCTATAAATCTAAATTCATTCATTTTCATAGCCTTTATATATAAATGTGAATTTACAACATTTCCAAGTTCTCTCCATCCCAATCTGATTCCCGGGAGTCATGTATTGTGATAAATCACCAAAAATATCCTAGCTTTAAGGGAACCAACCAAACCCTTGTTGTTATGCTTAACTTTTTCAGGAGAATACGCAAACGACTCGCCGAAGACAACCAGTTTAAAAGGTATTTCCGCTATGCTTTCGGAGAAGTAGCCCTGATTATGATCGGTATTTTTATGGCCCTCCAACTCCAGAACTGGAATGAACAACGGAAGGAAGAGAACGAATTTAATGTCATTTTAGAGCAATTGTACAACGCCATCATCTATGATGTGGATAAATTCAATAACCAGCTGGAGTATATGACTTTCCAAATAAGCCTCCTGGATCAAATTCTCAACCATCCTGATTCTATTCCGATGCAGTACCTGCCATACAATCTTTACAATGCCGCTTTTGATAACTTTAAATCGTACCAGTCGGATGCTCATTTCTATGCCAATGACCTGCGCTCCGATTACGACAACACATCCCGGAATGAATTGATAAAACAGATCACCGGCTATTTAAATCTGATCCGAACGGCAGAAGCAAATCCATTTGAAATCAACAGGGATATTCTAACCGACTTCCTTTTGTCTGAGCATCTGGCCTATCCTGAGCTTAATCGCGAAGATTTGAATGAGGGATGGAATACTGGGGATTCCCTGTATTATAGTCGGGGCCGACTAATAAAATTGCAAAACGACCTCAGAACGGAGAAATATCAGGCTACCCTCAAGACGTATAGGAGTCAGAAAATCGCCTACAGAAGAGGAGCACAGGCCAAATTCAATCACGGTACATCCGTCCTCAACCTTATAAAGGCCTATAACCCTGATGTAAGGGTGATCTATGAAAACGTAGGCATTATTGGGACGTCACTAGACGGTTACGATGATGTTGGGGGGAAATCTACCCCTATGCTGCGTACTGATGCAGAAGAAGGAATATGGGAGACCGAACTCTATTTAAAAGAAGGTTCGGTAAAATTCAGGTGTAATGACAGCTGGCTTCGCAATTGGGGATTGGATTTTGGACGGGATATTTATCTCTCAGGCCCGGCAGTTCCCGATGGAAATAACATCGTCATAGAAGAAGAAGGTAATTACCATATTGTACTCAATCTAAGCGAATTTACCTATGAATTTACAAAGCTCGATTAGTCCCTGTAGGCACCTTTTTCCATTTCAAGGAGCATTTCCCTGGCGTGTTTTCCGATGTCTCCCTTTGGATCCAGTTCGATGGCCTTATTATAGAGTTCTTTAGCCTTAGTAATGTCACCTGCTTTCCAATAGGCCTCGGCCAGGCTGTCCCAGGCATTGGCCGATTCGGGAAAAAGAGAGGTATTCAGCTGAAAAACATAAATAGCCTCTTCAAAGGACTGTTGTCCCAACAAATTATACCCTGCCTTATTGAATTCCTCTTCAAACTCGAAGAAAGCGTAATGCGGATCCTCCAGCATACGTTCTGCCTCGGGCTGGATTTTATCGGCCTGTCCACTGGTAAATAATTCAGTAAAATATCGCATGGGATCTGAAATAAAACCTGTTTCTGAGTATTCCAGAGCGGTTTCCAAGGCGGGGTCCTGATTAGTGATATACTGCTCAAAGGTGAGTCCGGTTGCCAATTGGGGATACAAAGCAGGTTTGTTTTCCCATTGTGGCTTGTCTTGCCACCAGGCAAAGGACAGCAAGGCCTTCATCTTGGTATTGGGAAGAACTACGGCGTGATTATCCCCATAGAAATTGATATTCTCAGAGGTGGGCTCCCCAACAAAAATAGCATTGGTATAGGTATGAAGCTCGTTCACCAGGTTCTGGCAGGCTGAAAACGTACGTCTCCCAATGATCACAAAGAATTTTCCGCTTTGGTTGATCTTCTTATTGGCGATAACTCCTGTGACTATGGGTTTGTTTTTGTAATTATTTCCTCCCCCATTCAGGCGGACGTCAAGGATCAGTTTTTCTACATCATTCTCCTCGATAAAATTAAAAACCTCTTTGTAGAATTCCGGGATGGGCTGTATAGAATCGTCCTGAATCTGGCTATGGCGTATATAAACCGTTTTATGTTCAGGGAGGTATTCGTAAAAATAGATCTTTTCGAGGTTTTTTAAATAGAGGGGCGTTTCCCTCAGGTCGCGCGCATCCAGCCAGTCGGTCCCCGGTTCTACCATTCCATAGCGGGAGGGAAACCGCTGGTTCGGCAGGGCTTTAATATTTTTCTTAAAAGTTCTACCATCTTTCTCCAGGGTTAATTCGAGTTCCCCACTGAGGTTATCTATCACCCCTTGGGCGTGCAAAAATTCGGGGAAGGTGAGAAAGTGCAGACCGTATGCCTTTACAAACTGCTCATTTTCAGCTGAGACTACTGGTCTCATTTTTTTCAGGGCCTCTTCGATGGGTGTATTTCCAATGGCCAGGAGTTTGGCTCCCAAAACGTCCGGATAGTCCTTGTGAACCCCGTGCAGGTAGATGCCGTCATCAAACTGATATAGAAATACAGGAATCTGATGAAATGGGATTATCCCATCCCACCATCCAAAAATAGTATGCCCGTATTCAAAGCCGGCAACTAATTTAGTAAAGCCTACCAACACTTCATGCGGTTCCATTTCCGGGATAGCAGTATAGAACTCCTCTACTTCGGCGTCAAATTCCGCTGCCGTGGTTTTTTTAAAGAGGAAAGGGAAATCTGTGTGGACTTTATCCTGTAAGAATCTGAGGTCTTCCCGGTATTGCTCCGCACTAAAGCTGTCCTGGGCATAGATGCCAAAACTTAAAAAGAAAAGGAATACAGTGGTTAATGAATTTCTTACAAGCGATTGGATAGAGGTCATAACGATCGTTTTGAGTTGAATGATATTAATAAGACTACGTGTCAACCCGAATGTTACACTTTCAGGCCCGACCTTCTGCTTGCGAAATCCGTACCCTTACCGATTTACTGATGGGGGTCCTGCTATGATCTGCAAAATGGTTAAAAGGCACCAAGGGGTTAGTCTCGGGAAAATAAGCCGCCAGGTTACCCTGTGGAATGTCGTAGGGTACGACCTTAAAGTTAAATGCTTCTCTTTTGATACCGTCGTAAGTGCTATTTAGGTTAACGATATCTTCTTTGTTTAAATGCAAAGCCTTCATGTCCTTTATGTTCATAAAGAGTACCCTTCGTTCGTTATAAATACCCCTGTACCTGTCATCCATCCCATAGATAGTGGTGTTAAACTGGTCATGAGACCGGATGGTCATCAGAATAAACTCGTCTTCTGCCAACTGGTGGTCTGGCAGGGGGTTTAGGGTAATCTTTGCCCGGCCGTTGGGTAATTTACTGAAGTCCCGTTCCCGCGAATTGTTCGGGAGGTAATACCCCACTCCTTTAGCTCGTTCAGCAGTCTTTTTAAAACCTTTGGCCACCAGGTCGATCTTTTCCCGTATCAGGTCGTAGTCCTCCCCCATCTCCTTCCAGTTAACCGGGTGATCTCCTTTAAAATAGGCATCGGCGATACCGGTTACAATCTCAATCTCACTCTTAAGGTCTTCTGATGCCGGTTTTAGGACGCCTTTGGAAGCCCTCACCCGCCCCATACTGTTTTCGGTGGTTACTTCTCGTTCTTTTCCGTGTTGTATGTCTTTTTCTGACCTGCCCAGGGTAGGCAAAATAAGGGCTGTTTTCCCAGTCACCAGGTGGGTGCGGTTTAATTTGGTGCTCACCTGTACGGTCAGATCACATTTCTGAATCGCTTTGGCTGTATAATCCGTGTCTGAAGCAGCCATCAGGAAATTCCCGCCCAGGCACATAAAGACCTTTGCTTTCCCTTCATGCATAGCTTTCATGGCACCTACGACATCCACTCCTTCGTGCTCCGGGGCTTTAAAGCCAAGGTGTTTTTCTATGCGTTGATTGAGTGCCGGGTTTACATAATGCATAATCCCCACAGAACGGTCGCCCTGCACATTACTATGCCCCCTTACCGGGCAGGTTCCGCTGTTGGGTTTGCCGATAGCGCCTTTAAGGAAGAGGAGGTTGACATATTCTTTGATGGTGGCCACGGAGTTTTTATGCTGTGTGAGGCCCATGGCCCAGCAAATGATAATTTTTTCAGAATTTGCCAGGTAATCCACCACCTGGTCGATGGCGGCCTCCCCTACTCCGGATTGTTCAATAAGACTATTCAGTTCATACGTATCCAGATCGGCCATCAATGCATCGTATCCCTCGGTAAATTCCCTTATAAAACTGTGGTCGAAAACATCCCCTTTTTCCCTGTCGAGTTCCTTCAGTTTTACAAGGATGGCTTTTACAAGGGCGATATCCTGGTTGATTTTTACCGGTAGATGGATGTCTGCCAACTGAGTGCCCCCACCAAGCATTCCCTTTACCGATTGGGGGTTTTTAAAATTCACCAGGCCACTTTCTAACAAAGGGTTGATGCTGACGATCCTGCCCCCGTTTTTCTTGCATTTTTCCAGGGCACTGAGCATCCTGGGGTGATTGGTCCCGGGGTTTTGCCCTGCGATCAGAATTACTTCGGCCTCATAAAAATCTTCCAGTTTTACAGAGCCTTTCCCTATCCCCAGGGTTTCAGAGAGGGCTACCCCACTCGATTCGTGGCACATATTGGAACAATCAGGCAGATTATTGGTGCCCATTGCCCTTGCAAACATACCGTATAGAAAGGCGGCTTCATTACTTGATCGTCCTGAGGTGTAAAAAATGGCCTCGTCGGGATTATCTAACTTATGAAGATGCTCTGCTATAAGTTGATATGACTCTTCCCAGCTAATGGGTTCGTAGTGAAGACTATCCGCTCTGAGGATGAGGGGTTCGGTGAGTCGGCCAAAAGCATTGATCTGAAAATCAGACAAACGCGATAGTTCTTCTACAGAATATTTTGCAAAAAACTCCTTCCCGATATGGGAGGTAGTGGCCTCATCTGCCAGTGCCTTTGCTCCATTTTCACAGTATTCGGCAATTGGGGAAGGGTGTTCAGGATCGGGCCAGGCACAGGAGGGACAGTCGAATCCATCTTTTTGATTCATTTTAAAAAGAGCAGGAATAGAACGGGTTACGCCCATTTCTTTAAAGCTGTGCTTTAAGGCATAATAAATACCTTCGGTGCCTGCGGCAATCCGCATTGGTTCCTTGATTCTGAGTTTTGAAAATTCATCAGGACCCCTGTGGGAGACATTTCGGGTAAAGGCATTAGGTTCTTCTTTCATGCTCGATTGATAATTATTAAAGCTGATTTTCGGTATCCATTTTGGGATTCGGATAATTATCGCTTTGGTCTTCCAGTCGCTCATCGAGACATACAAAGTCCTTCTCAAGCAACAGGTGTAAACTGGTTTCCGGATCGATTTGTTGCAGGGCTTCAAAGCCCACTTCTTCATTGCTATCCCAACCCTTTAGCTGATCAGCATTTATGTGCAGGGTTATTATTTCTTCTTCAAAAGAGGCGTGGATTTTTTTACCGGTGCTTTTTTTTACTGCATAGCTAAAAGTACTTCCCGGGAAATGTGTTGTCTCCTTAATATAACCCACTGAGCACAATTCTTCTACCTCCGATCTGGTGAGGCGGAAACGCACTGAATTGCCCTTTATTCTGATCTTCATAACAATATTTCTTTCTTTCCTAAAGTTACAATTAATTCATTATTTCATTTGATTTTCCATCTATTTGATCACAGGATTTTTTCAATATTTGGTAAAGACTTTCCTAAAAGAAGTATCTTTCGGGGCAATGAGATCATTGCACTTTCCCCGATTTGCAGTTTTTAGCTGTATCTACCTATGCAGCATTAGTCTCATTCTTGCACAGGATCATATCGATCTGGCCTCTTTTTCCTATACTTCCTCCTTTGAACGAACGCTGGAAAACACCAACATTGAAGCGGCAATCCAGGAATGGAACTTTAACATGGATCTTCCCCTGGTCCTTAATAATGAGAATGCTCTGATTTTTGGACTAAGCGCCAATACCATAAATGTAGATTTAAGTCCTTCGCCCAATCCGGAAACGGATTTATACGCTACTATCCTGAGGCTTGGATGGAATACCACTTTCAATGAACGCTGGTCGGGAACCTTCTTAGTAATGCCAAAAGTGGCTTCTGATTTCAGTAGTGGTTTTAGAAGGGGGAAACAGATCGGGGCTGTGGTCTTGTTTACTCAGACCAGAACAGAGCGTCTAAAATACCTTTATGGGATTTATGGAAATAAAGAAGAATTTGGACTATTGCTCGTGCCAATATTGGGGGTTTACTACAAGAGTGCAGATAATTTATTTGAGGCCGATGTCTTTTTGCCGGTGAGGGTAGATCTCAATTACAGCCTAGGTAATACAGTATCTGCAGGGCTTCGTTTTGATGGTCTGGGATCTTCTTTTTCTATACAAACGGCCGGATTTAATAACCATTATGTCACCAGGGCTTCTAATGAGCTTTATCTCTACGGACAATATAAAATAACGCCTTCCCTTTTAGTCCGTGGTAAGTTTGGTTATTCATTTTTTCGTAATTTCAAAGTGTATGACAATGAGGATAAAATCGATCTGTCACTCGTAGGTATCTTTTTTGGGAACGACCGGGAAATCCTGAATCGGGACCTCAATGATAGCTTTCAGTTTAAATTAGAGATGGTATATCGTTTTAATCTGATAAAAAATAATCCAAAACCATAAGTGAGTAAATGAAAAATTTGATCAGGGCTATTATTGCGGGATATGGAGCCAAAAAAATTGGTGGTGGCCGATGTGGATGTATAGGCACGGTTTTCGTTTTTCTGGTTCTGTACTGGCTTTTGGGATACGTCTTTAAAGTCTTCTAGGGTTAATCCTGCAGAATACCCTACTTTTGCCGGATGAAAATTCAGCGGCGTTCTCAACTCGAATTTGTGGGCCTTATGGCAGCTCTGATGTCGATAGCTGCCCTCGCTCTCGATGCGCTTTTGCCGGCCCTTGACCTGATTGGAAGGGATGTAGGGACCACCAGTCTGGCTGAGAATCAACTCCTGATTACCCTTTTCTTCCTGGGCCTAGGGGTTGGACCCTTATTGTTTGGTCCTGTTTCGGACAGCGTTGGAAGGAAGCCTGTGGTCTACGTTGGATTTGCCTTGTTCATCGGGGCCAGTTTGCTCTGCGTGTACGCCCCTCAATTTGAAACGATGATTGCCGGGAGGATTTTACAGGGTATAGCCCTTTCAGCCCCCAGAACCATCAGTGTGGCTATGATCAGGGATCGGTATAGCGGGGATCAGATGGCCAGGATTCTGTCATTTGTTGTAGTTGTATTTATCCTTGTACCCATTGTAGCCCCTACCCTCGGGAAATGGATTCTCGACGCTATGGGGTGGGAAGCTATCTTTCATTTTCAAGTCGTTTTTGCAATCCTGGTTGCCATTTGGTTTTGGAAAAGACAACCCGAAACCCTGGTGCCTGAAAAACGAAACTCCTTCAGGCTTAATGTATTTATCAATGGCTACAAAGAACTGTTGAATTACAAACAAACGATGGTCTTTACCTTTATCTGGGGATTTATCACCGGTTCTTTTCTGGTTTACCTCAGCACAGCACAGCAGGTTTTTGAAGACCAGTACCTGATGAAGGAATCTTTTCCATATATCTTCGCCTGCCTGGCCATCACCATTGGTACTGCTACCTTACTGAACGGGACCCTGGTGCTGCGGTTTGGGATGCTCCGCCTGGTAACTGTTGCCCTGGCTTTTTATATCCTGGTTCCACTGGTGTATGTGATCTTGTTTTACGGGCAGGTAAATCCTCCCTATTGGGTCGCCCTTGGCTTCTTTGGGATGCAGTTCTTCGCTGTAGGTTTTGTCTTCGGTAACTTGCGGGCACTGGCCATGGAACCCGTTGGTCATATCGCCGGGATAGGCTCGGCAATCACGGGTTGTCTGGCTACACTAATGGCCGTTCCCATCAGTGCCTATATCGGCAGTTTTGTTCGCGATTCTATTTTCCCCATCTTTCTCGGGTTTTTAACTTGCGGACTTATCGCTTACTTTTTACTTGCCTATTTTTATTTATCCAGACGGTTTGCTCAATAAGAAGGTGAAATCTGACAAATCGAATAATCCATTTGATGAAATTGTACAGCAGGATGTGTATATTTAGCTTTAAATTTTTTCTCCCATGCTGATCTGGGTTTCTTTCATCTCTCTTATCGTTGTATTCCTCGCCCTTGATCTCGGCTTATTCAATAAAAGGGATCATGTTATTAAAAGTAAGGAAGCCAGTCTCTGGACAGCGCTCTGGGTAACTGTTGCCTTTAGTTTTAGTGCAGTCATCTACTGGCTTTTTTCCAAGGGTCTGGTAGAAAATCCTACCGGGATGACTCCCGATACGGCCGTATTAAATTATATTACTGGTTATCTTATAGAACTTTCCCTCAGTATTGATAACGTATTTGTTATCGCAGTAATCTTCTCGGCCTTTGCCATACCTCCAAAATATCAGCACAGGGTTTTGTTCTGGGGGATTCTTGGCGCTATTGTTTTCCGCGCTCTTATGATTATTTTCGGTGTAGCCCTGATCACCAGGTTCGAATGGGCGATCTATGTTTTTGGGGTATTTCTTCTTTATACGGCATTTAAAATGCTGAAATCAGATTCTATTAAGTTCGATCCTAAACGCTCTCTGGTGTTTAAATACCTCAGAAAGATCTATCCGCTTACAAAACATATGAACGGGAGGCATTTTTTTCTCAGGAGAATGGGAATAAAAGCAGCGACTCCACTTTTTGTTGCCTTAATTGTAATCGAATTAACGGACATCCTTTTTGCCCTGGACAGCATCCCGGCCATTCTGGCCATCACCGCAGATCCATTTATAGTATTCAGTTCTAATATCATGGCAATATTAGGCCTGAGATCTATGTATTTTCTTATTTCGAGGATGCTTGCTAAATTCAGGTTTATCAATTACAGCCTAGTGGTGATACTTGGGTTTGTGGGATTGAAAATGCTTACCGCAGAATTTATCCATGTTCCTGAATGGGTTTCCCTGACACTAATCACAGTATCTCTGGCCTCAGGGATCATTACTTCCCTGTTAATACCTGAAAAAGAAGAAGCGGAAACGCCTTTACCGGATTAACCCTGAATTTTTGCTTTTCCAATATAAGCAAGGATATCCCGCTCTAGCTGCATCATTTTTGCGAATTGTGCTTCACATTCATCAAAGTAGTGTAATTCACTCTTCCCTGATTTTCTTATAGCTAAGATCAGGTCTTCATTTTCATTCATGAGCTTCTTCAAACTCCTTTTTAACTGGTCCATTTGTTCGTGAAGTTGAACCGTCTTGGGTACACAATGGTAGGAGTTTAATTGCCTGGAAAGATTCACAAGGTATGTCTGCTGCCGCTCCGGGAAATGGATGGGCTTGGCAGCGGTTTGCTTGCTTCTCGCTTTGTTTTGAGGATCCAGGGTATTCATGGTGAAAAATTTATCCTAATGGAGGAGTCAATTCCACCCTTAATTTACAAAATTTTGTCTATACCACTTATTAAGCCTGTGTGATTTTTCTGTTAAATAAGATCGAATGGATCTGTAATTTTTTATTGAACTTATAAACCCTGTTTCAGTTTACCTTTGAGTCGATAATATTCAGGGCATCCCCCACTGTCTGCATATCATCCATTTCTTCATTCTCCAGAGTAATGTCGAAAGCATCTTCCACATCGAGGACGATATCTACCAGATTAGCCGAATTAATATTCAACTCATTGATAAGATGACTATCCCTGTTGATGGAATCCGCTGAAATATCATCTGGTAAATACGGTTTGATGATACCTATTAGCGTTTGATATCGATCTTCTTTTGACATGGATCAGGAATTATATTGTTTAAAAATAACACATGCATTTACATCCCCAAAACCAAAACTCGCTTTAGCGACAATTTTCGGAGCTTTTCGCACACTGACTTGTGGAATTCTGGAAGGGTGTATCCATTTGAGGATCTCAGGATGTGGATCTTCACAATTTACATTCCCGTATACAAGGCCGTTGCTGAGCTGTAGAACCGCCCCAACCGATTCAATAGAACCTGCTGCAGCAAGACAATGGCCCACCATGCTCTTAAAGGAATTGATCAGGGGAAAATCTTCCCTTTCCCTGCCCAGGGCTTTACACCAGTTTTCAATCTCAACAGTATCCTTTGCTGTGGCAGTGAGATGGCCATTGATACTATCAATCTCATCAGCACCTATTTCACTATCCAGGAGTGCCTCCCTGATACACTTCTGTACGGCTGTTTTATTTGGTGCCGTCATGCTCCCACCGCTGCGCTGTCCTCCACAATTGACTGCGCCTCCCAGAACTTCTGCGTATATTTTTGCATTTCTTTCAATCGCACTCTCCAGGGATTCAAGGACCAATGCCCCTGCCCCACTTCCCGGCACAAATCCGGATGCGGAAGCACTCATGGGTCGACTAGCCTGTTCGGGTTTGTCATTGAAATTCCTTGGGAGGATACGCATAGCATCAAATCCTCCCCATACGTATGGGCCACTATCGCTACAACTTCCTGCCAGCATTCGTGTTGCCTTTCCCGAAGAAATGCGTTCATAGGCCATGATTAATCCTTCTGTTCCGGTCGTACAGGCTGATGAATTTGTAGTCACCTGGTTTCCCGCTCCGATAATTCCCCCTAAGTAGGCACTTATTCCGCTGGCCATGGTTTGGGTTACCGAAGTACTCCCCAGCCTTTTGACTTTACGCTCATCAATCAGGTGTATCGCCTCACGCAACTTGTCTATCCCAAGAATTCCGGTGCCAAAAACAACCCCACTTTCCCAGTCGGTTGTCTCATCCTCTGTAGGCGTCAGTCCGGCATCCCTCCAGGCATCTACCCCGGCTATCACTCCGTAAATCAAGCCGCTTGCCATTAATCCGCGTTGTTCAAGGGAGGTAAAGTATTTGTTTATATAATTCTTGTTAATATTTGGTTTTCCAGCAACCTGACATCTAAAATTTAATTTTTCCAGTTCCGGATAAAACTGAATTCCACTTCTTCCTGTCTCTAAGGCACCGGCGAAGGCTTGGAGGTCGATTCCATTGGGCGCACAAACCCCCATTCCTGTAATGACTACCCGCTTACGCATGATGCCCTGGTTTTATCATACCGGCAATGGTTCCTTTACATACCATTTCGTTATGGGAATTATACATTTTTACTTTGCACTTTAATTTGGAGAACCTGAAATACTCTTTTTCAGATACTACCCTTACTTCTTCATTGGGATAGATCGCTTTTAGAAATTCCATTTCTGCACTACTCATCGCTATCTGTAATTTGCCGGAAAATGTCTGTTCTTCACTAAAAAGAAGGTAGACTCCCAGGCAAACAAGGCCTATCTGCGCACAGCACTCGGTGAGAATAACTCCAGGAGTAACAGCTTCCTCTTTAAAATGTCCCCTGTAAAAAGGAAGGTTTTCCCGAAAACGGTAAACGCCTTCACACCCCTGCTCATTGACTTCCTTTATCTCATCCACAAATAGAAATGGATCAGAATAAGGGAGCAGGTCGAGGATTTCTTTAGTTGTAATCATCTTAAACTTTCACCTCCATCAGCTTTAATTATACTACCAGTGATCCATTTTGCCTCATCCAGCGACAGCATAAAAACTGTATTTGCCACATCTTCCGGACTGGTGATTCGGCCTGAAGGATTGCGTTTTATAGCATTCTCCCTGATCTTATCACTGTTAGGTATCATTGCAAAAGAACTGGTTTGGGTTACACCGGCCTGAATACAATTGGCCTTAATTCCTAAAGGAGCAAATTCTACGGCCATACTTCTCGTAATTGCCTCCAGGGCTACCTTGGCGACAGATACTGCGGCGTAACCCGGCATGGCCCTGGTATTCCCTTCACTGGTAAAGGAGATAACACGCATGTCGGGATCGGTGAACTCTGCCGAAATCAGGCTTTGAACCCAATCGTATAAACTCAGGGCCATCGCCCGGAAGGTAATTTCAAAATCCTCTGTGCTGAGCGACTCGCCCCTGGCTGCCCCCATAGGTTTTAAACTCCCTTTGGCGATGCTGTGAATTAATAATTTGACGGTATCATTTTCCCTGAAGGAATTTCGCAGTTGGGAGACAATCTCAGCCCGTTTTTCCTGGTTGACAGCATCCGCATTAAAAGAGAAAAAGTCTACCGCATCTTTTTTAATTTCCGAAAACTGTTCTTCAATGGCTTCCATTTCGCTTCTCCGGTCACGGTGTATTACACAAATAGCATAGCCGTGCTTTGCCAGTTTTTTTGCCGTGGCAAGTCCGAGCCCCCTGCTTCCACCGAGGATAATGGCCCATTTTTTTCCGGAAGAATCACTCATAGTATGCGATTTAAAAGGGATTTAGATTAAAAGTACATCAAATTGTTCTGATCCCATGACGCTACCATTCCAGTAAAACTCTCTGAGCAGAAAAACCAGGGCCAAAACTCAATATTAATCCCTGCTCCCCTTCGGTAATATCTTTTTCCATAAATCGTTCCAGGACATAGAGGACTGTTGCACTACTCATATTCCCGTACAGTTTAAGCGTCTCACGGGTATCATCTATATTTTTTCCAAGCTTTCCAAAAAGAGATTCAACCGTTTCTACAATTTTGCGGCCTCCGGGGTGAAAAATAAGATGGTCGACCTTTTCAATGTTACTATTGTGCTTCTTCAGGAAGGGGTGTATGATCTCAGGAAAGTGTTCAGAGATAGTCGATGGTACATCGGGATCCAGAATCATTTTCAATCCCGTATTCACTACATCAAATCCCATAAGATGGGTTGCATCTTTAAAATGGTACATCTCCTCACCTACAACTTGTGGACCAGAGGCTTCCTCCTCGGAAGAAAGCAGGACGCAGGCAGCTCCATCCCCAAAAATGGCAGCACTCACCATATTAGCCATGCTAAAGTCATTGAGCTGGAAAGTGGCTGTCGGACTCTCAACTGCCACCACAGCGGCTCTTTTCCCCGGTGCAGCCTTAAGGAAATTGGAAGCGTAGATCATGCCCGAAACACCTGCAGCACATCCCATTTCCGTAACCGGCAGTCGCATAACATCAGTCTTAAGGCCAAGAGCATTAATGATATAGGCATCCAGGGAAGGAATCATGATTCCGGTGCAACTCACGGTAATGATATAATCCAGGCTTTCCGGATCCCAGCCACTTTTTTTCAGGGCCTTATCAAGGACAGCTACCCCCAGTTTTTTTGCTTCGCGACAGTAAATTTTATTTTTCTGTTCAAAAGAGGTGGCTGTAAATACTTCTTCAACATTCATGATTCCATAGCGGTAATCTACCCCGGCAGCCTCAAAAATCTTTAATACTTTCCTTCTGAACCGGTCTTCCTGGCCGGATAGCCAGAGTTCTACAAAAGGCAATATTTCTTTTGTGGCCCTGCGATACGGCGGTAATTCCTTGGTGACAGTTACTATCTTAACATCTTTCATTTTCTATATTTTGGGGATGCCAGAAAGACCATTCGTATCGGAAGGCCCACCGGCTGCTAATATGATGTTTCATATCGGGTAATAATTCAGAATAAGCTATCAGATCTTTTTTTAAAAACCCACTTCGAATAGAAGTGAGTCCGTCCTTTCTGGCAATTTCGGTTTTCATAAATACTGCCGCAAATATTTTGAACAATTGATATGCAATTTTGTTTCGTTCCAAATCATTGACAACAACTCCAATTCGAGCCAATTCAGCAAACTTGGTGATAAATATTTCTATTTCTTTCTCGTGGAAATGGTGAAGGGTAAGGGTACATAAAAGGATATCACAATGCAGGTCTTGCGCATTCAAGTCGAGTATATCACCTTGCAAATAAGAAATGTTACTATAGGATTTGCTTTTATGCCTTGCAATTTGAAGGGATTTCTCATTCAGGTCGATACCAGTCAATTCAACCTTAATTCCCAAACCGTCGCAGAACGCAGCCACTTCCCTTAGCATTGACCCGTCACCGCACCCCATATCCACAATCCGGTATAGTTTACGTGGAAATTTTTGCGTTAAGCGTTCGACGGCCATTAAGGTGATCCGGTTTCCTCCCAGCAGCTTGTTGGCCTTGTTGATATCAGCTAGCACAGGTTTTATTCGACTTTGATCCAGGGTGAGATCATCCATAAGCTCTACTTCGTCACTACGTTCTTTAAACCTAATCATAGTGCGATGGGTTTGCCATGGGTTAGCCTGACCATGCGTTTCACTAGAAGTGGAGAGCGGGAAACAAGGGAGAAGAGCAAATTTGTAACACCTTCAGACAACAACAATCGCTGCAGCAATCTCCCCATCCGAATTCTTTTTCCAAAGGTTTTCTTCCAGACATCGCTGTATTCTTTCTCGAGCTGTGTTCTTTCTGAAGAGCCCTTAATAAATGCCTTGTGAATTAGTTCTGAGGCGAGCTTGGCACTGTGGATGGCCATTGCCATTCCGTTCCCACACAAGGGGTGTATAAGTCCGGCCGTATCCCCGCACATCAGCAGATGATTATCCACTGAGGGCTTTGGTTCAAAAGAGATCTGGGCTATGCTCATCGGTTTGTCAAAAATGGGAGTTGATCTTTCAAAAAACTTTGCCAGGACAGGATTTTGAGCAACAACCTCTTTATTGAAAAGTTCAATGTCCTGATATTTCTGAAAACTTTTATAGCTCACCAGGTAGCAGAAATTGACAGCCCCTGTCTCTGTTTTTGAAAGTCCGGCATAACCGCCACTAAAACTGTGTAATCCCACCTGTTCAGCAGGGAAATCAGGCCAGTGATAATGAGCTTTTATGCCCAGCCATGGCGATTTTCTTTTGATAAACTCCCGATTCAGGTCTTTGTCTATAATGGATCTTTTCCCATAAGAACCAATGACATACGTTGCCTGAAAATCGCCGCCCGGGTTTGAGTAAACAGTAAATTGATCCTCTCTGAAAATTACAGAAGAAACCGTGCAGAAATGAAATTCTACGCCGAGCTTAACGGCGTGTTGATACAGGGTGAAGTCGAGAGCATACCGACTTATTCCTATAGCCCCCAGGGGAAGATCTGTTTGTAAGGACCGTCCTTTTCGGGTGCTGAATCTCAGGGTATCAATCTCGATGTCTGTTTGAAGTTGTACCCCGAGAAATGAAAGATAAGGCAGTACTTCTTTTGACAGGTATTCCCCGCAAACCTTATGATGAGGGTACTGTTCTTTTTCGAGTACCAATACATTATGCCCTTCCTTTTTTAAATGAATGGCAGCCGTGAGGCCGGCTAATCCTCCCCCGATACAGATAACATCGTACATAGCAACGAGGGAAAGATACAGAAACCGCCAATAAAAAACCCGACTATCGAGTCGGGTTTAACAAATAAGGTGTTTTGAGCTTATCCTTTGGTTTTTTCCATAGCCTCTTGTTTCAGCTCTTCACTGGCTACAATACCGAGTTCCACTCTTCTGTTTTTCGATTTACCCTCGGCTGTTGAGTTGTCTGCAACCGGTTGTAGTTCGCCATACCATTTTGTAGTGAATCTGTTTGTAGCAATGCCTTGTCCGATCAGGTAGTTAGTTACGGATTCAGCCCTTAACTTGGAAAGGCCCATATTGTATTCCTCAGATCCGGCACTATCGGTATGCCCTTCTACAAGAATCACAGTCTTGGGGTATTCCTTTAAGATCCCTGCCAGTTTATTTAGTGTTTCGACAGAAGTTCCTTTGATATTCGACTTGTTTGTATCGAAATAGACTCCGGCTCCTTCGTTAAAAGTTACATTGATCCCTTCTCCTACCCGTGTCACTTCAGCTCCGGGAATCTCCTCTTCAATACGCTCTGCCTGTCTGTCCATTCGGTTGCCGATATAACCTCCGGCAGCTCCACCAACAACACCACCGATGATCGCTCCCAGCACGGTGTTGCCTTTACCTACATTATTTCCAATTACCCCGCCAATAACAGCTCCACCTGAAGCCCCAATAACGGCGCCTTTTTGGGTGTTATTCGCATTCTTAACGGCATTGCAACCCAGCCCCAGGCTGAGAATCAATATTAGTGCACTTATCTTTTTTATCATCGTTCTCATATTTTATTGTTTTGAAAATTCATATACAACTGTAATCGGCTTGGCATCTACAGTAACATTGGATTTTAATGTCATTTCTGTATCGGTAAGTTCGGCGATTGTAAGTCGGTACCCAAGACCACCTGAAACATCCTTGCGTTTCTCATCGATAAATTTAAATTGTAATTGGGAGTTGTAATCGGCAGGATTTTTAATCACTGACCAGCGAATAAATCGATCTCCGCCCTGGCAAAGGCTCCCTTCTTTAATGGTATAACGCCCCGTGCTGTTATTGTCTCTGAAAAACCAATTACTCCCCTCAAAACATATTGCGTCTGCATCGTTAAAAACAACCGCTTTGAACATCCCTTCATTGTTTTCGTAACGAACGTCATCCAGATTCCAGGTTCCACTGAGGAGGTTCCTCTGATCGCGAATTTCCTTAGAAACACCACAGGAAATCAGGAAGATTGCTGTAGCAAATAGTATTAAACTCCTTTTAAACATATTTATAAGATTTAAATTTCGATAGTATATACGCGCAAATCGACGTCTTGGTTGTAAAGCAGGTTTCTTTTTATGAAGAATAGGTAATTCGATAAATTAAATACCTCAAAAAGATGACTAGTAATTGACTAGTTCATTCAGGACTTCGACTATTCGTCCTTTTGGGAGGTAGATATCTTCCAGGGTTCTGGCGAAAGGAACGGGTGTCTCCATGCTTCCAATTCGTTTTACCGGAGCATCCAGAAATTCGAAACATTTTTCCATCAGGGTAGCGGATATATCACTGGCTATACCTCCAAACAAAGTGTCTTCCTGGACAATCAGGCATTTCCCTGTTTTTCTGACGGAGGAGTATATCGTCTCCCAATCCAGGGGTTGAAGGGACCTTAAGTCTATAAGGTCAACCTTAAAATGAGTATTGTTATCAAGAATTTCAAGCATCCAATGCACTCCTGCGCCGTAAGTCACTACGGTGATATCACCTCCTTCTTTGAGAAGGCTGGCTTGTCCTAAAGGCAACGTATAATAGGAATCGGGGACATCCTGGTAAATACTTCGATAAAGGGCCTTGTGTTCAAAGAAAAGCACGGGGTTCGGATCATTGATAGCCGTGGCAAGCAATCCTTTTGCATCATAGGGAAAGGCCGGATAAACCACTTTGAGTCCGGGCGTTTTAGTAAACCAGGCTTCATTGGTCTGGGAATGAAAGGGGCCTGCCCCTACTCCGGCCCCACAGGGCATTCTGATGACTACATCCGCAGGTTCATTCCAGCGATAGTGAACCTTCGCCAGGTAATTTACTATGGGATTAAAACCACTACTGACAAAGTCGGCAAACTGCATCTCCATAACAGTCTTCATCCCATTAATAGACAAGCCCATAGCTGCTGATACAACAGCCGATTCGCAAATTGGTGTATTACGCACCCTATCTTTCCCAAAGGCTTCAGTAAATCCTTCTGTTACCTTAAAAACGCCCCCGTAATCAGCGATATCCTGCCCAAGAATTACCAGGTTATCGTGTTTTTCCATGGACTGCCTCAGGCCGGCTGAAATAGCATCTACTAATCGTATATTGGATTTCCCTTCTTTTTCTTTAATGTATTGATATACAAATTCTTTGTAAACATCATTTAATTCAATACTTTCATTAGATTGAATAGGCTCTTCGGCAAACGCAAGCTGCAGGTTTTCATCAATTTCGTGAATAAACTCCTTTTTAATCGCAACTTCTGCTTCTTCTGAAAGTACTTTTTCCTCCTTAAGATAAGCAACATAGTTTTCGATAGGATCCCTGGCAGCCCACTCATCGAGAAGGTGCTGTGGGACATATTTTGTTCCACTTGCCTCTTCATGCCCGCGCATTCTAAAAGTCTTAAACTCGAGGAGTAAAGGTCTGGGCCTCTGTCTTACACTTTTGGTCAATGCCTTTAAACGGGAGTAGACTTCAAGGATATTGTTTCCGTCGATGATGTAGGATTCCATCCCATAGCCCTTGCCTTTATCCGCAATATGTTTACAGCGAAATTGCTCACTGGTTGGTGTGGAAAGTCCGTAACCGTTATTCTCCACACAGAAAAGTACCGGCAAATCCCATACAGCAGCAATATTCAGGGCTTCGTGAAAATCTCCTTCACTTGTGGCGCCCTCTCCTGTAAAAACGGCGGTAACCCTTTTGTTTCCCCTGAGTCGATCGGCAAGTGCAATACCATCAGCCACACCTAATTGTGGCCCCAGATGTGAAATCATCCCAACAATCCGGTATTCCTGAGTACCAAAGTGAAAACTGCGGTCCCTCCCTTTTGTAAAACCACTTTTCTTCCCCTGCCACTGAGAAAACAATCGGTTTAAGGGCACATTTCTGTTGGTGAAAACGCCCAGGTTTCTATGCATGGGTAAAATATATTCTTCAGGGTGCAGGGCAAGGGTTACTCCAGCCGCAATAGCTTCCTGACCAATACCACTAAACCATTTGGAGATCTTTCCCTGCCGGAGCAGAATAAGCATTTTTTCCTCGATCATCCGGGGCTTGAGCATGGCCTTGTAGAGATCGAGTAGTTCTTCGTGTGAAAGGCCATGATGCTGGAACTGCATAGAATCTAAATATTACTAAAAGTAAATTAACTGGCGTAAATGTAACAAAATTGATCTGAAGATCTCCTGCTAATGAAGCTCATATTTCGAGTCAGAATTTAGTACCTTTGGGTAGTTGATAAACATGAGAAATATGAATACTATTCCAAGTGTAGACCTAAGAGATTACTTATCATCCGACCCGGTTAAAAAAGAACAATTTGTAAATGATCTGGGTGGAGCATTTGAAGAAATTGGTTTTGTGGCCTTAAGCGGGCATTTTCTCTCAGAGCCCCTTATAGAATCGCTTTACTCTGAAATTAAAAAGTTTTTTGCCTTACCCCAGGAGGTTAAAGACAAGTACGAAATAGAAGGGATTGGCGGACAGCGTGGTTATACCTCTTTTGGGAAAGAGCACGCCAAGGGCAGGAAAGAAGGAGACCTGAAGGAGTTCTGGCATTTCGGGCAATACGTTGAAGATGATCCAAAACTTTTAAAGGAATACCCTTCCAATGTAATAGTAACGGAACTACCCGAATTTAATACAGTAGGGAAAGAAACATATAAAATGCTTGAGAAGACTGCCCAGTATGTACTGCGGGCCCTCGCTTTACATTTAAAGCTGGAGGAAAACTATTTTGATGAATACATAAAAAATGGGAATTCTATCTTACGACCTATCCATTACCCTCCTATCACCGAAGAACCTAAAAATGCAATCAGGGCCGCTGCTCATGGAGACATCAATCTTATTACCTTGCTGATGGGGGCACACGGCAAAGGGCTGCAGGTAAAAAACCATCAGGGAGAATGGATTGATGCCATTGCGCGAACCGATCAATTAATGATCAACGTTGGGGATATGTTGTCTCGCCTTTCCAATAACAAATTAAAATCGACTATTCACCAAGTAGTAAATCCACCCAGGGAATTATGGGGAAGTTCAAGGTACTCCATCCCGTTTTTTATGCACCCCATTAGTGAAATGCCGCTGAACTGCCTGGAGAATTGTACAGACGAGGATCATCCGAAATTATATGAAGATATCACTGCAGGCGAATTCCTGCACGAAAGACTGGTCGACCTGGGGCTAATCAAAAAATAATCAGACTTTAATTAGAGAAGAATACCGATAGCAGATGGACCTTCAAGATCAATTGCGAAATTTATTTCCGGAGCATCAACCGGAAAAAGATGAAAACATCCCTGAAGAGAAACCCAAATTCTGGCTGCAGGACGAACCTATCCTTTGCAAATATGAAAAACGAAAAGGGAAACCCATAACCATACTTGAGGGATATCAGGGAGCTGATAGCGACCTGAAGGCCATGGCAAAGGAAATTAAGACTCTATTGGGTGTGGGAGGAACAACTAAAAACGACCTTATTATTATTCAGGGGGATTATCGGGATAAAATAATGGACTTTCTCAAAGAAAACGGATTTAAGACAAAACGAGTCGGAGGATAATTAAACTCCGAATTTTACAGTTATTAAGACCTTTTATTGAGATTTTGTTATTAAGTAATTTGTTAATTATTACCAACTTTATCGATTAAATGTTACTTTTAATAGTCGAAACCTAATCAACAACATCTTCAGTATGAGTACTCAACTACATATTACCAATGGAGATAGTTTTACTCAACGCCTGAAATCTCTCCCATTCAAAGGTGCCATTATTACCTGGAGGGAAATGTTATGTGAAGGCAAGACCGAGACCAATGTGGGTAGCGAGTCCTTTTGGAAAACACGGTTTGAATATCTTCATAAAAACTACAACGTAAGTAAATCCTGGTTTGTAGAAAAAACACTTAAAGAATACCGTTCACTTTGTAATCACAAGCAACAGGATGAAATTATTCTGTGGTTTGAATACGATTTGTTTTGTCAGATCAACATGATTGCCGTGCTAAGCTGGTTAAAGACCCACAGACGGGATGCCGATATTTCCCTGGTCTGTAGCGGAGATGAAGATGGGACCAAAAAAATGTACGGCTTGTGCGATGTGGATGATACTAAACTCCAGACATTGTACAACAAACGTATCCACCTTACGCAGGATGATATTGAATTTGCCGATTATATCTGGCAATTGTACTGTAGTGACAACCCGATCAGACTGGAAAATATGTCGGATTTTGAACACTATCATTTTGACTACCTTTCTGATGCCATCAAAGTTCACCTCAAACGTTTTCCTTCAGTAAAAAACGGCCTCAACGAATTGGAAAACCGCATCCTTGCTCTTGGCTTGGAACACAAACCCAGGACCAAAAAAGCCTTTATGAAAACGATATTGGACAATCAGGGTTTTTACGGTTACGGCGACACTCAGTTCGATAGGATCATCACCAACATAAAACCTTTGTTTACCTCCTTTAATCCGGTACGACTATCGAAAAAAGGCAAAGCGATCTACGAAGGAAAAACCAGTTTTTATTCCCAAATCCGTGACAGTGAATCCTATTTGGGAGGAGCTTTAAAGTACAACTTCCTCTTTAACGACGAATCAGGTCGTATTCTAAAATTATAATTACAATATGCAATTAGGCCCCTCAGAACTCATCCTCAACGAGGATGGAAGCATCTATCATTTAAACCTGTTAGCTGAGGACATTGCCGATACCGTCATTTTGGTGGGGGATCCTCAAAGGGTAGCCCGGGTCTCTTCTTATTTCGATTCTATCGAACTAAAAAAAGAAAAGAGAGAATTTATCACTCATACGGGGGTGTACAAAGGGAAACGAATCAGTGTACTATCAACGGGTATCGGTACTGATAATATTGATATTGTCCTTAACGAACTCGATGCCCTGGTAAACATCGATCTGAATAAACGGGAAATAAGAAAAGATAAAACTACCCTAAAGTTAATAAGGATAGGTACCTCCGGAGCCTTACAGCCAGAAATTCCTGTCGACTCCTTTCTGCTTAGCGAGTATGTCATTGGCTTCGATAATGTATTGCAATACTACCAGTCTGAAGCTGTGAGATCCCATGATATAGAAAAAGCCTTTCTGGCACAAAGTAATTGGGAATCCTATATGTCTGCTCCCTATGTTGTAAAATGTAATAAGGAGCTACTCGAGCACTTTTCCACACAGGAGATAATCTTTGGGTTTACTGGCAGTAATGTTGGTTTTTACGGACCTCAGGGTCGTCACCTGCGACTTCCGGCCAGGTATCCAGAGCTGCAAGAGAAGTTGAATTCATTTTCATTTGACGGACATAGGATAACCAATTTCGAAATGGAAACTTCAGCCCTTTATGGCTTGTCTGCATTAATGGGGCATCAGGCAATCTCTCTGAATGCTATCATTGCGAACCGGGCTAATCTGACATTTTCCGAAGATCCCCGTAGAACGATCGATCGCCTTATCAAATGGACACTGAATAAACTGATTGAATATTGAAACGAATAAAAATAGCCGGTGTTCCGGAACACTTTAATCTTCCATGGCATATGGCTATAGAGGAGGGCGCTTTCGCTAATCGCGGAATTGAAGTGGAATGGATCGATGTACCTGAAGGCAGCGGAAGAATGTGCAAAATGATGCAGGCAAGGGAAGTCGACCTGGCAGTTGTCCTTACTGATGGCCTTGTAAAAAGTATTTCTGATGGCAATCCCCTCAGGATAGTACAGGGATATGTAGATTCTCCGTTGCAGTGGGGAATTCACGTGGCCGCAGAAAGCAAATTTCAAAAACTATCCGATCTGGAGAACACCCGAGCCGCTATTAGTCGGTTTGGCAGCGGCAGCCACCTAATGGCATATGTCCTGGCTAAAAACGAAGGCTGGGATACCGAGAAGCTTTCATTTGAGGTGGTCAACACCCTGGAAGGCGCAGTAGAAGCTTTAAAGAATGGTAAAGCTGATTATTTTATGTGGGAACATTTTACAACCAAACCTCTGGTGACACAGGGGGTGTTTCGCCGACTTGCCGACTGCCCTACGCCCTGGCCTTGTTTTGCGATTACGGCACATCAGGAAATGATTGATAAGAACAGTGGCCTCATTCGGCATATTCTAGAGGTCATTAATATGTATACAGAGGAGTTTAAGAGAATTCCCAGTATTGATCGTACCCTTGCTAACAGGTATCAACTGGAACTGGGAGACGTACAAAAGTGGCTGGGTATGACAAGGTGGTCTCAGAAACAAATTAGTATTCAAGTAATTGAAAATGTGCAGAATACACTACTTTATTTAAATCTAATATATAAGAGTATAGAGCCCGGTCGAATCCTTACCACTTTATAGGCGAAACGCCCTGAGTTTGTAATATTTCATTCACTTTCCCAAAATGCCCGTTACCAAACCATAATCCGCGGTTGGCGCTAAGGGGTGACGGATGTCCTGAAGTAAGAATATTGTGCTTTTGACTGTCGATAAGCGGGATTTTCTTTTTAGCATAGCCACCCCATAACAAAAAGATCAGGCCCGATTTTTTTTCTGATAAGACTCGTATCACCGCATCGGTGAATTGTTCCCACCCCTTTTTCTGATGGCTGCCGGCCTCCCCTGCCCTTACGGTTAAAATCGCATTGAGTAGTAGTATGCCCTGATCGGCCCAACGTTCCAGATTTCCGCTCTTGGGATATGGAATACCTCTGTCTTTCTCTACTTCTTTTAAAATATTGATCAGGGATGGAGGATGCCGCACATCATCCTTAACCGAAAAACAGAGTCCGTTTGCCTGCCCTGCTCCATGGTAGGGGTCTTGTCCTATGATTACGACTTTGGTAGCGTCAAAAGTACTGTGGTCAAATGCGGCGAAAATTCTGTTTCCCGGAGGATAACAGGTGTATGTGCTATATTCTGTTTTGACAAAGCTAACCAGCTCTGAAAAATAGGGTTTATTTAATTCTGTTTCTAAATGTGGTTCCCAGCTGCTGTGGATTTTTACCTTCATTCGAACTGTAGTTACTTTCGAATAAAAATACGAACAGTTGTCTCTTCCTCAAGACAGTAAACAACAGAAAATTAATTTTTAAGGCTCAAAACAGCCAGGGCTTTGAGTTGTTGTTCTGCCAAATGCTTTTGTTTGGCACACTCTTTAAGTGTTTCCAAATAACCGATATGCGCTTTATTTTCTTCGTGATTTTGCGCTAAAACAGCCCATTCAATAGCCTTCTCCAGGTCATTTTTTATTTCGTAAAGCACAGCCATATTATGACATGCCATGGCCCTGACAGCCGGTTTTTGATGATTGAGTTCAAGTTGCCAGAGACGGGCAGCTTCTAACCAGTCTTCTTTTATAACCGCCTCTTTAGCATTTTCGATTCGATCAGATCCTTTTATATAGACCTGCCTTTCAATTGCCTTATTAACCGGCTTCAGCCTCATACCATAGGAACTTCCACTGCCCCGACTGATGGAAACTAGCGAGTCGGCCCTATTAGTCATAGATCTCAGTGCACTCACCGCGCTTTCTGCCTTTGCCTGCAGAACGATCTCTTCGTTGACTTCAATTTCATCCAGGACTTTTTTCTCAAACGGGTCATATATACGCCAACCATTCTCAATCAAGGTTTCCAGGGTGAGTTCCCGGGCCGGGACCACTACCGCCATCCGCATCAGGTCTAATTCTTCCATGGAGGTTTTCCTTTCTGTAATTCGAGTATCTGTTTGATAGGAAGCCAGAGAAAAAACGGCATCAAGCTCGTTTTCAAGGCAAAGTTTTTCGAGTTCAGGCCATGGAATCGCCTGCTGTTCACTTCTTTTGGAATCCCAAATTGAATTGGAGCTTTTTAGGATCATAACGGTATCAAACCTTTTGTCAGCCTGAAGTTCAGCCAACAGGCCTTCAATGGCGGCCTCTGTCCCTTCATTAGCCAGTTTCTGATCTGTGGCCTTAACCAAAGCCTCCAGGGAAGAAACCTGATCTTTTGTATCCGATAAGCCAACCTCATTAATAATTCCGATGCGTTTGATGTCTTTTGCAAGTGTCACAGGAGCTGGTTCCAGGTTGTATACCGTCACCGCATGGGTTGTTTTACAGGCAGATAACAGTAAAAAGACCACCGCAATTGGAAGGATGCAACGCATATATTTATGGAATGATACTTTCATTTGAATAATTCTCCTTACAAGAACACCTTAATTCCCATATTTATTGCCTTCGACATCGCTTCTAGTGGTGAAAACACTATTTCATGATGTGAATTCAATTTCCGATGAAATCTGTGATATAAAGTGGTCATTTCAATTCTTTACTAAAATGCGGCTTATTGGCTACCTTTGTAGCTTGAGCTTGAATATGGACACCTATCTGAAAAAAAGTGTACAGGACCTGGAATTTGCCACGGTAAGAAAACAACTAAACGCCCGATGTCATACCGAGATCGGGAAGAAGCTTGCCTTGTCCCTAGAGCCTCTTACCGAGGAAAAGGAAATACTCAGATTACTTGGTGAGTCTTCCGAGTATTTATCATCCTATACCAATAACAACCGCATTCCCAATCATGGCTTTGACGCAATCGGCGCAGAGCTCGAATTGTTGGAAATTGAAAATACCACCCTGGAATTGTCGGGATTCAGAAGGATCAAACACCTGTGTGTTACCGTATCAGAACACAAGAAATTTTTTAAAAAGTTTGTCGAATACTATCCCCTGTTAAAAGAACTTTCCGATACCGTACCGCTAATCAGTGAAATACCTGACTTAATTGACGGTGTTATTGATAAGTTCGGCCACATAAAAGATTCTGCTTCTACAGACTTAAGGAGAATCAGACAGGAGATGACAGTGGTTAAGGGAAAGATCAATCAGAGTTTCGGCAGCGCATTAAACACCTATCAGGCCTCAGAGTTCTTAGATGAGATCAGAGAGTCGATTGTCGATAACAGAAGAGTCCTGGCCGTAAAGTCGATGTATCGCAAGAAAGTAAAGGGAACGGTGATGGGAACCTCCAAAACTGGCAGCATTGTTTACATTGAGCCGGATGCTGTTTCGAGATATAGCAGGGAATTCACCAACCTGGAATTCGATGAAAAAGAAGAAATTCAGAAGATTCTCAATACGCTTACCAGGGAAATACGCCCTTTCAGGCCTGAATTAAGACAATTCCAGGACTTTCTGGCACATATGGATGTCACTGCAGCCAAAGCGAAATACGCATCAGAGATCAATGCCATTAAACCGGAAATCAATCAGGAGAAGAAATTATTTTTACGCGATGCCTATCATCCGTTGCTCTATCTCTCCAATAAAAGAGATAAACTTCCCACTTTTCCACAGACTATTGAACTTCATCCGGAAAACCGGATTATAGTTATTTCAGGTCCAAATGCCGGAGGAAAGAGTATTACCCTGAAAACAATAGGACTGCTGCAGCTAATGTTACAAAGCGGGATGCTCATCCCTGTTCACGAGGGCAGCTCAGTGTGTTTGTTTAAAACCATTCTTACCGATATTGGCGACAACCAGTCTATTGAGAATCACCTTAGCACCTATAGTTATCGTCTGAAGAATATGAAGAAATTCCTGAAAAAGTGTGACAAGGACACCCTTTTTCTAATTGACGAATTCGGGACTGGAAGCGATCCGGAATTAGGAGGAGCTTTGGCCGAAGCTTTCCTGGAGGTCTTTTACGAGAGGGGCTCTTTTGGAGTGATCACCACCCACTACGCCAACCTGAAGGCGCTGGCTAATGAGCTGCCCTTTGCCACAAATGCAAATATGCTTTTTGACGGTACCACCCTTCAACCTACCTTCCAGTTAGAATTGGGGCAACCCGGAAGTTCCTTTACGTTTGAAGTGGCCCAGAAGAATGGGATCCCATTTAACCTGATCAACAAGGCAAAAAAGAAAGTAGAACGGGGTAAAATTCGGTTTGATGCCACCATCGCCAAATTGCAGAAAGAGCGACACAAGATGGCTAAAACCGGGAATAAACTGCAGGAAGAGGAAATCAAAGCCCGTGAAGAAGCCGAAAAACTTGAAAAACTCAATGCCAAAGTAAAGACCAAACTAGAGAACTATCAGGAGTTATACGATTTTAATCAAAAGATGATTTATCTCGGAGAAAAAGTAAACAAGGTAGCCGAAAAGTATTTCCAGGATAAAAAGAAACGCCCTTTAATCTCCGAGCTGCTTCGCCTCGTAGAGACCGAGAACAGTAAACGCAAAAAGAAATCGGCCAGGGAGATACAGCAACAGGAAGTTAAAAAGAAGGCCGTGAAGCAGGAAGTGCAGCAGGAAGTTAAAACCATCAGAAACAAGAAAAAGCAAAAGGAAAAGAAAGAGAAAGACATTCAAAAATCCAAACCCAGACCCGTGTTTAGAATTGGTGACAGGGTGCGGTTGTTTGATGGAAAAGCCGTTGGAAGCATTGATAGCCTGGAAAAGGACAAAGCTGTGGTCAATTATGGGATGTTTACTACCAACGTAAGTGTGGAGCAGCTTGAACTGGTGGAAGCAAGGAAATAAATCGATATGGAAAAGGAGAAAAAGATTATTCTTTTTGACGGGGTTTGCAACCTGTGTAACAACTCAGTTCAATTTATAATAAAACGAGATAAAAAAGACATTTTCCGCTTTGCCCCCCTGCAGAGTGAGGTAGGTAAAAAGCTGGTGGTGGAAAGAAGGATAGATACGGCCAGGATCGACTCCATTATACTTATAGAGCCACAGATTGCGTATTACACCAGATCAGAGGCCGCCCTACGGATATCTAAATCGCTTTCCGGATTATGGCCTGTGATGTCTGTTTTTCTGGGACTGCCTTCCGGGCTTCGCGACTGGATATATGATTGGGTGGCAAAGAACAGATACCGATGGTTTGGAAGGCGGGAAGAATGTATGATCCCAAGCCCGGAATTAAAGGATAAATTCCTTGCCTTTTCCGCAGATAGCAATACGTAAGCCTGTTCTGTTATTTTTTCTTTTTCGGAAGAACTTCATCCAAATGGTCATCCCATTCTTTAACCTTGGGCACTAATTTACGTCCCAGAGATTTGGACACCATCATAGAAACTGTGGCGTCGCCTGTGACATTAACTACCGTCCTGAGCATATCCAGGGGCCGGTCGACTGCGAAAATCAGAGCAAGGCCAATAGCCAGTTTATCGGCAGGAAATTCAATCGCCTCAAGGACAATCACAAGCATTACCATTCCAGCTCCTGGAACGGCAGCAGAGCCAATAGAAGCCAGTAGCGCCGTTAGTACGATCATTAACTGAGCTGTCAGGCTTAAGTCGAACCCAAGGGCCTGAGAGATAAAAACAGCTGCCACCCCCTGATATAAACTGGTACCATCCATGTTGATAGTGGCCCCTACGGGAAGTACAAAACTGGAAATATCTTTATTCACGCCAATGTGTTCCTCTACCCTCTCCATGGTAACCGGCAGAGTAGCAGCACTGGAACTGGTGGAGAATGCCAGGAGCTGAGCCGGACTTATCTTGCTCAGAAAAGTCAGTGGGTTGTATTTAGTAAAGATACTAACTATCAAACTGTAAAATACTATCATCAATACAAGTCCGAGAACCACTACCCCGGCGTATTTTAATAAGGCTATTAGCAGATCGGGGTCTCCGGAAGTAACCACAACGTTTGCCAGAAGAGCAAAAACGGCGACAGGGGCCGTAAGCATGATAAGGTCTACCATTTTCAGAACTACTTCATTCAGCGTATCGAAAAAGTCCTTCAGAGGTTTTGATTTTTCCTCGCCCACCAGCAACATACAGATACCTAAGAAGATGGTAAAGAAAATCACCTGCAACATCAGGCTGTTATCACTCAGAGCACCAAAGGCATTGTCGGGCACCATATCTTCAAGAAATTGAAGTGGTCCCCCTTCTTTCTGCCTGGTTGCTTCTTCTATTTTTGAAGTCACTTCCGTATTTGATGCATAGGTTTCCGTGAGTTTGGCAATAGTATCATCCGAAATACCGTCCCCTGGTTGTAATACGTTTACCAATGCCAAACCAATGGTTATAGCGACTACCGTAGTACACATGTAAATTATAATAGTCCTTACACCAATATTTTTAAACTGAGAAATGTCCTTGAGGTCTGATATCCCTTTGATTAAAGACGCCAGGATAAGAGGAATGGCAATCAGCTTTAACAACTTTACGAAAATGGTTCCGAAAGGGTTTATCCAGTCCTGAACAAATTTGCTACCCCAATCAGGATATGTCATCACAAATCCGAAGATAATCCCCAGGACCATCCCGATTAAGATCTGCCAGTGCAATTCCAGTTTTCTCATAGTCATTGTTTAGAAGGGTAATATACGGTATTGAAGTGTAAACGTCTCCAATTCGTCCGCTAACTTTTAATCGTGCGATTGAGCAAAACAAAATCTGCCATTACGAGGGCAGCCATGGCCTCAACAATGGGAACCGCCCTAGGCACAACACAGGGGTCATGCCTGCCTTTGCCTTTGGTTTGGACCAGTTCACCTTTTTTATCGATGGTCTCATAGGGCTGGATTAAGGTGGCCACAGGTTTAAAGGCCACATTAAAATAGATGTCCATCCCGTTACTTATTCCACCCTGTACTCCCCCGCTGTAATTTGTCTTAGTACTACCGTCGGTTTTATACGCATCATTGTGTTCGCTCCCTTTCATTTTTACACCTTCAAATCCGCTTCCGTATTCAAATCCCTTAACCGCATTAATAGAAAGCATGGCCTTGCCAAGCTGGGCGTGTAATTTATCGAAGACGGGTTCGCCAAGACCGAGAGGTACATTTTGTATGACTCCTGTGATTATTCCTCCAATGGTGTCCCCTTCTTTTCGGACCTCCCTGATATGGGCTTCCATCTCGGCCGCAGTTGCGGTATCCGGGCAGCGAACCGGATTAGAATCGGTTTGATTCAGGTCGAGTTCCTGATAGGTTTTATTTAAAGTAATACTTCCAACCTGAGAAACAAATGCGTTGAATTTCAAGTCTTTTAAAAATTGCTTTGCTATAGCACCCGCCACTACCCTGCAGGCAGTTTCCCTGGCAGAACTTCGGCCTCCTCCGCGATAATCGCGAATGCCGTATTTCTTGTCATAGACGTAATCTGCATGGGAAGGTCGGTAAGAATCCTTGATATGATCGTAATCTCCTGATTTCTGGTTGCTGTTAAAGATTACAAAGCCGATGGGGGTACCCGTTGTTTTTCCTTCAAAAATACCTGAAAGAAATTTTACCTGATCGGCCTCTTTGCGCTGGGTAACGATAGCCGACTGACCCGGCTTTCTCCTTTCCATTTCATATTGGATCGCATTGAGTTCGAGATGCAAATTGGGAGGGCAACCTTCGAGTATTCCGCCTATGGCTTCTCCATGGGATTCACCGAAAGTAGTAAGCTTAAAAAGAGTTCCAAATGAATTGCCGGCCATGAAAGGACATTTTAATTCCTGCTACTCGATGGCTACAGCCATCCCTTGGGGTTCAAAGATAGGTGTATTCGGTTTTGTAGCCAAAACAGAGTCGCCCTTAATCTTCACTTAACCTACGAGAAACATTCTTAATTCTAATTTAACCCATTGGAGCACAATGCTTCACTATTTCTTTGCATTCAATTATTCCATTAGGTATAATTTTGCATTGTAAAAGCAATTGGTTTGAAAAAACGTAAACCTGAGGTGGTTGTTATTTCGGATATTAATTTAGGAACCTTAGAGTCTAGGGCAGATGAGCTACTGGTATATCTCAGCAGTATAAAACCTAAAATCCTGGTGCTCAATGGAGATGTTTATGGCGACTCGGGAAATGCTTCAACAAAATTTCCTTCCAACCATATAAAAGTGATTAAAAAATTGCTGTCCATGTATTCAGACGGGACACAGATCTTCTATCTCAAAGGGGACAAGGATAAACTCTTCAGGAAATCAAATAGTCAGACCTTTGGAGATTTCACTATTGCCAGGGAATTGGTTTTAGATCTCGATGGGAAGAAAACCTGGATCCTTCATGGTGACGTATTCAAAACAAGCTTAAATCCGCCTAAATGGATGAATCCATTCAGGGATAAAAATTCTGATTTGCGGCATCCGAAAGTATTTGCAGAAAAACAAAGGGCGAAAGGCAACAGCAGGATGGTTGTGTCGCAAATTCATAAGCTTTCCACAGAGAATCAGGATGTCTCAGAAAATATGGATCTGATGGAGTTTAAAGCCGTGAAAAAAGCAATTAAAAAGGGAGTTGATACTATCATCTGCGGCCATAATCACCAGCCAGTTAAATCAATTCATGAAAACAGGAAAGGGCAATGCAAATATCTTAATTCAGGGGATTGGGTAAAGCATCTCACGGCCCTGGAATACTCTTTTAAAAGGTGGAAGTTGTACAGCTATAAACTCGATAAGCTCACTGCGTTCTATGGGGATGAAGACCTAAAATCACTTAACCAATCCCAAATTTCTCCGAATTACTGGGACCAGGTGGGAAATAAGGAAAATCCAAGAACTGCCTCCTGATTATTTAGTTATCAGAGCTCTGTTCAGAATAGTTACCGGATGAAACGACCTGCGTTGCGTGCCATCCCAAATCTGATGCCTGCAACTGGTTCCGTTGGCAACTATTAGGGTGTCAGTATCAGCCCTCTTTACAGCGGGAAAAAGCTTTAGGCCACCGATTTGCATACTGATATCATAGTGCTCTTTTTCGTACCCAAAGGATCCTGCCATTCCACAACAGCCACTATTGATGATGGTTACCCTGTAATTCTCGGGGAGATTCAGCATATCAAAGGTCACTTTTTGATTAGAGAGTGACTTCTGATGACAATGCCCGTGAATTTTGATTGTCTGAGGATCGGAAGTAAAATCTTCATGGGTAATTTTCCCATTTTCTATTTCCCGGGAAATAAACTCCTCGATCAACATACTGTTATTTGATAAAGCCCTGACTGCAGTTTCATCCAGATGGAATCGATGGTATTCATCCCGAAAACTAAGAATAGCTGAAGGTTCAAGCCCCACAATGGGAATGTCTTTTTTAGTGTATTCGGATAAGGCTTCCAGGTTCTTTTTTGCCAGAACCCGGGCCTGTCTCAAAAACCCTTTTGAAATAAATGTGCGGCCGCTTTCTCCAAAATATAAAATTATCTCATAGCCCAGGGCCTGCAAGAGGTCGATGGCATCTTTCCCAACTTCAACATCCAGGTACCTTGTGAATTCATCAATATACAACACCAGTTTTCCCTTAGGTGCTCTGTTCGATGGAGCCTTCCCCTGAAGATATGAGGTGAAATTAAATCTTTTTGCTGTGGGAATGCTTCGCTTTTCTGCAACTCCTGTCACCTTCTTTATAAGTCGGCCAAAGAGATCACTGTTTAACACCGATGAACTGAGGCGTGGAAATTTTGCGGCCAACCTATTGGCTTTTGTGTTATGCGCAAAAAGTTTATTCCGCAGGGAATAGCCGTGTGTTTCCTGATACTGGTAGAGAAATTCAGATTTCAAGGTGGCTACATCCACATTGCTGGGGCATTCACTCCCGCAGGCTTTACAGCTAAGACACAGGTCGAACACTTCTTTTAATTCTTCAGCATCAAATTTGTTCTTCTTTTCGTTGTGGGTCAGAAACTCCCTGAGTGCATTAGCCCTGCCCCTTGTGGTGTCTTTCTCCTTTCTGGTAGCATGGTAACTCGGACACATTCCTCCATTGGCCCTGGCCGTTTTACGACAGTCTCCGCTGCCATTGCACTTCTCGGCAGCCTTGAGAATCCCTTCACTGTCACTAAAGTCGAATAAGGTCTTAATCTCCGGTTCCTCCCTGTCTATCTCATATCGCAAGGACGCATCCATAGGATAGGGATCGACGATCTTCCCGGGATTAAAAATATTTCCTGGGTCAAAAACGCTCTTTACTTTTCGCAGCACTTCGTAATTCTGCTCGCCGATCATCAAAGGAATAAATTCTGCTCTTACGATCCCATCTCCGTGCTCTCCGCTAAATGAACCTTTGTATTTTTTTGTAAGATGCGCTACTTCCGTGGTTATTTTCCGAAAGAGTTCCACATCCTCCTTTTTTTTCAGATCGAGGATGGGCCTAAGGTGCAACTCCCCTGCCCCCGCATGTGCGTAATACACCGCCTCCTGCTCATAATGGCGCATGATCTCACTAAATTCTCCTATAAAGTCTTTTAGATCTTCGAGGGCAACAGCTGTGTCTTCGATGCAGGCAACGGCCTTCCTGTCTCCAACCATATTCCCCAGTAAGCCCAAACCAGCTTTACGTAGTTCGAGCGCACTATTAATTTGCTCCCCCATTAAGACCGGGTTTGCATAGCTGTTCCCTGTCTTCTTTATGGTTACCTGTAATTCTTTGAGCAAATTTTCAAGTTCTTCTTCAGTCTCAGATCGAACCTCAAGCATTAGTAAAGCGGCAGGATCTCCATTTACAAAAAAACGATTTGCCTGATGCGTTTTATTGTTTTTCGTACAGTCGAGTATCACTTTATCCATCATTTCGCAGGTGTGCAACTGATGGGTCATCACAGGGGCAACATCGGCAAGACAAGCCTCCAGGCTTAAATAATGCGTGACCACCATAGCGGATTTTGAAGGAGGCAACGAATCTAATTGCAGGGTGATTTCGGTAGAAAAGGCGAGCGTACCCTCACTTCCACTGAGTAACTGACATAGGTTTATTTCAGGCTGATTCCCTGAAAATAGCCCACTTGTGAGTAAGGCATCTACCGCGTACCCCGTGTTGCGCCTATGGATACTTTCTTTAGGAAATTCAGATTTTATATTTTTTTGTACTCTTTTGTCTGATAGTATTTTATATAATTCTTTATAAATATTTCCTTCAAGTGAATTCTGCCTTGTTTTACCTCTGTATTCTTCGGTAGTAAGGCCCCTGAACTCTGCTTCACTGCTGTCTGAGAGTATTGTTTTAAGGGAAATAACCTTATCACGAGTGACCCCGTATTGTATGGAAGTTGTGCCACTGGAATTATTACCTACCATCCCTCCTATCATACAGCGGTTGGAAGTAGAAGTATTAGGCCCGAAAAATAATCCGTGAGGCTGCAAATATGTATTGAGTTCATCCCGGATGACGCCCGGCTGAACAGTGACCTGCTTTTTTTTAAGGTCGAGGTTAAGGATTTTTGTAAAATGCCGTGAAACGTCAATGACAATACCTTCTCCCACACATTGTCCGGCCAGAGAAGTGCCGGCTGTCCTGGGTATAATGCCCAGTTGATGCTTTGAGGCAAATCTGATTAGCTTCTTGATGTCTTCATTGCTTTTTGGAAAAGCTACGGCTGAGGGAATTTTTCTATATACCGAAGCATCCGTAGCGTACAAACTCCTCGTAAGTATGTCTGTATGGAATGAGCCTTCTAAGATGTGTTCTATTTCGTGAAAGGGGATGTCAGGCAATGAAGTCATATTTAATGACTCTAAAATTAAGTTATTATTAACACCAGAACATCCTGCATTCCCTAATTTTAACAATTAAATATTCAAACTATGAAAATTTTTAAATTAACTCTATTCTTATTTTTTACAGCAACTCTGGCTTTAAGTGCCCAATCTATTTCCGATCATGCGCTTGGTCTACGTCTGGGTGATAGCGATGGTTTCGGGGCTGAGATATCATATCAGAAGTCGGTCGCAAGGGCAAACCGGGTCGAAATTGATCTGGGATGGCGAGATAGCAGAAACTTTGACGCCTTTAAACTTACCGGTATTTACCAATGGGTGCAGCCCCTGGATGGCAATTTTAACTGGTACTACGGTGTTGGTGGCGGATTGGGAAGTGTAGATTTTTCTGCAGGATCTAATGGTTCAGTTCCCGATGGAGGCCTGTTCCTATTTGGAGCCGGCGATATAGGTATCGAATACAATTTCGATATCCCATTGTTGATTTCACTCGACTTCAGACCTGAAATTGGGTTGGTGGGGTACGATGATTTCTCTGATAATTTTGATTTTGATATTGCGCTTGGACTTAGATATCAGTTCTAAGCAGAATTAAATATTTGAAGAAGCCCTTAATCACAAGCATGTGTTAAGGGCTTTTTTATTGGAATGCTTATCTCTACCTTTGCCAAAAATTTAGTAAACATGAAGAAATTATTAATTCTTTTAAGTCTCTCCCTGGCTGTTGTGGCCTGCGATTCAGTGAACGATGGTTATGTCATTGAGGGGTCTATTGAAGGAGAAAATACAGAAGGAACAGAACTTACGCTGAGAAAGTACGGAGAAAATAACCAATTGATCACCGTTGATAGTGCTGAAGTAAAGGAGGGGACATTTATGTTTAAAGGAGGGCCTGCTGAAAGTCCGGAACTCCATTATATATTCTTCGGCCGTGGACAGGAAAACATTCCGGTAATCGTGGAAAATGGAGAGATTGAAGTTAGTGCTCAAAGGGATAGTCTTAGCTATGCCAGGATCGGTGGAACTTTGCAAAATGAGTTATTCTATGATTTTCTCAAGGGGTCAAGAGTACTGAGCAGGAAAGCTTCTTCCATGAACCAGGACATGAGAGTTGCTCAGGGTAACCGGGACACGGTTACCATGAATTCCCTGAGAGAAGAGTATTTTGAACTGATGGACGAGGCGAAAGGATATGAACTGGATTATGTGAAGGACAATCCAAATGCTATTGTTTCAGCCCTCATCATTTACAGGATACTTTCTACCAAAGCTAAAACCAATGCCGAGGTTCAGGAGCTATACGATTCGCTTACTCCTGAAATAAAAGCCAGCAATGCCGGACTGAAAATCAAGGAATCCCTGGAAAAAGAGGCCAATACCTCCATCGGAGCAAAAGCGCCTAATTTTTCAGCCCCCTCCCCGGAAGGAGAAGAGCTCGCCCTAAATGATGTTCTTGGAAAAGTAACCATTGTTGATTTTTGGGCGGCCTGGTGTAAGCCCTGTAGAGCAGAAAATCCAAATATCGTCAATGTATACAATACCTATAAGGATAAAGGCCTTAGTATTCTGGGTGTTTCACTAGACAGGAATGCCGAGGACTGGAAAAAGGCTATTGAGGCTGACGGGCTCGACTGGCATCATGTGTCTAACGTGCAATTTTTTGATGAGATTGCTAAATTGTATAATGTTGATGCTATCCCTGCATCTTTTATCCTCGATGAGAATGGTGTAATTGTAGCAAAAAATTTAAGAGGTCCTGCCCTGGGACAAAAAATTGGAGAATTGCTGCAGTAAAGAAATTAAACAAAAGAAAAACCCTGATGCTTTAAAACATCAGGGTTTTTTTATGAGGTGTTTTCTAGTTAAAATTTACTCTGTACATCCACAAATTCTCCAACTATGGTCACGTTATCTTCAATATCAACTTCTCCAAAGATGTTTACAACAGAGTCATTACCCAGGAATTCAATTGTTGCTCCTTCCTTAAGCTCCAAATCTCCATAGATAGTAAGGTTGCCTTCAATCCTGAGCGTTGCCCCGGGTTCAACCTGGATTTTCTTTCGTCTTCTGTTCTTCCCGACGGTGAGGGAACCACTCATTTCCAACAATGCACCTTCCTTAATATCAACATCGTTACTTACAGTCCACGTTCCACACATCAGAAGTTGTCCTTCCACCTTTATAGAATTAAAGCTCTTGGCCCCGCTAAAAGCTATGTCATCACCTTCATTGATAACCAACTTGGCAGACCCTTCGTATTCTATAAGTGATGAACACTGAGCTGCAAGACCTAAAGACAAACGGTTGAGTTTGATAATCTGCAGACCCTCCTGTCCGGAGGCGGCAAAAGCATAATCACCTCGTGTTTGCACGAAATTAATAGAGCCATCTAACTGTATCACACCATAAGGTTTAGTTAAATCTCCTGTATCATCTGAAACAGACAGACCAGCTCCACCATTGGCCATCAGGACCATTTCCTCATTAAAAGCCACGGCGTTATTGACTACATCTCCGGTGGGCGGGTTCAATGGATCGATGATAATAGGAATATATTGCAATAATGATCCAGTGTCATAGGAGTACACTCCGGCACCTTTGGCACCTTCTGCAACGATGATCTTGTCACCGTCAAAATCAATCGTCCTTTTTGTATTTATACCAAAATCAGAATCTATTGCTATCTCATCTTTCAATTTAAGATTATCATCCAGCACACGGATTCCCATGCTTGCATCAAGCAAGGCAATCCTATTGTCAAAGAATGCCAGTGACCGGAGATCTAAATAACTCTCTTCTTTTTTGACTTCCAGATCTTTGGTGTCGTATACGGTTACACTTCCATCTTGACCACTGGTTACAAAAGCCTCGTTTTTATCTATGACAATATCAGTCGCATTGTCTCCGGGTTGGAATCCGTAGAGAATCCCGGCATCGACATCCATTACACCTCCAAAAACCGGGATTTTTGTAATGAACGAATTAGATGCTGCTGTAAATGATGCAGTTGCATCCAGACCACCCACTGCATATAAAAATCCATCTTTGAATTGGAGCGAATTGATATCGGCATTAGTATAAACCACTCTTGAAGTGAGCTGTGGGTCATTTGGATCGGTAACATCCACGATGTCGATTGCTCCGGCATAATCTTCTCCTGCCGTATTATAGGCTACATAGGCAAAATCATCCTCAACAAATACATGTGCCGCTGTGAGGGAGGTAATTGAACCGTAAGTCGGCGGATTCACCTGTCCAATTAAAACCATGGGATAATTTCCGGCTGGATCTTCCGCGGCTTTTGAGGTGCGTTTTCCTGAGTAATTCTCATCAATTGTAATATCGAGAACCCCCGCATTTTCAAATGATACACTGCCTGCCAGTGTAACGGCGTCGTTTTCTTCTAAGATACTGGATTGTTGTTCGTCAATAAAAATAGTGGTTTCGTCACTACAGGAAACCATAAACAAGACGGTAGATAGAAATATCAGATATATTTCTTTTCTCATAAGTAGGTAATTTTGTTTGCAGTTTGGGCACTACATAAACGGCGAAATAACGAAAAAAGTATGGTGAAATCTAAAAAATTAGACAAGCTACATCATTTAACGGCAAGACCAATCATACAAGGGCTTCAGCAGGCTGTTAAAGTCAGATTTTTCCTAACTTCTCAAGAGCGAAGAGCATGAGGATAGGTAAAGCCAATAAAATGACCATTAATGTGTCAGTTGCAAACAGCGAAGGCATAAAAAGAAGGGTGGTGAAATAGCCTCCAATAGCTCCTCCGAAATGGGCAGTATGGCCTATATTTCCAAGCCTCTTTTTCATACCATAAATGGAATACAACATATAGAGTATACCCAGAATATAAGCTGGCAAAGGAATTGGAATAAACATAAGGGCAAGCTGCATATCGGGTTGAAGGAGGATGGCAGCATACAGAATGCCTGTTACGGCTCCACTTGCACCAACGGCACTGTAGTAAGGTTCTTTCTTATGAAAAAACAGGGCAAGGAGGCTCCCGGCTAGTAAACTCACAAAATAAATGAGGAGGAACTTTGCGGGACCGAACCATCGAATTACTACGTCTGCAAAGAAGTAGAGTGTAAACATATTGAGAAAGAGGTGGGAAAGATCAACATGTAAAAACCCCGATGTGACCATCCTGTCTTTCTGCCCGGCCTGAATGGCTCCAATCCCGAACTTATAACGTTCAAAAAAGTTAATATCCTTAAATCCTCTGAGGGAAACCACAACATTTGCTGCGATTATGGCTAAAGTTGCCCAATGTAGATTCATATAGAAGCGACTGTTTTAAGAGGTCCAAATATAGCTATATTTGCACATAGTTTATATGCATGCAATTAGTTGTATTTCTCCTGGCCTACCCTGTTTTAAGGCTGATATCAATTCTCCCGAAACCCCTTTTCTACGGCTTTTCTGACATTGCCTTTGTTTTGATCTTTTATCTTGCCAGGTACCGGAGGAAGGTAGTTCAGGAAAATTTACGCCTTGCCCTGCCTGAACTTTCAGAGGAAGAGAGAAGGCAGGTTGAAAAGAAGTTTTACCGTCATCTCTGCGACTTGTTCCTGGAAATGGTAAAGACTATGGATCTTTCAAAAAAAGAGGTCGCTGAGAGATACCACATTATAAATCCCGAACTCATTCAAAATCTCGAGAAGGAAAGGAGTGTTCTGGTATTGTGTACCCACTATGCTAACTGGGAATGGAATACCAGCATAAATAATGTTGTCACTTCCAGAGGATTTGCCATCTATCAGAAGATAGGGAATAAGTATTTCGACCGACTGATCAAGAAAATCCGAGCTAAATGGAATACCGATCCCATCGAACAGAAAAATACAGTAAAGCGGATGTATGAAAATGAGCGCAACGGGGTACGAGGTATTTACGGTATAGTCAATGATCAGTCGCCTATGATGAGCAGGGCTCAGTACTGGAGTCCGTTTATGGGGATTACCGTGCCTATTTTTGTAGGAGCTGAATCCCTTGCAAAAAAATTAGATTTAGCTACCGTATTTCTCAAGGTTACCAAAGTAAAACGAGGCTATTATCAGGCAGAATTCATTCCGATCAATGACAAGGGTAGTACGGCCGGGGAACATGAAATCACTGAGAAATTTCTTCGCCTGTCAGAACAACAGATAAGGGAGCAGCCCGAATATTATCTATGGACGCACAGGAGGTGGAAGCACAAAGACAAAGCCCCGCAAGCTTAAGACTAGCTTAACGAGAAATTGAGTCAATTTCGTCCATGATTCGTTTAGCCAGGGAATCTGCACTTTTCTGTGATGGTGCCTCTGTATAGACCCTGATGATCGGTTCCGTATTCGATTTGCGCAGATGTACCCATGAATCACTAAAATCGATCTTGACTCCGTCGATGGTATTTACGTCTTCCTTTTTGTACTTGTCTGCCATTACCTCAAGGATCTTATCCACATCAATCCCGGGAGTGAGTTCTATTTTTTTCTTACTCATAAAATATGAGGGATAACTCGCTTTTAACTCACTTACCTTCCCCCCTCGTTCAGCCATCAGCATTAAGAATAAAGCAGTTCCTACGAGGGCATCGCGACCGTAATGACTCTCAGGGTAGATAATCCCCCCGTTTCCTTCTCCTCCAATAATGGCATTTGACGACTTCATCTGGGCAACTACATTTACTTCCCCCACTGCTGCGGCAGTATAATTTCCACCGTGCTTTTCGGTGATATCCCTGAGAGCACGTGTG
Source organism: Muriicola sp. E247 (assembly GCF_041358175.1). NCBI lineage: Bacteria > Pseudomonadati > Bacteroidota > Flavobacteriia > Flavobacteriales > Flavobacteriaceae > Muriicola > Muriicola sp. E247. The sequence continues at coordinate 360,631 of NZ_JBGKBE010000002.1, forward strand.
GACGAAAGATTGGAAACGGTATTTCCTGGTGTTTTGCTGAGCACGTAATCTGCACAAGCCACCAGCGTATATTCTTCTCCGAACATTTCCCCATCCTCAGAAATAAAAGCCAGACGGTCTACATCAGGATCGACAACAAGGCCGAAATCGGCTTTTTCCTTTACAACCAAATCACAAATATCTTTCAGGTGTTCTTTCAAAGGCTCGGGATTATGAGGAAAATGGCCTGTGGGATCGCAATAAAGTTCTACAACTTCCACCCCAAGCTCTTTTAATAACTTGGGCATCACTATCCCTCCTGAAGAATTCACCCCATCTACTACTACTTTAAATCCGGCTTTGGCAATGGTATCCCTGTCTATCAGGGATAAATTGAGTACTTCATCGATATGGATATCCAGATAGGAATCATTAGCGGTTAGCTTCCCCAATTCATCTACTTCAGCAAAATTGAAATCTTCTGCTTCGGCCAGGGTTAAAATGAGCTCCCCTTCTGCGGCATTGAGGAATTCTCCACGCGCATTGAGCAACTTAAGGGCATTCCATTGTTTGGGATTATGGCTGGCCGTAAGTATGATGCCTCCGTCTGCTTTTTCAAGAGGCACTGCGATCTCAACAGTGGGTGTGGTGGAAAGTCCAAGATCAATAACGTCAATCCCCATTCCGAGCAAGGTATATACCACGAGGGACTGGATCATTTCACCCGAAATACGGGCATCTCGGCCAATGACAATTTTAAGATGCTTGTTGTCGTTTTGCTTCTTCAAAAAAGCCCCGTAGGCCGCGGCAAACTTTACGGCATCAATGGGTGTTAAGTTGGTGCCGGGTTCTCCCCCAATGGTTCCGCGAATCCCAGAAATGGATTTGATTAGTGTCATAATTCTTGAAAAGTTTTTGCAAATATAAAGGTATAGGTTAGTTTCCAGCCTCCTTCTTTGTAAATTCGACTGATGAACTTTCTCGCTCATATATTTTTGTCCTTTAACGATGAAGAGATCAGTATTGGGAATTTCATCGCTGACAGTATTAGGGGTAATCGCTATGGGCATTTTCCTGAACGTATTCAGCAGGGCATTGTTCTGCACAGGGCCATAGATACCTTCACCGATGCACACCCCACCCACAAACAGAGCAGTAAACGACTCCACCCAAATCAGGGTCATTACAGCAGGGTGGTTGTCGATGTGTTTTACGATCATTTTCTGGCTAAAAACTGGAACAGGTACTCTGAAGTGGAATTAGAACATTTTGCGGCAGAATTCTACAGCCTTCTAAAAAGTCGATATCCTATTTTACCTGAACCTACAAGACATTTGATGCCATACATGATTCGGGATAACTGGCTTTATAATTATGCTACAGTGGATGGAATTGACAAGGTGTTGAACGGACTGTACAGAAGGACGGGGAGTAAGAGCAATATGAACAAAGCTGTTCTCGATCTTCAATTGCACTATGATCTTTTTGAAGCAGAATTCTCCCTCTTCTTTGAAGATTTAATTATCTTTTCCCGGGAGAAATTTAATTCCCTCAATAATCCTTGAACTATATGATAAATACATCATTGTCTGGCCACAACCTTTTGAGAAGGCCTCTTTTTATTGCTGTTTTATTCTTACTACTAATCACGGGTGTACAATGCAGGCGAGCTCCGGCATCGCCAACCGGCTTAGTTACAGAAAAGGCGATGGTGGTTTCTGCGCGAGAAGAGGCCTCTGAAATCGGAATATCTATATTACAAGAAGGAGGCAATGCATTTGACGCCATGGTCGCCACAGAACTCGCCCTGGCTGTCACTTATCCCTATGCCGGCAATCTGGGTGGCGGAGGATTTATGGTTTATCGAAAATCGAATGGCGATGTAGGGGCCCTTGATTACAGGGAAAAGGCCCCACTCTCTGCTACAGCGGATATGTACCTCGATTCACTTGGAAATGTGATTCCCGGGAAGAGTACAAAAGGGGCAACAGCGGTAGGAGTACCAGGTACTATAGCGGGTGTCTTTGAGGTTCATGAAAAAATGGGCAGTCTGCCACTAGAAAAGATACTCCAACCCGTGATAGCTCTGGCGGAAAAGGGAGTTATTGTAACCGAAAACCAGGAAAATCGCCTGGAGAGATACAGGGAGCAGATTATTGAAATAAGTGGAGAAGAAACATTTTTCTACACCAAATGCCGGGTTGGAGACACCTTGAAATACCCAAGTCTGGCAAATACGCTGAGGAGAATTATGAAAAATGGCAGAGATGAATTTTACAAAGGGGAAACTGCAAAAAAACTAGCTGCATTTATTCAGGAGAGAGGTGGATATATTACCGAAGAGGATCTTGCAAAATACGAGGCCGTCTGGAGACAACCGGTCATTTTTAATTACAAAGACCTTCGCATTATCAGTATGAGTCCGCCCAGCAGCGGGGGTGTTACCATCAATCAGATATTTAAAATGATCGAACCTTATGACATCGGAGAATTAGGGCACAACTCAGGAGAAGCCATACAGTTGCTAACCGAAGCTTTTAGGCGGGCCTATGCCGATCGGAACTACTATTTGGGGGATCCCGATTTTGTTGAAATTCCATTAGATTTTTTGTTGAAAGAAGATTACCTGCAACAGCGTATGGAGGATTTTACTTTCGAAAAAGCAACCAAGTCTGAAGCAGTCTCCCACGGAACAGTTGAGATCCTTGAGAGTGATGAAACCACACATTATTCAATCGTCGATGAAATGGGAAACGCAGTATCCGTTACCACAACCCTCAATGGCGCCTATGGTTCTAAATTATATTGTGACGAACTCGGCTTTTTCCTGAATAACGAGATGGACGATTTCAGTTCAAAACCGGGGGTGCCAAATATGTTCGGTCTCATCGGGGCGGAAGCCAACAGTATTAAGTCAGAAAAAAGAATGCTGAGCAGTATGACCCCCACTATTGTGGAAAAGGACGGTAAACTTTGGCTGGTTGTGGGAACCCCCGGAGGATCAACTATTATTACTGCGGTGGCACAGACCATTATAAACACTTATGAGTTCAACCTCAGTATGCAGCAAGCTGTTGAGGCCCCAAGATTTCATCATCAGTGGCTGCCCGATTATATCATATTTGAACCCGATGGCTTCCCTGAAAGCACCAAGGAATTCCTTAGAACAAAGGGTTACAAAATCAATGAAGAACGCACTCCGGTTATAGGGAAGGTAGATGCGATAAGGATACTCCCTGATGGCAGGATGGAAGGAGGTGCCGATCCCAGAGGAGATGATACTGCCGTAGGGTATTAATAAAGTTAAACGAATTTAAGTCTTAGTTATGCCCCGCTGGATTAAACGAACTTTGGGAATTATATTATTGCTTGTACTCCTGTTAACGGGGATCTATCTGGCCTTCTTCAACCAAGCCGTGCCTGTGGGGCATTCCGCACAACAAGCAGATGAACTCGCGATGAAAATGCTCCAGGCCCTCAATAATGAAGCCTATCGCGAAACCCGATATCTGGAATGGTCATACAGAAGAGGAAGCAACAAATACCTCTGGGATAAGAAAAACGGAGTAGTAGAAATGTCCTGGGACGAATACTGGGGTAAAATCGACCTGGTAAATCCACAAAACAGCATCATCAAGGACCAGGGGAAGCCTGTGGAAGGAGATATAAAACAAAATTTGGTCAGACAGGCGATATCCAATTTCAACAATGATTCTTTCTGGCTTGTGGCCCCATTTAAGATATTTGATAAAGGAACCGAGCGTGCCCTTGTTGATATGGAAGATGGACAAACCGGATTACGGGTCACCTATACCAGCGGAGGGGATACCCCAGGAGACACTTATCTCTGGGAGCTCAACAAGGATTACATACCTGTAAAGTTTAGTATGTGGGTTCAGATTTTACCCCTAAAAGGGCTGGAAGCTACTTGGGAAGGCTGGCAGACTGCTGAAAGCGGTGTTTTGCTTCCCCAGTATCACAAGGTGGGACCTTTAACACTCGATTTGGGCACAGTAAAGGGAAGAAGAGACTAAGCTTTTAGTTGCTTCTTTAAATCTTCCATGGATTGCTGAAGCTGGCGGAGGAGGCCGTTCTCTGTAGTGGCGTCCACACCGAAGGTGATTTTACTACTCACCTGCCATAATTCCTGAATCTGATAGGGTTCAATTTCGTATGGCGGATAGGTTTCGTTAAGGGAAATTAAGATGACCTTGTTGGTATTGGGCGGGCGTTCAATCTTTTTTACCATCACAGAATCCTGAAGTACAACAACATAAATTTTATTGCTACTCACGTCACTCAGGTCCTCAACGGCTTTGGCGAGTACCCATTCCCCGGGTTTAAGGTTGGGGAGCATACTATCCCCTTCTACCTGAAAGCCACGGTATGTGGCATTTCGAAACTCGGGAATAGGCAGGTCAAAAGCGGGTAATTGGCGATACCAGCTGGTGTCGTGTATATTCTGTGGGTAGCCGGCCGCAGCCTTGGCATTGACCAGAACCATATTCTCCTTATCAGCGCTGTCAACGGTAACTACCTTGGGAATAACACTAGTATTGGAGGCTTCAATATATTGTTGATCACTCTCTCCGTAGAGCCACAGAGGATTTATTTTAAACTGTTTCAACAAGGTTGCCACTACCTTTCCCGATAGTTTTGTGCGACCCCTTTCAATGTCGGCTGTTGTATTTGACACACCGAGTAAAGAGGCAAATTCTGCCTGTGTATATCCTAATTCACGTCTTAAATCAGTAAACCTTTTGATGGTAAGTTCATTTTCCATTTCGCAATTGTTTTACAGGCTAAAAAAATATATTGATGTTCTCAAAGATACAGAAATTGGAATATATCCAAAATAAAATTAGGATTATTTCCATAATATGGAATATATCCATATATTTGGATTATATACAAATACAGTTGAGTTGTTCTAATTTAATACGCTACAAAAATGAAAGAGAAAACTGGCACTTATTATTACGACGGGAGTTTTAACGGCTTTCTTACCCTATTAGATGAAGTAAAATATACAGGAGTTCATCCTACGGCCATCGTTAAATTGAAAGATCAGCAGGCGGCACTGTTTCCAGAACCTAATTATGTTGCTACCCGACTGGAAGATGCGAAACAAATATGGAATGGATTAAGATCCCAGAATTACAGTGCTTTAAAGACCTTGTATTTTGCTTTTTTAAGTGAGGAGGAAGAGATTGAAATTCAATTGTACAATTTCTATATATCGTGGCAAAAACAGAGAGGGGAAGAAAAAATACCGGATATCGCAACAGCTACTGCCAGGATATATCAACTGGCAAGTTTGGTGGAAAAAGAAAAAAGAGCTGTGGAACGATTTCTCGTAGCCGGGGACTTTCCGGGAACTACATATGTTAGATTTATAAAACCAAAATTCAATATACTTCCTTTGATTTCCAGGTATTTTAGAACCAGATACAGGAATGATGAATGGCTGATCTGTGATATAAACCGAAGCTACGGCCTGCAGCATCAAAGCGGGAGCCTCGCTTTTGTATCTATCAATCCTGAACAACTCAGGAATAATACTGATGATAATACGCTTACCTCCTCCCCTGTTTATAAAAAGAAAAGAAGAAAAAGAAGCCTCGAAGTACTGGCATGATTTTTAACGATTGCTCATAGCATATATGCTTTTTATACGCTTGTGGCAGATCCTTCGGGTCTTATGAAGTTTATAAAATATCTTTAAATAGTTTTAACAGAGGTGAGATATAGGTCGCTTCGTTTTTAATCTTCAAAAGAGTACCTTTGCAACTTTGCCTTATTGCATGACCGATTTCGAAGAATTTATTGAAGTTAAAGGGGCTCGAGTTCACAATCTCAAGGATATCGATGTATGTATTCCCAGGGAAAAACTTGTTGTGATAACAGGCTTGTCGGGGAGTGGTAAATCCTCCTTGGCATTTGACACCATTTATGCTGAAGGACAAAGGCGTTATATTGAAACCTTTTCTGCCTATGCCAGGCAATTTTTGGGCGGACTCGAACGGCCTGATGTAGATAAAATTGATGGCTTATCACCGGTGATTGCCATTGAGCAAAAAACGACTTCCAAATCCCCAAGATCAACCGTAGGAACTATTACTGAGATTTACGACTTCCTGAGATTACTTTACGCCAGGGCAGCGGATGCCTATAGTTTTAATACCGGGGAGAAAATGGTAAGCTATTCAGATGAGCAAATCAGGGAGCTAATCCTCTCTTCCTTTGCCGGTCAGCGTATCAACATCCTGGCACCGGTGGTTAAATCAAGAAAGGGACATTACAGGGAATTATTTGAGCAAATTGCCAAACAGGGTTTTATCAAGGTGCGGGTCGATGGGGAACTCCTGGATCTGCAGAAAGGCATGAAGGTCGATCGATATAAAACCCATGATATAGAGATTGTTGTGGATCGACTCGCCATAAGTGCAGATGCAGATCTGGAAAAGCGATTGGCTGAATCGATAAATACCGCCATGTACAGCGGAAATGATACTCTGATGGTTCTGGCTGAAGGGGAAACCGAACCACGATATTTCAGTAGAGATCTGATGTGCCCCACAACCGGAATCTCCTACCCCAGTCCAGAGCCCAACACCTTTTCATTTAATTCCCCGAAAGGAATGTGTGATGAATGCAATGGCCTAGGACACACATATGAGATCAACGAGAATAAGATTTTCCCCAATAGAAAACTCTCTATTTCCGGAGGGGGAATTGCTCCCCTCGGTGAATACAAGAAATCATGGGCCTTTAAACAACTGGAAACAATAGCCAGGCGTTTCAACTTTGAACTCACCGATCCCATAGAAAATATTCCCGATGAAGCGATGGAAATTATTCTTCGCGGAGGAGAAGAACGGTTTACCTTAGATTCGAAATCCCTTGGCGTAAAACGGGAATACAGCATCGACTATGAAGGTATTGCCAATTTTATCCGAAGTCAGTTCAGCAGCTCCGATTCCACTTCGATAAAGCGGTGGGCAAAAGAGTACATGGACAAAATTCAATGTCCTGAGTGTAAGGGGTCCCGGTTAAAAAAAGCTTCCCTTAATTTCAAAATAGGAGATAAAAACATCGCTGAACTTGCCGCCCTCGATATAGCTGAATTGGCTACATTTTTTAAGGGTCTTGAGAATACGCTGGAGGGAAATCAAAAGATTATTGCTGAAGAAATTATCAAAGAAATCAGCAGCCGGATTCAGTTTTTGCTCGATGTTGGCCTGGACTACCTTTCGTTGAACAGAAGTTCCAAATCACTTTCGGGTGGTGAGGCTCAGCGAATCAGATTGGCAACCCAAATAGGCTCCCAGCTGGTAGGGGTATTGTATATCCTCGATGAACCTAGTATAGGATTACATCAGCGGGATAACGGACGCCTTATAAAATCCCTGGAAGCCCTGAGGGATATTGGAAATTCGATTATTGTGGTGGAACATGACAAGGATATGATTGAAAGTGCAGACCACGTCATCGACATCGGCCCCCTGGCCGGAAAACACGGGGGTGAAATTATCTCAGAAGGAACACCGACTGAATTGAAACAGCATCAGACTCTGACTGCAGACTATCTCACCGGGAAAAAGGAGATCCCTATTCCTCAAAAACGCAGGAAAGGAAATGGGAATGATATTATCCTTGAAGGATGTACAGGGAATAACCTAAAAAACATTACAGCTCGCTTTCCCCTGGGTAAAATGATTGGCGTAACCGGCGTCTCGGGTAGCGGAAAATCAACCCTTGTCAATGAGACCCTCTACCCTATTATGAATGCGCATTACTTCAATGGGGTGAAAAAACCGATGCCTTATAAAAAGATTAGTGGACTGGAGCATATAGACAAGGTCATCGATATTAATCAGTCTCCTATTGGAAGAACCCCAAGGTCAAATCCTGCTACCTACACGGGTGTCTTTAGTGAGATCAGAGCATTGTTTACCAAAACACCAGAAGCCGCTATAAGGGGCTATAAACCGGGTAGATTTAGCTTCAATGTAAAAGGCGGACGATGTGAAACCTGCCAGGGAGGCGGACTTCGGGTGATCGAAATGAATTTCCTGCCTGATGTATATGTGGAATGTGAAACCTGCAACGGGAAACGATTTAACAGAGAAACCCTTGAAATACGCTACAAGGGGAAATCGATAGCTGATGTACTGGAGATGACCATTGACGAAGCCGTCAGTTTTTTTGAAAATATACCTAAGATTCACAGAAAGTTAAAGACGATACAGGATGTTGGACTAGGCTATATTTCCCTCGGACAACAATCAACCACCCTCTCCGGAGGTGAAGCGCAAAGGGTGAAACTGGCAACAGAACTTTCCAAGCGCGATACAGGTAATACCTTTTATATTTTGGATGAACCTACGACCGGACTTCATTTTGAAGATATCCGTGTCTTAATGGAGGTGCTCAACCGTCTCGTAGATAAAGGGAACACTATTCTTATCATCGAACACAATATGGATGTGATAAAAATGGTAGATCATATTATCGACATCGGTCATGAAGGTGGGCGAGGTGGCGGATCTATTGTTGCAGAAGGCACTCCCGAGGAAGTGGCACTTCACGATAAAAGTTTTACGGCCCAGTATTTAAAAAAAGAATTGGACCTTGCCGTAAGTCATTCACAATAGTTTTACGACATTTATAATGTGCTGAGTAATTATGCGTTTTAAGGAATAGATTATGAGAAAAGAGCAACATCACAAAGGCTGGAATGAAATCAAAACCAATGATTCCTGGGCGATCTTTAAGATCATGGGCGAGTTTGTCAATGGTTTTGAAAAAATGAGTGCTATAGGCCCCTGTGTCACTATTTTTGGATCGGCGCGGACCAAGCCAGGGGATGCTTATTACGAAATGGCAGTTTCTATCGCCAAAAGTGTTTCCGAAGCAGGTTACGGGATTATAACCGGGGGAGGCCCTGGCATCATGGAAGCTGGAAACAAAGGAGCTCACCTGGCTGGGGGAACCTCAGTGGGATTAAATATTGATCTGCCTTTTGAACAACACGATAATCCTTACATCGACATGGACAAAAGCCTGGATTTTGATTATTTCTTTGTCCGTAAAGTTATGTTTGTTAAATATTCCCAGGGGTTTGTTGTGATGCCAGGTGGATTTGGAACATTGGATGAGCTATTTGAAGCCATTACATTAATTCAAACGAATAAAATTGGCAGATTCCCTATCATTCTTGTTGGTTCCGATTTCTGGTCGGGCTTAATGGACTGGATAAAAAATGTCATGCTTGGAGCCAAAAATATTAGTCCGGAAGATCTTGATCTGGTCAAAATTGCGGATACCCCTGAAGAAGTGGTCGAAATTATCGACGCTTTCTACAAAGGACATACACTGAGTCCTAATTTTTAGACAATCTATGGAGGTTAAACTCAATGTTGTATTACTCAATATTTTTTGCCTGATCATAGTTTCGGGGACCTCTCTGGTTTCTGCCCAGCATACCAATATTATCAAAGCAGAACTAGACCAGGAGACCCAGACTATACAAATACAGCAGGAATTCACTTACCTGAATAGTTCTCCCGACACCCTTAGAACCCTGTTTTTTAATGATTGGGCACATGCGTATTCAGATAAGAAAACGGCATTGGCAAAAAGATTTGCTGAAGACTTTAAAAAAAGCCTGCACCTGGCCAAGGAAGAGGAACGGGGCTCTACCCAAATTTTAGGAATGGCCGATTTCGAATTCAGGAACCTTTCATTTAAGCGAACAAAACAAAAGGATCTGATTGAAATTTCCCTTAACAGTCCGCTTCCCCCTGACGCATCCCTAAAAATTTATTTCACGTATACGGTAAAACTCCCCCCCAATCGCTATACGCCTTATGGCTATAATTCCAGGGGCGGTTTTTATCTGAAAGACTGGTATCTCACTCCCGCGGTTTACGACGGTTCCTGGCAATTGTATTCCAATAAGAATCTCGAAGATCTTTATACCGGAATCACTAATACGAACATCAATTTTACTTATCCGGCCGGACTCTTTTTGGGGACTAATTTTAATGAGGTCAATATCACCACCTACCCCAATAAACAGGTTGCCAGTTTAAAGGGAGAAAATCGCAAAAGCTGTGATATTATTCTGAATTTCTCCAATAAGTTTATCAAGCACGTTACCCCCTACCTCATTGTAGTAACGGATATTAGATCACCCAAATACGATGAAATTTCCCAGGGGATTTCCATCAACCGGATCACAAGGTTTATTCATGAAAATCTGGGGGAGTTTCCCTACGAACAACTGCTGGTGAGTGAAATCGACTTTAATAAAAATCCTCTTTATGGCCTCAATCAGCTCCCTTCCTTTATCAGGCCCTACCAGGAACAGTTTCAGTTTGAAATGAAATTTCTTAAGACGGCTGTTCTCAGTTATCTGCGTGAAACCCTTTTTATGAATCCACGAAAAGAGCAATGGGTTTCCGATGCCATCGTCAATTATCTGATGATCAATTTTGTAGACACCTATTATCCGGATCAAAAACTCCTTGGGAAATTGTCAACAATCTGGCCTATTAGTTCCTTCAATCTTGCAAAGATGTCTTTTAATGATCAGTATCCCTTCCTGTACATGCTCACAGCCAGGAAGAACCTTGACCAAGGTCTTACTACACCTAATGATTCCCTGATTAAGTTCAATCAGAAAATTGCTAATAATTACAAAGCCGGACTGGGATTGGCATATCTCGCAGCGTATACTAGCAGGGAGGAAATAAACAAAAGCATTAAAGAATTCTACAATAGCCATAAACTACAGCCTGTTACCCCTGAAGATTTTAAAAGAAGTATCCTTTCTAATGCTACTAAGGATGTGGATTGGTTTTTTGACACCTACGTGAATACCGATAAACGAATCGATTTTAAAATTAAAAAAGTTAATAAGTCGGATGACACCCTTGAAGTACTCCTGAAAAACAAAAGCGGCACCAATGTTCCTATTTCTCTCTTTGGTTTACGGAACGACACTGTGGTTTCGAATTATTGGTTTTCTGATATCACAGAACTGGATACAGTTTCTATCCCCAATTTACAGGAAGACCGATTAGTGTTGAATTACGACCAGAAAATTCCGGAATTTAACCAACGGGATAACTGGAAGTCCCTAAGTGGCTTCTTTTCAAGTAATAAAAAATTTAAGCTGCAGTTCCTCAAAGATGCAGAAAACCCCTACTACAATCAGATCTTTTATATGCCTGTGGCCGGCTTTAATGTCTATGACGGAATTTCTCCGGGCTTGAGATTCTCAAATAAAACCTTGTTGGAAAGGCCTTTTATATTTACTGCGGCCCCTTCTTTTGCACTCAAGGAAAGATCCCTTGTTGGGAACGCAGGCCTGAACTATCGCAAATATTTAAAGAAAAGCGGGTTGTATGTAATGAACTTTAGTCTTAACGCCTCTAGTTTTCACTTCCAGACCAATTCGCGATACAGTACGATCACCCCTGCCGTGGGACTCGGTTGGCGTCCTGATGATTTAATTTCCAACGAACGAAAGTCCCTCGTTTTCCGATACGTGAATGTTCTGCGGGATATAGACCCCTCCCTGACCATAGAGACCGATCCTGATTACAGTGTATTCAATATGCGATACAACCATTATAACAATGGGATTATCAACTTCTTCTCCTGGTTTATGGACGCCCAGTATTCGGCCGATTTTGCCAAGTTGGCGCTTAATTTTGAATACAGGAAATTGTTTGATAATAACAGGCAACTCAACCTGAGATTTTTTGCCGGTAAGTTTCTCAGGAATGAGACCAATTCTGATTTCTTCAGTTTTGCCCTGGACAGACCTACAGATTATTTGTTTGATTACAATTATCTGGGACGATCTGAAGAATCAGGTATCACCAGTCAGCAAATTATCATTGCCGAGGGCGGATTTAAATCCCAACTCGAAAATCCCTTTGCTAATGATTGGATAACTACGGTCAATGCCAGTTTTAACCTCTGGCGCTGGATAGAGTTATACGGAGATCTTGGGTATGTAAGAAACCGGGGGATGGATCCGAGGTTTGTATACGATTCCGGGGTTCGATTAAATCTGGTTACAGATTATTTCGAGCTGTATTTCCCGCTTTATTCGAATAACGGTTGGGAAATTGCGCAACCTGATTATGATGAAAAGATTCGTTTTGTAGTGACGCTCAGTCCCAGAACACTTATCGGACTGTTTACTCGAAAGTGGTTTTAGATATTAAATTATTCTTATTTTTTTCTCCAAAAACTTTTCTTCTTTTAATTAATTGGGCAATTCATAGCTTTTTATTGACAAATTGTTAATGATTATCCCTTCTTTTCTATTGTAAAAATCCTCAGTTTTTGATATTTTCGTAGAAATTTTCCGACTATGAACCCTGATCTTCAAACCAGCGAGGATATTTCCTTTGATGAATTTCGCAAGCAGATCTTCTACGATTATGAAATCGCAGTCATGAGTCGGGAATGCAGTCTTCTCGGAAGGCGGGAGGTTCTTACCGGCAAAGCTAAATTTGGAATCTTCGGAGACGGGAAAGAATTGCCTCAACTCGCGATGGCACGATCTTTTAAGGATGGTGATTTCCGCAGTGGCTATTACCGGGATCAGACTTTTATGATGGCACTTGGACTGCTTTCTCCCAAAGAATTTTTCCACGGCCTTTATGCCACTACTGATATTGAGAAAGAGCCCATGAGCGCCGGCCGGCAAATGGGGGGACATTTTGGTACGTTCAGCCTTCAGGAAGATGGAAGTTGGAAAGACCTTACTGCTCAAAAGAATAGCAGCCCTGATATTAGCCCGACTGCCGGCCAGATGCCCCGTTTACTCGGACTCGCACTTGCCTCCAAGATTTATCGAAATGAAAAATCAATCAAAGGGGATAATTTTTCAAATAACGGGAATGAAGTCGCCTGGGGAACCATAGGGAATGCCAGTACTAGTGAAGGACATTTTTTTGAAACCTTCAATGCTGCAGGTGTACTTCAGGTACCTATGGTAATAAGTGTCTGGGATGATGCCTATGGCATTTCTGTTCCTGCAAAGTATCAGACCACCAAAGAAAATATTTCCGAGATCCTAAAAGGGTTTCAAAGAACCGAAGAGGAAGCAGGCTATGAAATTCTCAGGGTAAAAGGCTGGGATTACACCGCACTTATCCACGCTTATGAAAATGCCTCTGATATAGCCAGGGAAGAACATGTCCCCGTTTTGATCCATGTTACTGAACTTACGCAACCACAGGGCCACAGTACGTCGGGATCGCATGAAAGATACAAGTCGGATGAAAGGCTGGCCTGGGAGAAGGAAAATGATTGCAACAAACGGTTCAAAGAATGGATTCTATCCAATAAAATTGCCACAGAAGAGGAATTAGCGGCACTGGAGAAAAGGATAAAGACGGAAATCAGAATGGCCAGAAAGGACGCCTGGAATGAATTTCTCAATCCGCACAAAGAAGACAAGAAACAACTGGTTAGTCTCCTCGGTGCGTTAGAGCAAAGCAGTCCCAATAAAGTCTTTATAAATAAGGTTAAAAATGACCTGATCGCTATTGAAGAACCCCTGAAAAAGGATCTGGCTTCCCATGCCCGAAAGGCACTCAGGTATGTTCTCGGAGAAGAAACAACTCAGAAAACGTCTCTTCAACAATGGATTTCTGATTACCTCGGGAGAAATCAACATCATTTCAGTTCACATTTGTACAGCGAACTCCCTACAAATGCTACTAACATTTCTGAAATTAAAGCCACTTACGCGGAAAATCCGGAATCGGTTGATGGCCGAATTATACTCAGGGATAATTTTGACGCCTTGTTCTCCAAATACCCTCAGGTACTCATTTTTGGAGAAGATAGCGGGGCTATAGGAGATGTGAATCAAGGACTGGAAGGTCTGCAGAAGAAATACGGAAAATTAAGGGTTTCCGATACAGGGATACGCGAAACTACCATCATCGGACAAGGAATAGGCATGGCACTCCGAGGGCTGAGGCCTATTGCTGAAATCCAGTATCTCGATTATCTGATGTATTGTCTGCAAACCCTGAGTGATGACCTGGCGACTTTACTCTACAGAACCGTTGGAAAACAAAAAGCCCCTTTAATAGTGCGCACACGTGGGCACAGGCTGGAAGGCATATGGCACTCTGGTTCGCAGATGGGAGGAATAATACATCTGCTCAGGGGGATGTATATCCTTGTGCCCCGGAACATGACAAAGGCTGCCGGGTTTTACAACACCCTTCTTAAAAGTGACGAACCCGCCCTGGTTATCGAAAGCCTCAACGGTTATCGTCTTAAGGAACCCAAACCTTCTAACCTGGGAGAATTATGTACTCCCATAGGCCGTGTTGAAACGGTTAAAGAAGGTAGCGATATCACAGTATTGTCTTATGGGTCTACTCTGAGAATAGTAATGGAAGTAGCCAGTGAGCTGAAGGAGGTAGGTATTGATGCAGAGATTATTGATGCCCAGTCCCTACTGCCTTTTGATCTTGAAAAAGATGTCCTTAGAAGCATACAGAAAACGAATCGTCTCTTGATAGTTGATGAGGATGTACCCGGAGGATGTGCGGCCTATCTTATGCAGGAGATCATTGAAAAACAGGGAGCTTTTCAATACCTTGACAGTCCGCCGCAGACGCTGAGTGCTAATTCACACCGCCCCGCCTATGCATCCGATGGAGATTATTTTTCAAAACCCAATGCCGAAGATATTTTTGAAAAAATTTACCAAATTATGCACGAGGTAAATCCTACAGACTATCCAAGCCTTCGTTAAGTTGTTGTTTCTTTTTCTGTCTCTGATAAATATTATATGTTTAGAGAGCTTAAGAAACTCCTATGGGGATAAATAACATCCTGAAAGAACATTACAAGCTACAACTTAACTCGGTTTCCAGGCTGGAAGGCTATGGAAGTACGAATTATAAGGTTGAGGCCAAAGAAGGTAATTTTATTCTGAAAATATACCAGAATTCCATCCGTATAAAAAAGGAACTCCTTGCCGAAGAACGGGTACTACTACAATTAAATACCTTAAAGATTAATAGTTTCCCAAAAGGGATAACAACCACCTCGGGAGAAGTATTTGTTGAAGAAAGCGGAAATATTTACAGGTTGTTAACTTTTGTGGAAGGGTCATTTTTAGGAGAAGTACCCCACACCCCTGCCCTGATGGAATCATTCGGCAGTTTTTTAGGTAAAATGGACCTCAAATTAATTACCCATCAGGAAGAAGTATTTGAGGCCAGAGAAATTCCCTGGGACCTCAGACATCTCCATTTATCAAAGCCCTTGCTTCAATTTATCCCAAATCCCTCTGATCGAAACCTCGTTTCATATTTCATGTTACAATTTAGGGAACACCTTGTCCCATTTGCAGATCAGTTTCGCAAAAGTCTTATTCACAATGACGGAAACGACTGGAATGTACTTACAGACCGTAATAAAGTAACAGGGATTATCGATTTTGGGGATATGTGTCATACCTGGTTGGTCAATGAGGTGGCCATTGGGATGACCTACGCCATGATGCAAAAAGACCTTCCTATGGTTTCAGGGCTCAAGGTTCTCAAAGGATATCACCGGCAACTCCCACTGACCGAATCGGAATGCGACAGTCTTTACTACCTCATTGCCGCAAGGCTCTGCATCAGCGTTTGCCAGTCGGCATTCAATAGTCGGGAAAATCCCCAATCGGAATATATAACAATCAGTGAGAAGGGAGCCTGGAAATTGCTTTATCAGTGGTTGAGGATTAGTCCAATTCATGCGAAAAGAAAAATTAGAGGAGTATGTGGTTTTCCAAATACCACACCAGTTACCGGGACAGCCTTGCTGGAACATCGACAAAAACACTTTGGTAAAAATCTTTCCCTCAGCTATAAAAATCCCATTCATATGGTGGGTGCGGCGTTTCAGTATATGTATGATGCGGAAGGAAACACCTTTCTTGATGCCTATAACAATATTATGTTGGTGGGCCATTGCCATCCACATGTAGTGGAAGCCGGGCAAAAAGCTATGGCAACATTAAATACCAATACCCGATATATCTACAATGCCTTGCGTAACTACAGCGATGCCTTGCTCAGAAGATTTCCGGAACCCCTGAATAAAGTCTACTTCGTTAATTCAGGAAGTGAAGCAACCGATCTGGCCATCAGAATGGCCAGAGCCCATACACTGAAGAAAAAGATTATGGTCCTTGAACACGGCTACCATGGACATACACAGGCGGGAATGGAGATTAGTTCTTATAAATACAGTGCTGACACCGGAAATGGGAAGCCAGAGGACACACTTCAAACCCCAATACCCAAGGTGTATGGAAGTTCATGGGAAAACGATGGGAGTGCCGGTGCCGCCTATGCACAAAATGCACTGGAACTGATAGAAAAGCATTCGGGCAGCATTGCTGCCTTCATTGCTGAACCAATAGTGGGGTGTGGCGGGCAGGTTCCTTTAGCCAAGGGCTATCTCAATGCGATTTATCCTGCGATCAGGGAGCAGGGTGGAATCTGTATAAGCGACGAAGTGCAGGTTGGTTTTGGGAGGCTTGGAGAAGTTTTCTGGGGTTTTGAACTATACGACGTCATCCCTGATATCGTTGTGATTGGGAAACCCATGGGGAATGGACATCCTATGGGAGCTGTAATAACCACCAGCAAGATCGCCTCTTCCTTTGAAAAGGGACCGGAATTTTTTAGCTCTTTTGGTGGGAATCCCGTTTCATGTGCAATCGGACTTGCAGTTCTGGAGGTCATCGAGAATGAAAAGAAACAGGAACACGCCCTACAGACCGGAGAATACCTAAAAAAGAAATTACAGGCCTTGCAAATAAAACATAAGACCATCGGTGATGTCAGAGGTCATGGATTATTCCTGGGGATGGAAATGATTGATGAAAAAGGGCAACCCAATACAAAATTAGCCGGGTTTTTAAAGAACAGATTAAGGGAGCAATTCATATTAGTAGGTACTGATGGCCCTTATGATAATGTCATGAAAATAAAACCTCCCCTGGCGTTTAATACGTCCGATGTTGATGAACTAGTCGCACAAATTGATACTATTCTTTCCTAGATTATTGTTTTTTTCTAAAATTATTTTACATTTAGTTAACATATCCCCAACAGAATCATGAAAAATAACCTGCAAGTTAATATCGGTCTGGCATTTTTGAGAATATCGGCTTCTGCCATGATGCTCACCCACGGATACCCTAAATTTCAAAAATTACTCTCCGGAGATTTCGAATTTGGAGATCCCCTTGGCCTGGGTGCGACTCCTACTCTTTTTTTAGCAATAATAGGCGAATTCATTTGTCCTATCCTGGTGATGATCGGATTTAAGACCCGATGGGCTGCCTTACCAACGGCTATTACTATGGCGGTTGCTGCATTTGTTGCGCACGCACAGGACCCGTTTGGCACTAAGGAAAAAGCACTTCTTTTTCTTACGGTATTTATTACAATTATCCTATTAGGACCGGGTAAATACAGTATCGATAAGAAATAAGGCCTACATAATTTTTACCAGGAGTTCTTTCAGCAGGTCGGCCTGACTGATATTGTACGCGCCTACCCCCTTGCCTTTCATATCCAGTTCTCTGAGGTAAGAAACCACTTTACTCGATTTTTTCATGGAATAATTCCGTGCTGCGGTTTGGAATTCGTCCACAAAATAAGGATTGATCCTCAGTGCACTTGCTACATTCCTGGCCGAATGGTCATTCAGGCCATGATACTGCAGCAGTTGGGTAAAAAAGGTATGAAGCAGGGATATGGTTACCACAAAGGGATTGTCCTTTGGATTTTGTGCGAAATACGTTATGATTTTTGTGGCTTTGAGAATATCCTTTTCCCCAATAGCCTTTTTAAGTTCGAAATTATTATAATCCTTACTGATCCCGATATGCTTCTCAATGATTTCAGGTGTTATCTCTGTATTTTGCGGGAGAACAACAGACAATTTATCTAGTTCGTTATTGATTCGACTCAGATCGGTTCCTAAAAATTCCACCAAAAGAATGGAAGCCTTATACGAAATGGGATACCCTTTCGTCTTCAGTATTTTCCGAATCCACTCAGATACCTGGTTTTCATATAATTTCTTGCTTTCAAAAACATGTCCATTCGGAGCTTTAAGAAGCTTATGCAATTTTTTACGCTTGTCCAGTTTTTTGTATTTATAACAAATGACAAGCACAGTAGAAGGTTGTGGATTCTCTGCGTAGGATGCCAATTGTTCAATGGTTCGCGACAGATGCTGGGCTTCCTTTACAATAATCACCTGTCGTTCAGACATCATGGGGAAGCGTTTGGCATTGGAAACTATATCGTCTACGGTTACTTCTTTCCCGTAAAGCACCATCTGGTTAAACCCTTTTTCTTCTTCAGACAGTACATTTTTACTGATGTATTCAGCGATTCTATCAATGTAGTATGCCTCCTCCCCCATCAGGAAATAGATCGGTTTGATCTCGCCTTTTCGAATCTCATCAATAAGCCGCTTTACTTCTTCCATCGAAAAAAAATCATCAAATTTGCACCATGGAAAACCTGAATTTTCCGGGCTATCAGTTTCGATTCAAAAATAGGGAAAATAAATCCCTGATCTTTGACATCATCCGTAAAAAATTCGTTGTTTATCAGCCTGAAGAATGGGTTCGACAACATGTATTACATTACCTGATTTCAGATAAAAAATATCCGGCAAGCCTCATTAATGTTGAAAAGCAGATACGGATTAATTCCTTGCCCAAACGTGTTGATGTCGTTGTGTATACACCGCAGGGCGAAATAGAAATACTCGTTGAATGCAAAGCCCCGGAAGTGAAGATATCAAAAGATACATTCGATCAGATAGCCCGTTACAATATGGATCTTAGGGCACGGTATCTTATGGTCACCAACGGATACAGTCATTATTTCTGCCAGATGGATTACGCCCGATCGACCTATATCTTTCTGGAGGAACTTCCTTCGTATACACCAAATAGCAAGTAGTCCTCCCCTTCCGCCAAATAAATACATATGCAATTTATTTCTTTACTTTGTGGCCTTGCAAAATGCACCTCGGACTATGCCAGATAAACAGGAACTCTCAGCATGTTAGATTTAGCCATTGTCATACTTAATTGGAATGGTGAAGCGCTGCTTGAGCGTTATCTCCCTTCGGTCATTGAATACTCCCAGGGAGCAAGGATCTACGTAGCAGATAATGCATCTACAGACGGATCTGTGGCGTTCTTAAAAAATAATTATCCAGATGTAGGGGTTATTCAAAATAAAACCAATGCGGGATTTGCAGGAGGCTATAACGAGGCCCTGAAACACATTGATGCCGAAGTATACTGTCTGTTGAATTCCGATGTGGAAGTTACACCAGACTGGCTATTGCCGATAATGGAATTGTTTCAGCTAAAGCCGGAAGTTTCTATCATCCAGCCAAAAATCCTCGATCTCCTGAGACCAGAATATTTTGAATATGCCGGTGCCGCAGGGGGATTCCTTGATTCACTTGGTTATCCCTTCTGCCGTGGAAGGATTTTTCAGGCCCTGGAAAAAGATAAGGGTCAGTACAATGACACAACCGAGATCTTCTGGGCTACCGGAGCCTGCATGTTTATCAGGAAGAAGGTCTTTGATGATCTTGGAGGATTTGACGAGGATTATTTTGCGCATCAGGAGGAAGTTGATCTTTGCTGGAGGGCTCAGAACAAAGGGTATAAAGTGTACTATGTGGGTACTTCACAAATACTACACCTTGGAGGATCTACCCTTAGTAATATGAATCCTAAAAAGACCTATTTGAATTTCAGGAATTCCCTTTTCTCCATTACCAAGAATCTCCCGCGAAGAAAGGCATTACTTATTATTGTGACGCGACTTCTACTGGACGGAATAGCGGCGCTTCGTTTTATCCTGCAGGGAAAAATGAACCACTGCCTCGCCGTTTTAAGAGCTCACCTGAGTTACTACAGACAGTTTCGGAAAATGTACAGAAAAAGAGAAAAAGCTGATTTTGTTGAAAAGTACTACCGAACAAAATCCATAGTGTGGTCTCACTACGTATATAGAGTGCGCAGTTTTAACAATTTAGTAAAAGATTAACAATGTTCATAAATAAGCGTATGGGCTATTGTATAATTTTGGGGTCAAATTGCGGCATAGCTTAGCAATAACAACAATTATAAAAATTAAACCATTTAATGATATGAAAAAATTACTCTTAGGTAGCTTGGGAATTATGGTTCTCTTGTCTTCTTGTGTCTCACAAAAGAAATATGCCGAACTGGAGGCTAAACAAAAGGAAACTCAGGACCTGTTGAATTCAGCTACAGTAAAGCTGAACACTTGTCTGGAAGAAAAGGCCACTGCCACCGCTCGTCTTAACACCCTTGAAGATCAGAATGCCTTTTTAAAGGCCAATAACCAGGAATTGATTAACAACATGGGGAACCTTACCACCCTGACAACCAAAGGTGCGGAAAACCTTGAAAAATCCCTGGAGAGTCTGCAGGAAAAAGATCTTACCATCCGCAAATTGCAAGATGCAATTACGCGAAGGGATTCTGTAAACCTTTCTCTTGTACAAAGTTTAAAAGGAGTACTAGGAAATCTTGATGATGAAGACATCGAAATCAGCGTTGAAAAAGGAGTAGTCTTCGTTTCTATCTCTGACAAATTGTTGTTTAGCTCAGGTAGTTACAATGTTACCTCCGCTGCTAAGGAAGTCTTAGGGAAAGTTGCTAAAGTAGTTAACAATAAACCCGATTTTGAGTTTATGGTGGAAGGACATACAGACAATGTACCTTACCGTTCCGGAGTTTTACTAGACAACTGGGATCTTAGTGCAAAAAGAGCGACCTCAATTGTACGTATTCTGCAAAATGATTTCGGAGTTGATCCTGCCCGTATGACGGCTGCTGCCAGAAGTTATTACGTACCATTGATGAGCAATGATACCGCTACAAACCGTGCAAAGAACAGAAGAACCAGAATTGTGGTATTACCTAAATTGGATCAGTTCTACAGCATGATCGAAGAAGGAATGAAAGATCCGGCTATAAAATAAGTTGGAAGTTTGATAAAAATACTAACCGCGGTACCTATGGTATCGCGGTTTTTTATTACAGTATGTTGAGCTTTCCTTTGCCTTCCCTGATCACGGCGGGCTCATCAGCAGATAGGTCGATCACTGTTGAAGGTACATTATCCCCATATCCCCCATCAATTACGATGTCTACCAAATTCTGCCACTTTTCATAGATCAATTCCGGATCCGTGGTGTATTCTATTACATCGTCTTCATCCCTGATGGAAGTTGAAACAATTGGATTTCCCAGGGCTTCAACAATGGCCTTGGCAATATTGTTATCCGGCACCCGGATTCCTACAGTTTTCTTGTTTTTAAAGGCTTTGGGTAGACTATTGTTCCCTGGTAAAATAAAAGTATAGGGTCCTGGCAGGGCCCGTTTTAGTATCTTAAAGGTAGGGGTGTCTATCTGCCTGACATAATCCGACAAATTACTTAGGTCAGCACAAACAAAAGACCAGTTAGCCTTCGCTAATTTTACACCCTTAATCCTCGCGATCCTTTCCAGGGCTTTTGTCTTGGTGATATCGCATCCAAGTCCGTAAACTGTATCCGTGGGGTAGATTATCAGACCTCCTTTTTGAAGTACCCGCACTATCTTCCTGATCTCATTGGGATTGGGATTGTCGTTGTATAATTTTATGAATTCAGCCTGCATATGTCCTAAGATAAAACTTCCAGTTTTGCGAATCGGAGTAAGAGTTTTTTTACGTCTCCCTTATCAAACAAGATTTCGGCCTTTTTGTCATTTCCGGCACCTTCGAGCCTGATAACCTTTCCCTTACCAAAACGGGTGTGATTCACCAGAGTCCCAACAGACAAGTCGGGCATAGCCATAGGTTTTCCGGGAGCAGGATCCCCCAGGTTAGGCCTTATCTTTCTTAATTTCCTCAGCTGATCCTGCGTTGGTCTGCCTACTGCGGGCGGTGTCCCATTTGTTGGCTTGTTTTGCCTGAGTTTACTCTTGTCAACATCCCCGAAAATGTCGGTATTGATCAGCGGTTTAAATCGGTAATTATCTACGGGTGTAAGGTTGTCAATGTATTTCTCGTCAATTTCTTCGAGGAATCTACTCGGTTCAGCATCAATCAATTTCCCCCATCGGTATCGATTCTGGGTGTAGGTGAGATACGCCTCGTTTTCGGCCCTTGTTAAGGCCACGTAAAAGAGGCGTCGTTCTTCCTCCAGCTCACTTCTCGTATTCATGCTCATCGCAGATGGAAAAAGATCTTCTTCCATTCCTACAATATAGACATAGGGAAATTCAAGGCCTTTGGCCATGTGCACAGTCATCAGGGCTACCCTGTCTTCATCACTGGTGTCCTTATCCATATCGGTTGCCAGCGCTACATCCTCGAGGAATTCGGTGAGGTCTCCCTTGGCATCGGCCAACTCTTTCTGTCCTTCTACAAAATCTTTAACTCCGTTGAGCAACTCTTCAATGTTTTCCATCCGGGCGATTCCTTCGGGTGTTCCATCTTTTTTGAATTCAAGCAGAAGACCCGATTTTTTCGCTACATGCTCTGCCAAAGTAAAAGCGTCTGCCTCCTTGTTCAAGATCTGGAAGCTCTTGATCATATTCACAAAGTCCTCCAGCTTTCGCCTGGTTCCTGAATTTATTTTCAGATCGATTTTATCCAGATTTTCAATGATTTCGAAAATCGATTTGTTGTAGTGATTGGCAGCAACGGTTAAGCGGTCCAAGGTAGTTTGCCCGATTCCCCTGGCAGGAAAATTAATTACCCGCTTCAGGGCTTCCTCGTCCTTGGGATTGATCACCAGTCTGAGATAGGAAAGCAAATCCTTTATTTCCTTCCGCTGATAAAATGAAAGTCCGCCGTAGATCCTGTAAGGGATATCCCTTTTACGCAAGGCGTCTTCAATGGCCCTCGATTGGGAGTTAGTCCTGTAGAGAACGGCAAAATGACTATTCGGCAGTTGCTGCTGCATTTTGTTCTCAAAAATGGAACTCGCTACAAACCGGCCTTCTTCTGCATCTGTCACAGAACGGTGCAGTTTTATTTTTGAACCTTCGTCATTGGCGGTCCATACCACTTTTTCTAACTGATTCTTATTCTTTGCGATGATGGCATTGGCCGCATTGACAATGTTTTTTGTCGAACGGTAATTCTGTTCCAGGCGATACACAGCCACATCGTCATAGTCCCTTTGAAAATTCAGGATGTTGGTGATATTAGCTCCTCTAAAGGAATAAATACTCTGGGCATCATCTCCCACTACACATATATTCTGATAGCGGTCGGAGAGCGCCTTAACGATCAGGTATTGGGAATGGTTGGTATCCTGATACTCATCCACGAGAATATAACGGAATCTGTCCTGGTACTTAAGCAACACTTCGGGAAAACGGGTGAGTAATTCATTTGTTCTCAGGAGCAAATCATCAAAATCCATGGCCCCGGCCTTAAAGCATCGGTCTACATATTGCTGGTAAATATCCCCCAGTCTGGGTCTTTTGGCCATGGCATCTGCCTCCAGCAATTCGGGGTTCTGAAAATAGGCCTTGACCGTAATCAGGCTGTTCTTATACGATGAGATTCTGTTCTGGATCTGTTTGTATTTGTAAATATCCTTATCGAGCCCCATTTCTTTGATAATCGAAGCTATCAATCGTTGGGAATCCTGGGTATCATAAATGGTAAAATTACTGGGGTAGCCCAGTTTATCGCCATCATACCTGAGCAACCTCGCAAAAACCGAATGGAAGGTTCCCATCCATAAATTCTTTGTCTCAGTAGTACCCACCAAATCAGCTATTCGCTTCTTCATCTCCCTGGCCGCTTTATTGGTAAAGGTCAGGGCGAGAATATTAAAGGCATCCACATCCTGTTCCATGAGATGTGCGATACGATAGGTAAGAACACGGGTTTTGCCCGAGCCCGCACCGGCAATGACCATCAGTGGTCCGTCTTTGTGCAGAACAGGCGCTTTTTGGGCCTCATTGAGATCGTCTAGAAAGTGTTTCAAAAATGTCCCGATTTAAAAACGTGAAGTTAGCCATTATTGCCCGGTTGCTAAAACGCCCGATTTAATTATTATAAACATTACATCACAATTTTATTCAATTTGAATATCTTTAGCTTTTATTCCTCTCTATGATATCTAAACCGTTGTTACTTACATTTTTGGGGCTCATTATTTTTCCAAATATGCTAGCTGCCCAGACGCGTCAGCAAGGGCCGGTCATTGCCAAGTTCGGTGCAGTATGGCCTGTTGATAATCCTGATTATCAGACTTCGCTGGAAGAACCCCTTAAGGTAGTATTTGATATCATGAACAGCCCGGAATCTAAGTCCGCTCTCAATGCCAGTATTGAAACCGCTGCCAGGTTTCTCAATATGCACGCACAGGCGGGAGTACCACTGGAGAACCTGAGCGTAGCGCTTGTAGTACATAACAAGGCTTCTAAAGACATCATGAACAGTGAGGAATATCAAAAAAAATACGGTATTGAGAATCCGAATGAAGAAATGGTTAAAGCCCTGCTCGATGCGGGAGTACAAATTATTTTTTGCGGCCAGTCTTCCTTCTCCCGTGATTTTCCCAGATCAGAAACTATAGAGGGCGTACAATTCGGATTATCGGCTATGACCGCATTAATTCAACTCCAGAATCAGGGGTATCAACTTGTTAAATTTTAATTTCTAAATATGAGAACTACTTTCATTGCAGGCCTTTGTTGTCTGTTTGTCATTAATATGCATTCCCAATCCCACAATTTGGGGGAGGCATACCAGAATGTTGAGTCTAAAGTGATCGAATGGCGAAGAGACATACATCAGAATCCCGAACTGTCTAACAGAGAATTTAAAACTGCCGCTAAAATTGCTGCTCATTTAGCCTCGCTAGGGATTGAAGTACAGACGGGAGTGGCACATACCGGGGTTGTGGGTATTTTAAAAGGCGATAGTCCTGGAAAAACTGTGGCCCTTAGAGCCGATATCGATGCCCTTCCTGTTTACGAGCGAAATGAATTACCTTTTAAATCTACTGTCACTTCCGAATTTCTGGGAGAGAAGGTTGGGGTGATGCACGCTTGTGGTCACGACACACATACTGCCATCCTGATGGGTGTTGCAGAGGTAATGGCTAACAACAAGGATAAGATTAATGGTACGATTAAGTTTATTTTTCAGCCTGCTGAAGAAGGTCCTCCACCCGGAGAAGAGGGTGGTGCCAAACTTATGGTGAAGGAAGGGGTTCTTAAAAACCCCGATGTAGATGCCATTTTTGGTTTACACATCAATTCTCAAACCCCCGTGGGCATGATCAGGTATAAGTCGGGAGGCGCCATGGCAGCTGCTCAGAGCTTTACCATTAATGTAAAAGGAAAACAAGCTCACGGCTCAAGACCCTGGGCCGGTGTTGATCCTATTCTGATCAGTGCGAAAATTATAGATGGACTTCAAACGATTATCAGCAGGGAAACAGAATTGACCAACGAGGCAGCAGTCATTACTGTTGGAAAGATCAAAAGTGGTGTCAGGTTCAATATAATCCCTGAAAGTGCAGAAATGCTCGGTACTATCAGAACACTGGATTACGACATGAAAGACAAGCTCAACAAAAGAATGATGGAAATGGTGCCCGCTATTGCCAAGGCGTATGGAGGTGAAGCTACCATTGAAATAAAAGACGCTACGGATATTACCTACAACGAGCCTAAGCTGGTGTCTGCCATGCTTCCCACCTTAATACGGGTCGCAGGAGAAAGCAATGTGGTAGAACAAAAGGCTATCACTGGAGCTGAGGACTTTTCTTATTTTCAAAGAGAAGTTCCCGGTTTTTTCTTCTTTCTCGGCGGGATGACACCGGGTAATACAGAGTCCTTTGGACACCATACCCCGGATTTTATTATAGATGACAGCGGGTTGATTTTAGGTGTTAAAGCCCTTACTGAATTAAGCCTCGACTATTTAAATAAGTCCTAATTAACAATCACAAAAGAGAAATGAAAAAGAAAGGGATAACAATATTGCTGATGATATTAATATGCAGTATTGGTATAAGTCAGAGTAAAAAAGAGCTTCAATTTCAGTTGGAGGAAAAAGAAGCTGAAATTCAACAACTGCAGACTGAATTATCCTCGGTAAAGCGGGAATCAGCCAAATACAAAGCTGAGATGGAGGCGGTTAATTTTCAAATGGAAGAGTTAAGAGCCACTAATGCCTCCTTATTGCAGAATCTGACCAATTTCACTGAACTCTCAAACAAGAAAACCGAAAATATCAGTAAGTCGCTGGAGACACTCAGATCAAAGGAAAATCAGTTAAAGAATATAAGTGCTGCGCTTACTCAGACTGATTCCCTCACCCTTGCTTTGCTGACCAATTTTAAAAATGACCTGGGAACAGAGGTAAAAACAGGCCTGAGCAACGGAGCTGTAACGCTGGTTCTTAATAACGTATTTCTATTTAAGGAAGTAGACCGAAACTTTGAGGTAGTTGCCGAAGCCTTGCCGGTATTGGAAAAAATAGCAGCGGTTCTCAAAAAATATCCCGAGCTTAAGATTACAGTAGAAACCAACAGCAATGCTCTCGATTTTAAAGAGTTGAAATTAAAAAACAACTGGGCCCTCAGTTCATTGCAGGCTGCAGGTGTAGTCACAGTATTAACTGAAAATTTCGGAATTGCACCCTTGCGCTTAGAGGCAACAGGTAAAAGTGAATACGGCTTTAGCGGGATAGAAACCAGTACCCGGATTAAAGTACAACCCCCTTATGACACCTTTTACAGGACCGTAAAGGATATGATGAAATAGATCAAAATGAGTTAAACTGGCTTCCGGACAAACCCGGATCTGGTATACTTTTTATTTGATCCCTGCGTTGTAGTTTCAGAAATCAAATCAAACACCAAAAAATTATGACCGGAGACGGAATTTTACAACTATTCGGCTATTTATTACCGGCAGTAGTCACAGGGGCTGTTGCTTTTTATTTTTTTAGATTACATACCAAAAATGAAGAAGGCAGAAGGCGTTATCTTCTGCACAAAGATTCTCAGAAGAGTGCGCTTCCAATACGTTTACAGGCTTATGAGCGTCTGGCACTTTTCCTCGAAAGAATTTCCATTCCAAATTTAGTAGTTCGGGTAGCTCCTGTTTCGGCGGATAAAGCAGCCTATGAAAACCTGCTCATCAGGAATATAGAAAATGAATTTGATCACAATTTATCACAGCAGATCTATATGAGTGATGAATGCTGGAATGTAATTAAGGCCGCTAAAAGTGCTACAATACAAGCAATACGTCGTGCAGGGATGAGCGAATCAGATTCTGCAGACAAGCTTAGGGAAGATATCCTGAATGAAACAATGGACAAGCAATCTCCGTCGGCTACTGCGCTTGCATTCGTCAAAAAAGAAATTAGTGATCTCTGGTAGCCCCTCTATTCAAGTTCTATCTGTAACTGACTTTGCTGGTGGCTTTTTGCTTCGGCATATTGAAATCCACTCTCCCACCAGGCAGTCATCTTCTCTTTCTCAAAGATGAGAGAATTGGTAGTTAAAACTATAGGCGTGTAGTAAAAGTTGATAATCGCGTCATTGTTGTTGGCTACAAACTTTCCGATACGGATATTTTGCCGTTCGATACGATCGAGCATAAAAGCAAACATATTCGTAAGAAGGGAAAATGCATTTCTTGAAGGCATACGGTTAAAATGGGTGGTTTCTGTATGCAGGATTATGGCGTCTACAATCTTAGCCCCTCGTTTTACAGCTTCCTCGATCGGCACCATACTGCCCAGACCCCCATCTGCATATTCACAGCCTTCCTTCCTGACCAGGCTCATAAATGGGGTGTAATTACAGGAAATCCAAATCCATTCACAAAAATCATCGTATTCAAAGTCGTTAATGGATTTGTACTCGATCTGGTTCAGGGATAAATTCGATACGGTTACCACTATATCCTTGGGTCCGTGTTTCAGGATTTCAAATTCTTCCGGAGTAATAGTTTTCTTAATAAGCTTCAGTAGATTGTGGCTTTCGCCGAAAGTTTTACTGCCGTTATAAAAGTTTTTCAGCACATTCCAGTGGGCTATCCCAATATTGGATACCCCGTGTTTCTTTTGAATTGTAAATGGGCAGTTACTAAAAATACTATTTTGGGTAACTGAGGTGTACACTTCCTTGATTTTCTGAATTTTCTGCAGTGCCAGATGGGAAATCAAAAGGCTGCCCGTAGACGTCCCCAAAAACAGATCGTATTGGTGCTTCTGCTGTTCCATAAGGAACTGAGCTACACCCCCGGCAAATGCGCCTTTGCTACCACCTCCTGATATTACCAATGCTCTCATTCCTCGTTTAATTCGTTTGACAAATATTTATATTCCTCGCCTTTAAGTTCATTCAGCAGGGATCTCAATCTTTCCTCCTGTACTTCATCACTAATCAGGTCTTTAAGGATGGTCCTAGCAAATTGGCGAAATTGCCATGCCGGATGAACGGCAGCGTTGACCAGATCCTTAAGATTTTTATCTTCATAAGGAAAAACTTCACCAATGAGTTGAAAAGCCAGCTGCCTTACTTCCATTGGATACGGTTCCGCCGTATAAGAAAACAGCTCTTTTGTATACTCCTCCAGCTCTTCAACGGGAAGGTAATCCCTGGTCAAGATAGCCAAAAGCAACCATAATTGCCTGATGTTTTTATTGGAAAAGCCGGTAATTCCCCTGCACTTGTCTAGGTATGTCTTCCGTTGTCCGGGTCTGAGTATCCAGAGTTTGAACAATGCATTCTCAAGGGTAATATAGCTCTTGTCATTCAATAAAGACTCGTAATCCTCAATCAGCTCTTCGGGTATAGGGCCTGGGAGAAAGGAAAGGGCCTGTCTTACCTTGAAGTCGGCACTATTAAAGGCCTTTTTCAGGAATTCAGTGGAGAGTGACCTGTGGTACTGAAGTATCAGACGTTTTCTGAATTCGGAGGAAGTTGTATTTCCCCAAAACTTTTTAATTATTACTTCATTATCCTCTGTGCTGGAGATAAGTTCTAACCGCGCCTTAAAAAACTGATCTATTGGAGGGTATGAATTACGTAAATACTGATTAACCTCTTTTTCATGGAATGTTTTACTTTCAAGCCAACGCTGCCGGAAGCTTTTAAGCGAAGTGGCGGATGTTGATTCTAATTGTGCAAGAAAATCGTCCACTGTGGCATTTTTAAATGAAAAGGCCGTTAGAAATTCCTGTACTCCTCGCCTGAAGTTCTCATCTCCTAAATACTCCCGAAGCATAAGCAATGCAAAGGCTCCTTTTTCGTAAAACGTAAGGCTGTTAGCTGTGGGATCAAGAAGGGATGTCCCCTCCCCTTCCCTGTCGGCATTTGCCAGTTCGTTTGCCTTTTCAAGCAGCATCCAGTAGAAATGGTCTTCCCCAAGGAATTCCTTTTGGGCCAGCCATGAATAATAGGTTGCAAATCCTTCATGCAGCCAATGGCTGGAGGCATCCTGTTCGGTAACAAGATTGCCAAACCATTGATGTGCCAGTTCGTGGGCATTGACATTAACATAATTCCGATCCTTGAAGGCCGTCGAGTCTGTCATAAAGCTATCTGAAAATAACGTCACCCCAGTGTTCTCCATCCCGGCATAGAGGAAATCACGTACCGGCACCTGCTTGTAGTTCTGCCAGGGATACGGCACCCCAATTTCTTTTTCAAGTAAATCGAATATTTCTTTAGTGTACCGATATGTAGGTTCTGCCTTTAACGAATCATGTGGGTAATAATGAAGATAAAGGGGTTTTCCCGAAGCCGAAATTTGCTTTTCAGAACTGTATCGTCCTCCGGCAAAGGCAAGGAGGTAACTACTCATGGGTTTAATCATCTCGTAATGCCAGGAGCTGGTTTGATTATGATCGGTTGTTTTTGCTAATTTGCCATTGGATATCACTTCATAGCCTTTAGGAAAATCAATGCTGATACTAAAGCTGACCTTCTCTGACATCTCGTCAAAACTTGGAACCCAATGACTGTTGTATTTGCCCTGTCCCTGGGTCCACACCTGCTCGTTGCCTGGAATTGTATCATTCCAGCCAAGGAAATACATCGCCTGATCAGGCTTGCAGGAATAATGGATGTCTATAGAATATTCCTTGTTTTCCCGGTATTTTCTGGATAGAACCAGATATCTCCCATCATAGGTGTATCGAACCTTTCTTCCATTGAGGTTTACTTTACTAATGTTCATCGCTCTGGCATCGAGATAAACAGAATCAACAGTGTTATCAACGCTAAAATGATACTGTACCTGCCCCTGAACTGACTCATTAAATGGATCGACCTTAATCATAATCTCCCCGCGCAGAAAGTCGGATGCACTTCCTTCCTGCCCTGCAACATGACAAAGTCGGAATAAGAAAAAGAAAAGAATCAGGCCCGGCTTTAAGAATCTACTCATACTTCCCAAAATTAGTATTTTGATCTGTTGCAGTTCAAGCTTGTAACCATTAATTTAGACAAATGAAACCCAATCTTTTGCAAACCCCGATTACGTATCTCAAAGGGGTAGGCCCAAACCGGGCGCAGGTATTGCAATCAGAACTGGGAATTGAAACCTACAGCGACCTTCTCCACCACTTTCCCAACCGCTATATTGACAAGACGCGATACTACAAAATAAATGAGCTGGAGCGTAATTCTGCAGAACTTCAACTTACTGGCAGGATTGTTCACATAAAAACGGTAGAACAAAAAAAGGGGAAACGACTCGTCGCCCGATTTGTGGATGAAACCGGCGAAATGGAATTAGTGTGGTTCAGAGGGCACAAATGGCTCAAAGAACAGCTGAAGCTCAATGTACCCTATGTCATTTTTGGCAGAACGCAGTGGTTCAATGGTGTTTTTTCTATGCCGCACCCGGACATGGAATTGTTGTCTGATCATGAAAAAGGATTGCGCATCAAGATGCAACCTATTTATCCTTCTACCGAAAAACTCAGCAATAAAGGGATCACTAATAAAGTGCTAAGTCAACTTGTACAACAACTCTTTCTTGAAACCAGGGGCGCCTTTCCCGAGACACTCACGACAACCCTCCTGGAGGATCTCAAGCTCATATCCCGAAGGGAGGCATTGCTGAATATACATTTTCCCAGGGATCAATATAAATTGGCAAGGGCCCAATTCAGGTTGAAATTTGAGGAGCTCTTTTTTATACAGGTACAGCTTATCTCAAAGAATCTGTTGCGAAAAAAAAAGATAAAGGGCTTTCCATTTCAGCACGTAGGGAAAAAATTCAACACCTTTTACAAAGAGTATCTTCCGTTTCAACTGACCGGGGCGCAGCAAAAGGTGATCAAGGAGATCAGGGCCGATTTAGGGAGTAATGCCCAGATGAACCGACTCTTGCAGGGTGATGTGGGCTCAGGAAAGACGATTGTAGCGCTGATGTGTATGTTACTAGCACTTGACAACGGTTACCAGTCCTGCCTGATGGCTCCCACTGAAATCCTCGCCAATCAGCATTTCAACAGTCTTAAAGAACTCCTAGGGGAAATGGATGTTTCCATAGCCCTTCTAACGGGTTCTGTCAGGAAATCAAATCGGAAGGAGATACATGAGGCCCTGGAAAATGGCAGTCTTCATATTCTGGTGGGTACACATGCCGTGCTTGAACACAAGGTACAATTTAATAACCTGGGACTAGCCATCATTGACGAACAACACCGATTTGGAGTGGCACAGCGTTCAAAATTATGGCATAAAAATGAGATTCCCCCACATATTCTGGTTATGACGGCAACCCCCATCCCCCGTACCCTTGCCATGAGCCTGTATGGTGACCTCGACATATCGGTGATAGATGAATTACCCCCCGGGAGAAAACCTGTGAAGACAGTCCACCGCTATGATACAAACAGATTAAAAGTCTTCAGATTTATCAAAGAGGAAATAAAGAAAGGCAGGCAGGTTTACGTAGTGTATCCTCTTATCAAAGAATCCCAGGCCCTGGATTATAAAGATCTTATGGATGGATATGAGAGCATGGTAAGGGATTTTCCCCTTCCGGATTATCAGATTTCCATCGTCCACGGGAAAATGAAATCTGATGATAAGGATTACGAAATGATCCGCTTTGTGAAAGGGGAAACCCAGATCATGGTGGCAACTACGGTCATCGAAGTTGGTGTTAACGTCCCAAATGCGACCGTCATGATTATTGAAAGTGCAGAACGATTTGGCCTCTCACAGTTGCACCAGTTACGCGGCCGAGTTGGGCGTGGGGGCGAACAGAGTTATTGTATTCTGATGACAGGGCAGAAACTATCCTCAGAGGCCAAAACCCGCCTGGAAACAATGACAAGGACCAATGATGGCTTCGAAATTGCCGAAGTGGATCTGAAACTACGTGGTCCGGGAGATCTGATGGGAACGCAGCAAAGCGGACTTCTGAACCTCAAAATTGCCGATATTGTAAAAGACAATGACATCCTTAAAACGGCGCGATTCTACGCCATGCGTGTCTTGCAGGAAGATCCTGATCTGATCCTCGAAAAAAACCTCCCGCTCAGGATCACATATCTTGAACTAATCAAGAATAAGAACATCTGGAATTACATCAGCTAGTGCTTACCAGGATGGTAAGGTGGCAATATCCGAAGTTTGAACATCGTAATTTTCAATTGGTAAAATTTCAATTCAATTCCCTATGATTTAGTTTTGTGGGCTTAGAAAACATTGACAATGAGTGAACGGAGAACACTATTTGACAAAGTATGGGATTCTCATGTAGTAAGAAAAATTGAGAAAGGTCCCGACGTTTTATTTATAGACAGGCACCTGGTACATGAAGTTACCAGTCCGGTTGCATTTCTGGGGTTGAAAAATCGCAATAGCAAGGTCCTCTACCCTGAACGTACATTTGCTACTGCCGATCACAACACCCCTACAATTAATCAGCACCTTCCGGTAAAAGATCCTCTTTCAGCGAATCAGCTGAAGGCACTGGAAGAGAATGCCAAGGAGCATGGAATACCTTATTGGGGACTTGGGCATCAGAAAAATGGAATCGTTCATGTTATTGGGCCTGAAAATGGCATTACCCTCCCCGGGGTTACTGTAGTCTGTGGTGATTCGCATACCTCTACGCACGGGGCCTTTGGTGCTATAGCCTTTGGAATAGGTACGTCAGAAGTAGAAATGGTATTGTCTACCCAGTGTATCATGCAGCCCAAACCCAGGAAAATGAGGATTACCATAGATGGAAGTTTGAACAAGGCAGTAACTCCCAAGGATGTAGCCCTCTATATAATTTCCCAACTTTCTACCTCCGGGGCTACCGGATATTTTGTGGAATACGCTGGGGAAGTCTTCAGGAATATGTCTATGGAAGGCAGGATGACTGTCTGCAATCTGAGTATTGAAATGGGTGCAAGGGGCGGAATGATCGCTCCGGATGAAAAGACCTTCACCTATATCAAAGGAAGAGAATTCACACCAAAAGGCGAAGAATGGGATAAGGCAATGGCCTATTGGAAAACTTTGTATTCCGATGCAGATGCGGAATTTGATAAAGAGATCGTATTTGATGGATCTATAATTGAGCCTATGATTACATACGGGACCAATCCGGGAATGGGCATAGGAATCTCTTCAGGGATTCCCACGGCGGAATCTATGGATGGAGGCGTATCCACTTACAGGAAATCACTAGAATACATGGATTTCAAAGAAGGAGATGCCATGCTGGGTAAAAAGATTGATTTTGTTTTCCTTGGAAGTTGTACCAATGGCCGAATAGAGGATTTCAGAGCCTTTGCAGAGGTGGTTAAAGGTCGGAAAAAGGCAGATCATGTTACAGCCTGGTTGGTTCCAGGTTCGCATCGGGTTGAAGAAGCTATAGAAAAAGAAGGAATCCTGGCTATTTTGGAAGAAGCCGGTTTTCAGTTAAGAGAGCCTGGTTGTTCGGCCTGTCTGGCTATGAATGATGATAAAATACCGGCAGGGAAATACGCCGTGAGTACTTCAAATCGAAATTTTGAGGGAAGGCAGGGGCCCGGAGCTCGTACCTTACTGGCGAGTCCGTTGGTGGCAGCAGCAGCTGCTGTTACCGGAAGGGTTACCGATCCCAGGGAATTAATGGAATTAGAAACCGCTTAAAACCCCATTAAATTATGGCTTACGATAAGTTTAACGTACTTAAAAGCAGCGCTGTTCCCCTTCCTATCGAGAATGTGGATACAGATCAGATTATCCCTGCCCGGTTTTTAAAAGCTACGGAGCGTAAAGGATTCGGGGGCAACCTGTTCCGGGATTGGCGTTACCACCCGGACAATAGTCCTAAAGAACATTTTGTATTGAATAATCCTATTTACCAGGGCAAGATCCTGGTTGGTGGTAAAAATTTTGGTTCCGGATCCTCGAGGGAGCACGCCGCATGGGCCATTTACGATTACGGTTTTCGCTGTGTGGTTTCCAGCTTTTTTGCTGATATTTTCAGGAATAACTGCCTTAACATTGGTGTTTTACCCGTTCAGGTGAGTCCGGCCTTCCTCCAAAAGATCTTTGAAGCCATTGAAAAGGACCCCAAGGCTGAATTTACCATTGATCTTCCTTCTCAAACCATTACTATTGGTGGGAGTTCAGAACAGGAAGAGTTCGACATCAACCCTTACAAAAAAGAAAACATGCTTAACGGATATGACGACATAGATTATCTTCTAAGTATGAAAGACGAGATCGAAGACTTTGCCGGCGGTCTGCCTTTATAAAATATTGTTACGTCATGCCTGAAGCCGCATTATCCCCCTCACAAAAACCACGGAAAAAAACTCCGGAAAAAGGTATTGTAACACAGCGAACCATAGAAATTATGGATACTACGTTGAGAGACGGGGAGCAGACATCCGGTGTATCCTTTTCGGCTTCTGAGAAACTGACAATGGCGAAGCTGTTGCTGGAAGAATTAAAGGTTGATCGTATTGAAATTGCTTCAGCAAGGGTGTCAGAAGGAGAATTTCAGTCGGTAAAAAACATCCTGGAATGGGCAATAGATCAGGGATTTGAAGAGCGTGTAGAAGTACTCACCTTTGTAGACGGAGGACTATCATTAGAATGGATGCAAGAGGCAGGTGCCAAAGTACAAAACCTGCTGACTAAAGGATCGCTTAATCACCTTACCCATCAACTAAAGAAAAAACCCGAAGAGCATTTTAAAGAAATTGAAGAGGTAATAAGACAAGCCCAGATCCTGGGAATTTCAACCAACGTCTATCTAGAGGACTGGAGTAACGGAATGCGTAATTCTCCTGAATACGTCTTTAGTTTCCTGGATTTTCTTGCTACCCAACCCGTAAAGCGCGTCCTATTGCCGGATACATTGGGAGTTCTAACACCGGGGGAAACAGGTGAATTCATAGGAAAGATTGTACAACGTTACCCCGGGATACATTTCGATTTTCACGGACACAACGATTACGATCTCAGTGTTGCCAATGTAATGGAAGCGGTAAAAGCGGGGTGCCAGGGACTCCACCTTACCGTGAACGGGATGGGAGAACGAGCAGGGAATGCTCCACTTGCCAGTGTAGTGGCCGTATTAAATGATTTTTTACCTGAATACAGGATCAATGTACAGGAATCTTCTCTCTTTAAAGTGAGTAAATTGGTTTCGGCATTTACTGGCTTTGTCATCCCTGCCAACAAACCAATAGTTGGAGACAACGTATTTACTCAAACCGCTGGTATACATGCAGATGGAGACAATAAAAAGAACTTATACTTTAATGATCTTTTGCCTGAAAGATTCGGTAGAAAACGCAAATATGCCCTGGGGAAAACATCGGGAAAGGCCAATATCCAGAAGAATCTTCAGGAGTTGGGACTTACACTAAACGATGAAGAAATTAAAAAGGTTACCGCCAGGATTATCGAATTGGGAGACAAGAAGGAAAGGGTTACCAAAGATGATCTGCCCTATATTATTTCCGATGTTCTGGACAGTGATGGTTACCAGCAGAAGGTGTTTGTGAAATCATATGTCCTTACCCATGCCAAAGGCCTCCAGCCTTCCACAACTATTTGCGTGGAGTTTGAGGGCGAGAGCATTGAAGAACACGCACAGGGAGATGGGCAATTTGATGCCTTTATGAACGCCTTGAGGAAAGTATACAGGGCAAAGAAAAAAAGTTTGCCCAACCTTGTGGATTATGCGGTTAGAATACCCCCTGGCAGTAATTCGGATGCCTTATGCGAAACAATAATCACATGGCAATGGGAAGATAAAGAATTCACAACCAGAGGACTTGATTCAGATCAGACCGTATCCGCCATCAAGGCGACAGAAAAAATGCTCAACATTATTTAACCTCCAGAAACAAAGCTTTTTTTATGGAATTAACTATTGCCCTATTGGCCGGAGATGGTATCGGTCCTGAAGTTGTGGAACAAGCCGTAAAGGTTTGCGATGCCGTAGCAAGTAAATTTAATCACAAGATTCACTGGAAACCCGCATTGACCGGTGCGGCGGCCATAGATGCTGTGGGAGACCCCTACCCCGACGACACTCATAACATCTGCGTAAATTCGGATGCCGTGTTATTCGGTGCTATAGGACATCCCAGATTCGACAATGATCCTTCGGCAAAAGTAAGGCCTGAACAGGGGTTGTTAAAGATGAGGCAGAAACTTGGACTGTTTGCCAATGTAAGGCCTACGTTTACTTTTCCTTCTCTGATTGACCGTTCCCCCCTGAAAAGGGAGAGAATTGAAGGCACCGACCTGGTTTTTCTACGGGAACTCACCGGAGGTATTTACTTTGGAAAAAGAGGGAGGGAAGATAATGGAAATACCGCATTTGACACTTGTACATATACGCGAATGGAGGTAGAACGACTGGCTAAAAAGGGATTTGAAATGGCCATGAAGCGATCCAAAAAACTTTGTTGTGTGGATAAAGCTAATGTGCTTGAATCTTCGCGTTTGTGGAGGGAAACCGTGCAGGCAATGGAAAAGGACTATCCTGAAGTTGAAGTGTCCTACGAGTTTGTGGATGCCGTGGCTATGCGCCTGGTACAATGGCCTAATTCCTACGATGTGCTTATTACAGAAAATCTTTTTGGTGATATCCTTACAGATGAGGCTTCGGTTATTTCCGGATCCATGGGACTGATGCCCTCGGCCTCGCTGGGAGAATCTATAGGCCTCTATGAGCCCATCCATGGTTCCTACCCTCAGGCAGCCGGAAAAGACATCGCAAATCCCCTGGCAACGGTTTTGTCTGCAGCCATGATGTTTGACGACCTGGGCTTGTCTAAGGAAGCGGAAGCCATAAGGGAAGTGGTAAACAAATCCCTTTCAAAAGGAATTGTCACCGAAGACCTCGCCGATAAAGGCCAGGGACACAAGACCAGTGAAGTGGGCGACTGGCTTGCAAAAAATATATAATTTTTAGTTACCCGGCTTTAGAGGATATACTCCGTACTGGTGAAGTTAGACAGTTTGGTTTCCAACAACTGATTTACAGTTTCCTTATTGATCTCATTATCCTTAAATGCCAGAAAGGTTCGTATTGAAAAAGACCTCAGGGCATCGTGAACGCTAAGGGTTGACTGGGCGGAATCCTTACGCCCTGTAAAGGGATAGACATCGGGTCCACGCTGGCAGGAGCTATTCAAATTCACCCGGCAAACCAGATTGGCTAAGGTATCGATAAGGGGTGCCAGGGTATAGACATCCTTCCCAAACAAGCTCACCTGCTGGCCGTAATTACTGGCTGCCATATCATCCAGAGGCTCTTCGATATCCTGGAAAGAAAGTACCGGGATGACAGGTCCGAATTGTTCTTCCTGGTAAACCCTCATGTCTTTTGTCACAGGGTACAGAACAGCCGGCCAGATATAGTTATCAAAATGCTTTCCGCCTTTTTTATTGATGATTTTCGCTCCTTTGGCAAGGGCATCATCTATTAGTTCCTGTATGTACTCCGGCTTACCGGGTTCTGGCAGAGGCGTAAGCTTTACCCCTTCATCCCAGGGGTTGCCAAATTTAAGCTCATCCACCCTCGCGGCAAACTGTTTTAAAAAGGTTTCCCTGACTTCTTCGTGAACATAAACAATTTTAAGGGCAGTACAACGCTGACCATTAAAAGACAGGGTCCCGGTGATGCATTCCTCAATGGTAAGCTCCATATTGGCATCGGGAAGAATAATAGCAGGATTTTTGGCCTCCAGACCCAACACCAGCCTTAGTCGGTTACTTTTTGGGTGTTGATCCTGCAGGGCATTCGCCGATTTACTGTTTCCGATTAAGGCCAGCACATCCACTTTTCCTGTTTTCATTATTGGGGCGGCAACTGTTCTTCCCCTTCCGAATAGAATATTTACAACCCCCTTGGGAAAACTGTTTTTAAAAGCTTCCAGTAAAGGAGTGATCAGCAATACCCCGTGCTTAGCCGGCTTAAAAATGGTGGTATTTCCCATGATTAGGGCCGGGATAAGGAGCGCAAATGTTTCATTTAAAGGGTAGTTATACGGGCCCAAACAAAGAACGACTCCCAAAGGGCCTCGTCTGATATGAGCATAAACACCTTCATGTTTGTGAAATTTGGCCGAGTTTCTATCGAGTTCTTTGTAATCTTCAATGGTATCGTAAATGTAATCTACAGTTCGATCAAATTCCTTGATTGAGTCAGGTAATGATTTCCCAATCTCCCACATCAGTAGTTTTACCACCTGATCGCGCTTGGTTTTCATCTGCTCCACAAATTTTTCCATGCATTCAATCCGGTCACTTACTTTCATTGTGGGCCATACTCCTTTTCCCTGATCATAGGCTCCGAGGGCTCCTTCCAGGGCGTCTATGGCTTCTTTTTCACCCAAATCAGGAATACTGCCAAGAATGGTACGTTCGTATTTTTCTGTAGATGAGATTGTTGAAAATACTTCTGTTACGGCTCCGTCCCAGGCTTTGAGTTCTCCATTCACCAAATAGGTTTTCTGATGAATCTGTTTGTCGATCTTATAGGGATCCGGAATTAATGATACTTCTGTGTTCATATGCTATTTTTTCTCTAAAGATTCATCTTACTTAAAACCTTAAACGATAGGTTTCATCGCTGTCATCGATGCTCGAAGTCGGGCACCCACCTGTTCAACCTGATGCTCCCGCAAAGCTTTATTTACCTCAATAAGCCTCGCATTAGGCACACCATTATCTCTTGATGAGCCATAAGATTTCCCAATCACATCCACATCGACCTTTTCCATAAAGTCCTTTAAAAGAGGCTTACAGGCATGATCGAATAAATAACAGCCGTACTCTGCAGTATCCGATATTACCCGATTCATTTCAAAGAGCTTCTTCCTGGCAATGGTATTTGCAATCAGGGGGGTTTCGTGCAAAGATTCGTAATAAGCCGACTCACCGATAATACCCGAATCAGTCATGGCTTCGTAAGCCAGTTCTACACCTGCTCTGACCATGGCAACCATAAGGACACCGTTATCGTAGTATTCCTGTTCAGATATCTTATCGTCCCCGGCTGGTGTTTTTTCAAAAGCAGTTTCTCCTGTCGCTGCCCTCCAGCTAAGTAAGTTTTTATCATCATTTGCCCAATCCTCCATCATCGTTTTGGAAAAATGACCACTCATAATATCATCCATATGCTTTTGAAAGAGCGGTCGCATAATATTTTTCAACTCCTCCGAAAGATCAAATGCCTTAATTTTGGCGGGATTGGATAGTCGATCCATCATATTGGTAATTCCTCCGTATTTTAAACCTTCCGTGATGGTTTCCCATCCATACTGAATAAGTTTAGAGGCATATCCGGGATCTATTCCTTTTTCGATCATTTTGTCAAAACACAGAATGGACCCTGTCTGGAGTAAGCCACAAAGGATGGTCTGTTCTCCCATTAAATCGGATTTAACCTCTGCGACAAAGGAAGATTCCAGCACACCTGCCTTATGCCCACCAGTGGCGGCAGCATAAGCTTTAGCCTGCGCAAGCCCCTTCCCTTCAGGGTCATTCTCGGGATGCACAGCAATAAGGGTTGGAACTCCGAAGCCTCTTTTGTACTCTTCTCTCACCTCAGAACCTGGACTTTTAGGTGCCACCATGATGACCGTAAGGTCTTTTCTGATCTGCATACCTTCTTCAACTATATTGAAACCGTGCGAATATGAAAGAGTTGCCCCCTTTTTCATCAACGGCATAACGTTTTTGATCACATTGGTGTGTTGCTTGTCAGGAGTCAGGTTAATCAGCAGATCAGCCGTAGGCACCAGTTCCTGATAGGTGCCCACCGTAAAACCGTTTTCCGTAGCATTGACATAGGATGTCCTTTTTTCTGAAATGGCAGCTTCGCGCAGCGTATAGGCGATATCAAGCCCTGAATCCCTCATATTCAAGCCTTGATTAAGGCCCTGGGCTCCGCAGCCAATAATCACAATCTTTTTTCCTTTTAGTGCCGATACACCATCCGTAAACTCAGTTGTGTCCATAAAACGACACTGTCCAAGTTGTTTCAGTTTGTCCCTCAGAGAAAGTGTATTAAAATAATTTGTCATGCGTGTTGTTGTTTGTATCTCGTTATTTTTCGTTTTCGTATTCATTTAGTAAAGCAGAAATGGGCATAGTCGCTTTGGTGACTGCAATTCGACCGGAACGGACAAACTGCATAATCCCGTACGGCTCGAGTTCATCGTGCATTTCGTCAATTTCATGCCTTCTGCCCGTTTTAGCAAGGACAAAGAATTCCCTGGAAACAGTTACAATCTGTGAATTGCTCTCCTTGATAATATTTTGTATTTGTCGTTCGTCAAATAGTAAATGTGAATCGATTTTAAACAGGGCAGATTCCTGATATATAATCTCATCATCGGTATGATAGAAAGCCTTGATTACTTCAATTTGCTTTTCTATTTGCGCCACAATTTTTCTTGTCCAATCTTCGGTGGTATTTACAACAATTGTAAATTTTGACACATGCTCTATTTCTGATTTAGAGACATTTAGGCCTTCTATATTAATGTGTCGCTTTAAAAATATCCCCGATATTCTATTCAGCAATCCGACATTGTTTTCCGAATATACTGAGATGGTAAACCATTTTTTCTCCATCACTTTTACTTTAATCTTATATCTGATACGGAAGCACCTGAAGGGATCATTGGAAAGACATTGTCTTCCTTTTCCACTTTCACCTCTAAAAAATAGGGTTCTGCAGAAGTGATCATTTCCTGAACGGCGGCTTTTAAATTTTTTCGTTCCGTCACCCGTTGAGCTTTAATGTGATACCCTTCCGCAATTTTTACAAAATCAGGATTGGTCATGACGGTTGAAGCATATCGACGCTCAAAGAAGAGTTCCTGCCATTGTCTTACCATCCCAAGGTGATCATTATTCAATACGACAATCTTTACTGCCGTTTTATTCTGATAAATGGTCGCCAGCTCCTGAATGGTCATTTGGTATCCTCCATCTCCTATAATTGCAACTACTTCGCGATCTTCAGCTCCCATCTTAGCTCCTATGGCTGCCGGTAAGGCAAACCCCATGGTTCCCAAACCTCCGGAAGTTATGTTGCTTTTCGACTGGTTGAACTTGGCATATCGGCAGGCCACCATCTGATGTTGTCCTACATCCGTAACAATAACCGCTTTATTCTTTGATGCTTTATTTATTTCCTCCACGACTTCCCCCATGGTTAATCCTTCCTTTGTGGGGTGCAGATCTTTTTCTATAACTGTTTTGAACTCTTCCTCATACCGCAAGCTGAATTCGTTACGCCAGGATTCATGACTGTTCTTTTTGATCCTGGGAAGTAATAATCCCAATGTTTCTTTTGCATTACCCAGCAATGCCACATCTACTTTTACATTTTTATTGATCTCAGCAGGGTCAATTTCCATATGGATAATTTTGGCCTGCTTGGCGTATGTTTCAAGATTTCCCGTAACCCGGTCGTCAAAACGCATTCCGATGGCAATAAGGACATCACATTCATTGGTAAGTACATTAGGGCCATAGTTTCCATGCATTCCTACCATACCTACGTTTAGCGGGTGATCTGTATTTAACGCTGATAAACCAAGGATGGTCCAGGCAGCGGGTATGCCCGACTTCTCTACAAATTCCTTTAGTTCATTTTCAGCTTGCCCTAGAATAACTCCCTGCCCAAAAACGATAAAAGGTTTCGCAGCTGTATTGATCAGCTCGGCGGCCTGCTCCAGATTGGCTTCTGTTACTTTTGGCGTAGGCTTATAACTTCGAACCCCTGTGCAGGCTTCGTAGTGAAAATCAAGCTCGTCAAATTGTGCATTTTTTGTGATGTCGATCAGGACAGGTCCGGGTCTCCCCGATCTGGCAATAAAAAATGCCTTGGCCATGATTCCCGGAATTTCTTCAGCCCTGGTGATCTGATAATTCCATTTGGTTACAGGGGTGGATATCCCGATAATATCGGTTTCCTGAAACGCATCTGAGCCCAAAAGATGCCTGGGTACCTGTCCGGTGATGCAAACCATGGGGGTAGAATCGATCTGGGCATCTGCAAGTCCGGTGACCAGATTGGTTGCCCCTGGTCCTGAGGTTGCCATGGCAACACCTACTTTACCACTAACTCTGGCGTATCCCTGTGCAGCATGTGTGGCACCCTGCTCATGACGTGTAAGAATATGTGTTAGTTTATCCTGAAACTTATAAAGTTCATCATAAACGGGCATTATAGCCCCTCCCGGATAGCCATAGATTAAATCGACACCTTCTGCCAGCAGACAGTGTATAATTGCTTCTGCCCCGCTCACTCTCATCGTTTTAGGATTCTTTTCTGATGCTTTCTTTTTTGTTATTGTATCCATAAATACTGCCTTTCAAACCGATATTTATATTTCTTTTTCTACTCAAACTGGTCGGTTACACACCCCTTAGAGGCTGACGATACGATTTTTGCGTATTTGTACAGACTCCCTTTTCGCACTTTCAATGGGGGTTGTTTCCATTGGCTCCTTCGTTTCTCCAGCTCCTTTTCAGATAATGCCACACTAATACTGTTTTCCACAGCATTAATTGTAATCATGTCGCCGTCTTTCAATAATCCGATCGCTCCTCCTTCCTGGGCCTCAGGGGAAACATGTCCTACAACAAATCCATGCGTTCCACCTGAAAACCGACCGTCTGTAATCAAAGCAACATCTTTTCCCAATCCCGCTCCCATTATGGCGGCAGTAGGTTTGAGCATTTCCGGCATTCCGGGTCCTCCTTTCGGGCCTTCATACCTGATCACTACCACATCGCCTTTTTTTACCTGGCCTTTACCAATTCCTTCATTGGCCTTGAATTCATCGTCGAAAACTTTGGCCGGACCTGTAAAATGATAGCCTTCTTTCCCTGTGATTTTTGCTACAGCACCTTCTTCTGCCAGGTTTCCATATAGAATGCGCAGGTGTCCCGTTTCTTTAATAGGATCCTGTAAGGAATGTACAACCTTTTGCCCCTCCTTTAGTGCCGGGACCTCACTTAGGTTTTCTGCTATGGTCTTACCCGTTACGGTTAAGCAATCCCCGTTTAACATGCCATTTTCAAGCATGAATTTCATAACAGCAGGAATTCCGCCTACCCTATGGACATCTTCCATCAGGTATTTTCCACTAGGTTTTAGATCGGCGAGAAATGGTGTTGTATCACTTATCCTTTGAAAATCATCGAGGGTAAAATCAATCTCAGCAGCTCTGGCAATTGCGAGGAAATGCAACACCGCATTAGTAGAGCCTCCCAATACTGTGATGAGCCTGACTGCATTTTCAAGGGATTTTCTGCTGATGATATCACTT
This sequence comes from Muriicola sp. E247, assembly GCF_041358175.1. Taxonomy (NCBI): domain Bacteria; kingdom Pseudomonadati; phylum Bacteroidota; class Flavobacteriia; order Flavobacteriales; family Flavobacteriaceae; genus Muriicola; species Muriicola sp. E247. The sequence goes on from NZ_JBGKBE010000002.1 coordinate 404,538, forward strand.
GGCTTTATATCCTTCTCAATAAGATTTCTCAAGGCTCGGCCCGAATTCAGGCAGTCTACTTCTTTTTCTGAACCTATTGCCGGATTAGAAGAGTTATAGGGCATAGCCATCCCCAGAGCCTCGATAGCCGATGCCATGGTGTTTGCCGTATACATTCCTCCACAAGCACCCGCTCCAGGACAGGCATTCTGAATGACCTGCTTGAACTCATCTTCCTTCATGGTGCCGGCCACTTTCTCCCCCCATGCTTCAAAAGCACTTACAATGTCTAGTTTTTTATTATTCAGGCATCCTGACGCAATGGTACCTCCATAAACCAGGATTGATGGCCTGTTTAGTCTGATCATTGCCATTAGAGCTCCAGGCATGTTTTTGTCACAACCGACAACCGTCACCAGGCCATCGTAATTCATCGCCTGCACAACAGTCTCCATCGAATCGGCAATAATATCCCTGGATGGCAGGGAATAACGCATCCCATAGGTTCCCATGGATATCCCATCACTGACGCCGATGGAATTAAACACCAGACCTACCAACCCCTTTTCGTCAAGACCTTTCTTTACATGTTGGGCCAGGTCATTAAGGTGCATATTACAGGGGTTTCCTTCGTATCCTGTACTTCCTATCCCGATAAGGGGTTTTTTTAAATCCTCCTCGCTGAGTCCGATTGCATATAGCATCGCTTGCGCTCCGGGCTGAGTAGGATCTTGTGTGACATTCTTACTGTATTTATTTAATTCTGTGCTAGTCTTTCCCAAATGTGCCGGTTTTCTTAATAAATCCTATAGGTTTCAAAGATACTTGTTTAAAAACCACGTCTGAATTTACATTGTATGCTACGATAAATTCAATGTCCATTGATTAGCGTTAACATGTTGTATATCAATATTTTAATACGGTTTTAATTATCATATTCACTATGTATTCAGCAAGGGGAAAAGAGTGAGAATTGATACTCTTTAGGCTAAAAAATTACCTATTTTTGGGCATGCAAAATTCAATTTCTCAACAAGTTGAGGCACAGCAAAGGTATTTTAATATAGGGCAGACCAAGGATGTACGATTTCGAAAGGAGCTCCTTAAAAAATTACAAACCGAAATAGTGCGCCAGGAGGATGCTATTTGTGAAGCCCTCTACGCAGATTTTAAAAAGCCAAAATTTGAGACCTTAATCGCGGAGACCCAGTTTGTTCTTGCCGAACTAAAGATGATCATTAAACATCTGGAGTTATGGGCAAAACCGGAGAGAGTACCCTCCTCCATCCTCAACTTCCCTTCTTCCGACTGGATATACAAAGAACCCTATGGGAATGTCCTTATCATTTCCCCCTGGAACTATCCTTTCCAATTAACCTTGCTGCCCTTAATTTCGGCAGTTGCAGCCGGAAATACCGCTGTCCTGAAGCCTTCCGAACTCACTCCTAAAACGAGTTCAGTTATTCAAAAGCTCGTAAGTGCTGTTTTTAAACCGGAACACGTATTGGTTTGTCAGGGGGATGCTGAAGTGGCTAAGAGTTTGCTCAAAGAAAAATGGGATTATATCTTCTTTACCGGTAGTACAAGGGTGGGAAAAATAATATATGAAAGTGCTGCCAGCCAACTTACTCCGGTTACCCTTGAGTTGGGAGGAAAAAGTCCCTGCGTTGTTGATGAGACCGCAGTTCCGGCCCAGGCAGCCAGGCGAATTGTCTGGGGAAAGTTTCTAAACGCCGGCCAGACCTGCATCGCACCGGATTATATCCTGGTTCACACACAGATAAAAGAGCAACTGCTGGAAGAACTCATTAAAAGTATCAGGGCATTCTTTGGAGAAAATCCTGAAGAATCAAAAGACCTGGCCAGGATTATTTCACCAGCTCACTTCGAACGACTTATAGGCTTATTGAGCAATGAAAAAATCCTTTTTGGGGGAGCACATAATAGCGCAGACCGATTTATTTCCCCTACCCTGGTTGATGAGCCATCCAAGGAAAGTAAAATCATGCAGGAGGAAATCTTTGGGCCTATACTGCCAATAATCTCCTATAATAATGAAAACGAATTGGAAGCATGGATTCATGACGGTGGGAAACCATTGGCGGCCTATCTTTTCTCGAGGCGTAAATCATTTCAAAAAAAGTTTGTGAGGGACTTTAGTTTTGGTGGAGGCACTATCAATGACACCTTATTGCAAATATCAAATAAAAACCTTCCTTTTGGAGGGGTCGGAAAAAGCGGATTAGGATCCTATCACGGGAAAAGGTCGTTCAATACTTTTTCGCATCAAAAAGCCGTAGTAAAAAGGGCTACATGGCTCGATTTCCGTTTCAAATATCCTCCTTACAACGTACCTCTGAATCTGATTAAAAAAATGAAACATATATTTTAATGAATACAGAAAAGAATGTAACCGAGGCTATTCAATACCGAAGGTCCGTAAGGGTGTATGACAAAGATAAAGACATCGACCCCGAGAAAGTAAGAAAGTGTATCCAAAATGCTGTTCTCGCCCCTACAAGCAGCAACTTGCAACTCTGGGAATTCTATCACGTAACAGATTCCGAAGTCCTCAAGGAACTGGTAGAGGCTTGTCTTGGACAGAATGCAGCCAAAACGGCCAAGCAAATGGTGATAGTGGTAGCCAGAAGAGATTTATGGAGAAAACGGGCTCGATCAAACAGGGACTTTCTTTTGAAAAATATAGGCGACAAACCCAGAGAAGAGTACAGCAAAAGGGAGAAGTTTGCCCTGGGCTACTACACAAAACTAATTCCATCGATGTATGCAGAGTTTCTGGGATTATTAGGATGGATTCGATATGTGTTTTTTTGGGTAATAGGCCTTTTCAGGCCCGTTTACCGGCAAGTAAGGAGATCAGATTTAAGAATTGTCGCACACAAGAGTGCCGGTCTTGCTGCTCAGAATTTTATGATTTCCATGGCTGCCATAGGCTACGATACCTGTCCTATGGAAGGCAGTGATACGGCCAGAATTAAAAAGATCCTGAACTTACCGATGGGAGCTGAAATTACTATGACTATAGGCTGCGGGATACGGGATGAAAAAGGAATCTACGGCCCCAGATTCAGAGTGCCCTTTGAAGAGGTCTATAAGGCTGTTTAGGAGGTGAGTTTAAAATGTACAGTATCTCCAAAAGTCCTTTGAGCGAGATAATTGGACGATTTTTCTGAGAGTTGCAGGATACGTGGATATCCACCTGTTGTCTGGCCATCGCGCATGAGGATAATCAATTTACCCCCGGGAGTTAACTGCACTGTGCCGGGTAAGGTAGCCGAAGTTAGCATGGCATATTGATGTTCTCCAATTGCTTCCTGGAGCTGATACGCCATTCTGTTGTTCTCTTTTGCGATGGTAAAGGGCCGACTAAAAAGAATTTCTCGTTGCTCAGCTGACAACAGATCAAATTCAGGAGCTCTACTGACCTCCAGGGTAAGGACCCTATCTATTTCCTCAGGGATCACATTTGTGATCTTAGGTTCAAAACTCGTGGTCTCCTCGTAAGGGATTTCCATTCCAGCCAGGAGATGATCTTTTTCGGTAAGGGGAATATAAAATGACCTGCTGTTTAGTACTTCCGCTGTACTAAATCCACCTTTCACAGCCACATAGGCACGCAGTCCGTTTATATGCCTTCCAAATGCGAGCTTATCTCCAGCAGTTACCTTAAAAACGCTGTGATTGTCTATATCTACTTCATTCAACTGGGGAGAAAAATTGGCCCCGGTTATGGAAGCCCATGTGTCTTTTGTAAATTCTAATACGGGGCCGGACATGGTAATTTCAAGCACTGCTGCATCTTCTTTATTCTCAAGCATGGCATTAGCCAGTTTAGCAGCGGCCTGATCCATGGCCCCGGAAACGGGAACCCCCAAATGCCGCAATCCATACCTCCCATTGTCCTGAATGGTAGTGAAAAATCCGCTTTTTTTAATCTTAAGCACTATTTGATTCTTTAGTTAGTAAGTCGAGTCCTACCTCAGCCTGAATAGTATGCAAATCGAATTGAGCTCTCGGTATTGAATAAAATTGTACCCTATCACCTACTCTGATTAGACAAGGATTTTCCTTTTCTGCGTTAAAAATTGGAACAGGACAATTCCCTATGAGATTCCATCCTCCCGGGCAATCCTGCGGGTACACGCCGGTCTGTTTCCTGGCAAGGCCTACCGAGCCCTTTTTTACATGAAGTCTGGGTGCCGCCCTTCTGGGTAATACCAATTCTGCCGGAACTCCCCCCAGATAAAGAAATCCTGGTAAAAAACCAATTCCATAAACCGTATAGGTAGCCGAAGTATGCAAACTGATGACTTCTTCGATTGTTTTCCCCGTCTGCTCACTTACCTCCTCAAGATCTATCCCGAATTCCTCGTCATAGCAAACAGGTAACCTCCATAGCCTTGATTCTTGCTTTACCCCTTCTTTTCTCAAAGGGTACAACTTTTGAAGATCAGCAGACAATTCTTTAAAATCGATTTTACTCTTATTATTTATTAGGGCCAGCGAATTGTATGCAGCAACGAGTTCCCATTGACCCGGACCATAACCTTCACTACGAAGAAAATCTTTAAAAGTCAGAATGTCATCGAGGATACTTCTTTCGATCTCTTTTGGCCATTCAATCAGGATCGCCCGTTCGCCAAAAGGTTTAATATGGATGGGGTAAGAATTCATTTCTTTAAATGAATATTGTGCTTAGGAAATTCCTCGGAAAGATACATTAATATTTCATACGCACTGCTAGTGTCTCCATGAATACAATAGGTATTTGCTACAATAGGAATAAGACGCCCTGTTATAGTTTTAACGCTTGACTTTCTAATCATTAGTAAGAGGTGTTTTAATACTTCTGATGGATCTGTCAGCAAGGCAATTTCGGAAGTTCGAGAAACAAGGCTGAGGTCCTCATTATAGTTTCGATCTCCAAAAGCCTCATAGATGCAGTGAAAATCTGATCTTTCAGCTTCTTCAGCAATAACAGAACCATAAGGCACGAATAGGGACGTACGACTTTTGTATGGTTGGAGAATCTTGAGATACTGTTTTGCTAAAGAACGATTTTTTGCCAGGTCATTGTAGAGAGCTCCATGCGCTTTGATGTGACTCAGGGCTACCTTGTGTTCAGCGAGGATTGCATCCAGTTTTGCGATCTGAGAAAGGATACTTTCACTAAAATCCTCCGGGCTCATTTCAATGCTTTTACGGCCAAAATTTTCCCTGTCAGGGTACGATGGGTGTGCTCCTATACTGACATGATGGGCCAGAGCCAGTGTGATTACATCCCGCATGGTCTTATCATTTCCCGCATGAGCCCCGCAGGCCAGGTTGCAGGAAGATATATATGGAAAAAGTTTTGCTTCGTTCCCAAGCCCCTCCCCTACATCACAGTTGATGTCGATTTCCAATTTCTCCATCATGAACTTATTACAGACCAGATACTCTTTACACCTAAGGAAATTATTAGCAACAGAAAGATCAGCCCAAGAATATTCTGCCAGATTTTATTCTTGTAAATGCCCATAAGTGATCTTTTATTGACTATCCATAACAGGAAGATACATATAACAGGTAGCAATAATCCATTTGCCACCTGGGCAAATTTAATGATCTCGATAGGCTTCAGATTGAGAGACTGGAAAGAAACCCCAGCCAACAATACAGATGCCCATACAGCACGAAAGCGCCAGGATTTAAAGCTGCTATCCCAGTTAAAGCAACTTGCTGTAACATAAGCCGCTGCCAGAGGGGCAGTAATTGCCGAGGTAATACCTGCAGCGAACAAACCTACCCCCAAAAAGTATTTTGAGGATGTACCATAGAGAGGCTCCAGCCCTTTGGCCAGATCGAGTCCACTACTTACTTCGGTGAGCTGACTAGATGCAGCCGCGATTACAATCGCGATTGAAATCAATCCGCCAAGACCTATGGAAAGGATGGTATCCCACCTGATGGCTTTTAAATCATCTATTGAATTCCACTTTTCACTCACCAGAGATGCGTGTAAAAATAAATTATAAGGTACGACGGTGGTTCCAATCAACGCCACTACCGTCAGCAGACTACCTTCTGGTAAGGAAGGAGAAAAGAGTCCGGACAGAATGGAGGATACTTCAGGTTTGGTGAGGATGGCGGCCAGAATAAATGAAATGCTCATCATCATGACAAGACCTACAAATATCTTTTCCAGCATTTTATATGAACCGGCAAACAGCAATACAAAGGCACAGCCGCCGATAAGCCAGGAATACCAGGGCGAGGGTTCGCTACCCAGCAGTGCCTCCAACCCAAGAACGGCGCCTCCTATATTTCCCGCTTCATAGGCCGCATTCCCTACAACAATGGCCGCTAAAATTATTCCAAGAACTGAGACACGTATCCACGGACGTGTTAATTCTTCCCTGATACTGGCTGTCAGACCTTTTTTTGTAAGGATACCCACCCTCGCTGCCATTTCCTGAAACATCATAGTCGTGGCAATGGAAAGGAGCATAGCCCATAAAAGGGTAAAACCAAACCCTACCCCGGCTAGGGTACAGGCCGCTATAGTTCCCGGGCCCACAAAAGCTGCCGCAATGAGAAATCCGGGACCAATTTTCTTAAACACAAAAAAGTAATTAGAGTGAAATGTACATCAAAGTTAAAACTTAACCGAATTTCAAAGAGAATCACCCCTCTAAAAAGAAAATTAAATGTTAAAAAAAGTGTAGTTCGTCTAAAATAATGCAGTTCGTCTAAAATCCGGATGCCGTTTATCGATAACTCAAAATAAACCTCAATTCTTCAGGTTATAATAAACCCAAATCAATTTTGACCTACCCTGCATGAACTGTTTAGAATGTAACAAAGAATTGAGCTATCTCGACCATAAAAGCTCCATGGAAATTTACGGTGTGGAATTATGTGGAAAGCATAAAACCAGGATAGACAGACTTATTAAGTCGAACAATACCCCCCTTGCTGCCATACAACTTTACTATGCTTTAAAAGAAGTTGGCGTCTATCCTATGCTCGAATGGTGGGATGGAAAGAAGTCCGTCGATATCGCAATTTCCAGAGTGAAACTCAATATTCAAATTGACACTGAGTATCAGATGCTTACTCATGAACAGGCTATGAACAATCTTGAAGAAACCATGCACTCCTTTAAAAATGGTTTTACCACTATTCGAATTCCCCATGTGGTAATCAAGCATTATTTGCAGGAAACCGTTGAGAGTATTGTGGGAATCATAGAAGGCCTCAAGGTCAATGTAAAAGTCATTTAATCATTCAGGGGCAAACTGAAAACAAAGACTATGCAACACGAAAGCAAGTACACCTCAAAGTCGTATAACCTAAGTAAACTCATCCTGGTTTTATTAACCGTGGCTGCATTGGCGGTTATGATTAACACAAATCCGGTTATTTCGCGTTTTCTGTTTGGATTGCCAGTAGTACTGTCCGGCTTATTGGGAATTGTTGGTGTTATTATCCTCTATAAAGGGCGTAATGAGCCTATAGATGAAAAGAAGATCATTGCCTTTATCGTCAACACTGCAATGGTCTTGCTGATTATTGCCATCTTTATATCTAATACACTTTATTAATGCCTCCGGGCATACGGCCCGAATTTCCACCTAAAGATTTTTTACTGAAGACAATTTGGTCTTCTTCTCCTGGGTTTTGTCGCACATCATTTTTTGATGTAAGCGAATCAATCTGCTGGGAAAATTTGTATCTTCTTCTGCAAATTCCCGGATATGAAAAATATAGACAGACGACAGTGGTTAAAAACTATGGGACTAACCTCTGGCTTTACGTTGATGGGAGGGCTTAGTGTTGCGGCCTTCGAATCGACATTTCCATCAAGACCGCTGGCCTTTCCTATTAAACTTAGTTCGAATGAAAATCCTTACGGGCCTTCGGAAAATGTTAGGACGGTCATAAAGAACAGCTTTGACATTGCCTGCCGATACCCTTTTGAATATCTCAGAAAGCTGGTACAGGAAATAGCAGACAAAGAAGGGGTATCCAAAGACTGTATTGTAGTTACGGGTGGTTCTACAGAGGGGCTTAAAGCAACCGGACTCCTATATGGTTTGCACAATGGAGAAGTAATCGCAGCCGATCCTACTTTTCAATCTCTTTTAAGGTATGCTGAATATTTTGGAGCGTACGTACACCGGGTACCACTTAATGACAAATTAGAACACGACCTGGAAGCGATGGCGAAGCGGATAACTAGTAAGACGCGACTAATATTCCTCTGCAACCCCAACAATCCTACAGGCACCCTGATCGAAAAAAATAAGCTTCGCGACTTCTGTCTTTCAAATGATGACAAGGCGGTGATCTTCAGTGATGAGGCTTATTACGACTTTATTATGGAGCCCGATTACCCTTCGATGGTTGAACTTGTAAAACAAGACCGGAATGTGATCGTATCCAAAACCTTTTCCAAAGTCTACGGGCTCGCAGGTATGCGTATAGGATATCTGGTTGCTCGACCAGATATAGCCGACAGATTAAAAAAGACGGTTATGGCCAACACCAATGTCCTCGCCATTGAAGCAGCGCGCGAAGCCCTTCGGGATGATGAATTCTATAAATTCAGTTTGAAAATGAACACAGAGGCAAAAGCGCATATCTATTCTACGCTGGACGACCTCGGCCTTAGCTATATCCCCTCCCATACGAACTTTGTATTTTTTAAAACAGGAATTCCTATTCAGGAGTTAATCGGAAAAATGGGCCAACACGATATACAAATTGGCCGGCCATTCCCTCCGCTTACAGAATGGGCCCGCATAAGCACGGGAACGATCGATGAAGTAAAGGCGTTTGGAACAGCCCTGCGAAAGGTGATGGTCTGACAAAGTATCTCTATCTACTTTCTGATCGAAGCACCTCTAATGGTGGTGTATTAAGAACAGCACGACTATTAAGTAAACCTATGACTATGACCAGGATGGTCAGTAGGGGTAGCAAGATGTAAAAGGGTTCCCCGGAAGGGATAAAGGGTTCCTCAAAAACAAGCTGGGCCAAAAAGAAGCTTCCCACAAGGGATAATAAAATCCCTGTTAAACTTCCTAGTATCCCTAAAAAAGCATATTCGTAAAAGGAGATTTTAAGCAATTGCAGGTTCTGAGCTCCCAGTGTTCTGAGCAAAACACTTTCCTTAATCCGCTGGTACTTGCTGGTACGTACCGCCCCGATCAGAACAATAATTCCTGTTAGGATACTGAGGAATGCCATAAAATTAATGACAAGACCGATCTTTTCAAGGATACCCTCCAGGAGCGAAAGGATCTGACGCAGGTCGATTATCGATATATTCGGATATAGATTTACCAGGCTACGCTGAAGCTCTGCCGATTGTGAATCGTCTGAGGTCCGCGTGGAAACCACATGGAACTTTGGAGCATCTTCTAAAACGCCGCTGGGAAAAAGCACAGAAAAATTTAGCTGAATTCGCCCCCAGTCGACCTCCCTTATACTGGCAATTTCCGTTTCAAGTAGTACCCCTTGTACATTAAAGCTTACCCTGTCTCCTACTTCAACCCTGGCATCATTAGCAAAATTTTCAGCTATAGAAATAGGGATCACCTCAGAATCACCCGCCTCTCCTATCCAGGTGCCTGATCTGATGGTTTCAGATGCAATCAGAGAGTCCCTGTATGTCACCCTGAATTCATGATTAAGGACCCATCTTCCAATATTAGAAGTGGTGTCATTCCTGATCTCATTGACCGGTCTACCATTAATGCCTTCAACACGCATAGTGATGATGGGAATATTGTTAAGGACCGGAATACCTTTTTTTTCAATAGTATTATTGACTTCCTCAACCTGATCGCTTTGTACATCAAGAAGGATAATATTCGGACTTTCATCATTATCTCCCAGGGCAACTTTGGAGAGGAGGATATCTTTTGAAAAAAACAAGGTGCTTATTAAAAAGGCCCCTACCCCGATTGACAATAACAAAATGGATGTTTGGTTTTGCGGCCTGAAAAGATTGAGGAGACTCTGGCGAAAACAAAATCCAAGATGATCAGGAAAATATCGTTTCACGGCCCAGATCAGTAGGTGAGCCATGCCGTAAAGGAGGGCGAACGAGATCAGAAGGCCTACAATAAAAAATATTGCATAACGCCAATTATCTAGGATATTCAGGGCAAATACCACTAAAAAGAAGAATATGATTCCAAGCACGAGGAGTTGCGCCTTCCCTGTCCTAATATCTTCACCTTCCTGAATCCTCAAGACCGATAAAGGGGAAACATACCATGTTTTTAACAATGGGAGAAGGGCAAAGGCTACTGACATCAGAACGCCAAGAAGGAGTCCGAGAAAAACAGCAGGATAGGAAAGGGTAATTTCTACATCTACCGGCAGGTAATCCTGCAACAGAAAGGGAGCCGACATCTGTAAAGCAACACCGCTTGCTGTACCCAGAATACCCCCTAATGCCCCTAATCCTGCAACCTGAATAAGAAAAATCTTAAAGGTTTGCTTTCGGGTGGCTCCCATACACTTCAATACTGCAATGGAACGGAGCTTTCCCCTGATATATACGTGGATGGCGCTTGCTATACCAACACAACCCAGAAGAAGTGCGATAAAAGCAACAATATTGAGGAATTTACCAAAATTATTGTACCGTCTTCCAAGCCTCCTGCTTTCATCCAGATGAGTATCCATATCGGCCCCCTCAGCGTCTAGTCGGGGATCAATGGCTTCATACAGAACTTCCAAATCCTGATTCTTTTCAGCGATGAAATAATATTTATACTCCACCCTGCTTCCTCGCTGCAGCAAACCAGTTTCCATGATTTTTTCATAGGGTATATAAACGGCCGGGGCAACACTGCTGCTGAGAGCAGATCGGCCCGGAACGGCATTAAGTGCACCTTCTATTGGCAAAATTATATTTCCAACTTTAATACTATCACCAGGGACCAGGCCATATTGCAGCATGACAGTGGCGTCGACCAGGGCGCCACCTCTTTGCTGAAAAGAAGTTGCTGCCGAAGGGGGATCTGTTTCCAGTTCTCCGTAAAATGGGAATCCTCCTTCCACACCGAGTATTTGCACCAGTTTATTTGAATTTTTTGAAGGAAAGACGGCCATGGAGGCAAAATTGATCTCACGACTATCCGCACCGCCCAATGAATCCATGATTTGTACAACAACCTCATTGGGTTTCTGATTACTGTCGATAACATAGTCTGCACCCATAAGGGCTTTTGACTGACTATTAATACTATCCGTAAGATTATTCCCGAACGATTGAATTGCGACAAGGGCTGCAATCCCTATCACAATTGATGACATAAAAAGAAAAAGCTTCCCCGCATTGGAACGCAGATCACGCCAGGCCATAAGAAAAAGCCATGAAACACCTGGATTACCGGATGGTTGTTTTTGAAGGTTCACTATGCTATTACCTTTTGGTCTGTACTAATCTTTCCGCCTTTGAGTCGGAGAATTCGCTGTGTCATTCGTGCCAGGTCCATATCATGTGTTATTATCACTAAAGTTGTGCCTGCTTCTTTATTGAGTTCAAACAACAATTGAATGATTTTCCTGCCCGTTTCTTCATCTAACTCCCCGGTAGGCTCATCAGCAAAGAGAATGTCAGGTGTATTGGAAAAGGCCCGGGCCAGAGCCACACGCTGTTGTTCTCCCCCTGACAACTGTGATGGAAAATGATGGATGCGTTCTGAAAGTCCCACTTTCTCCAACAATACTCGAGCTTTTGCTCCTGCATTCTTTTTTCCTTGTAGTTCTAAAGGTACTGCGACATTTTCAAGGGCTGTGAGTGTTGGAAGAAGTTGAAAATCCTGAAATATAAATCCCACTTTCTGATTCCTAAGTCTCGCTCGTTCATCTTCATTCAGTGTATTGATCTCAACTCCGCACAGTTCAATACTGCCTGTATCGGGTTGATCTAAACCTGCGCACAAGCCCAGCAAGGTAGTTTTACCGCTTCCTGATGGCCCTACGATCGCAAAAGTTTCTCCACTTTCCAAGGAAAATGTAATGTCGTCAAGGACAGTAAGTACCCCCGAACCACTTTCATAAGACTTTTTGAGTTGACTAACGTTTAATATCTTTGGCATTTCCCAGGATTTTTCGATTTTCGGAACTGGGCGGGAAATTATAAAAATGATTTCTATTATGAATCAATCGGTTATTCGAACGACGTTAAAGTTTTGTTATCTTCTCCCCCTTCTGTTTTTTCTTGGCTGTGGGGAAACCGATAGGAAAAATAACAAAGAGGGCATAGAAACGGAACAGTCTTCAAATAATTCAACCGAAGAGGGTGTTCCCAGTTCCGGGAAATCAATTGTTTTCTTTGGCAACAGCCTAACGGCGGGGATGGGCCTTGAACCCGAACAGGCGTTTCCCGCTCTCATCCAAAAAAAACTAGATTCCCTGAATCTGGAGTATTATGTTATCAATGCGGGAATCAGTGGGGAAACAACTGCCAGCGGAGAAAGCCGGATAGGATGGTTGATGAGGGACAAAATCGATGTTTTTTTACTTGAATTAGGTGCAAATGATGGGCTGAGGGGAATACCGTTGTCAGAGACCCGGGAGAACCTGCAGTCTATAATTGATACGGTAAAAGAGAACAATCCAAATGTAAAAATAGTGCTTGCCGGAATGCAAATTCCGCCGAATATGGGTCCTGAGTACACTTCAGAATTCAGGCAGCTATTTCCCGATCTCGCTGAAAAAAATGATGCCTATCTTATTCCTTTTTTGTTGGAAGATGTAGCTGGTATCCCCGAGCTTAACCAGGCCGACGGGATACATCCTACCATAGAAGGCCAGCAAATTGTTGCTGAAAATGTCTGGGAAATTTTAAAGCCTATATTGAAATAGATAATAGCCTTATTAGTAATGTATTATGATAACTCAATTAAACTGTTACTCTATTATTTTAATCTGGCTTTTCTAATAATCTGCATCTCAAATTGATTGTCGTTTTCGAGGATTTCATAAAAGTCTTCAATGAAGTTACGTGCAATCATAAATTCCTTTTCGTTATCAAATTGAGGTTTAACTTCGTCCATGACCTGAAATATTTCCGACTTCTTGTCGAGGTACTGTTTTCTCACTTCCTGGAATACGGCATCATCTCGTTTAAATCCCCGATACAGGCGGTCGGTCACGCTCTCTATGCTCAGCACCTCCCCCTGCACCTGAGACACCACCGCATAGCTGGCATCCACCAATCCTGACATGTCAAAATCGTAGGGCAAAGGAATAGTTTTGTAATCAGCGGTAAAAATTAGTTTTTGATTGTGCTGGTAGGCCGTAGAATAATCTGTATTGCCTATCATAAACTGGAAGAAATCATTCTGTGCCGAGGCTATATCGTCCTGTTCCATAGGATGGACAATCCGTTTCATTTTTTTGGCATTTTCCCGTTTGGCAACCTTATCAATGTCCTCTATAAGAAAGCCTTTTACTTTATGAACTTTGTCCTTTTTACCCTTTAACTCCGTATAGTCAATGGAAACCATCCTGGTTTTAAAATGAAAGGGGGAAATAACCTCATATATTTTATAGGCCATATACTCCTTAACAATATTGTCGAGTGATTTAGTCGACTGTACACAGGGCATTACCAGTTTCAGTTCTTTGTTCCCTTTAAAGATAGTCTCCTTGGCTATTGCCTTTTTGATCTTCACTTTCAAGGGAGGAAAGTAACAGTGTGCCCTGCGGTAATTCCCTCTTGCCCGGATCTTGACATCAATGGAATCCCATTGGTCATTATCCTGAAATAAAAGTTTGGAAAAGAGATAGGTGCTATCATTCGTCTCTTTCTTCATCTGTTTATTGGAGAAACGGAGTTTAAGAGGAAGCACTTCCTGTGTACGAAATAACTTTGTGGTCTTCTTTTTTTCTTCCGCAGGTTCAGCGGACTGAGAATAGAAGGTTACGGGTCCTAGCATGCACAATGCAAGGAATAGAAGTATTGTTTGGTTTTTCACAACTTTGTGGTTAGCTTTAGCATTATAAATTACTAAATTTCCAACAATTAAACTATACCTGTCATCAATTAATCGAAGAACTTTGATTGCCCTGATAATTTCGGTGCTCACAGTCTTCCTTTGTTTTACTTTTAACATAAGATTTCACCTCGACCTTACCCTGTTGAGTATAGCGATCGTTTTCCCCCTGGTATTTACCATCAGGGGTTCTTTCAGAAGGAGAGAAAAGGCATTAGAACATCTTAGTCAGTTCCGGGCGGCCCTTAAAACCATGTATTACTTTGCCAATTCGTCTAACAACCTTACGGAAGAAGAAAAAAAGGAGATCTCCGATATACTGGTTGAGATCAGCGATATGTCTATGGAACACTTAAAGAATAATAAAGAATCCACTGAGACACTGGATATGATTACTGACAAGGTACAGGCTTTTGTCATCAGTAAATCTGAGGTTATGGGCGGACGCCTTAAGGATAGAATATTCCGATTTATGAATGACCTTCATGAATCACTTGAAAACCTGCATGCCATCAATACGCACCGAACACCTATTAGCCTCAAAGCTTATTGCCTGGTCTTTATCTATATCTTTCCTCTGATTTATGCGCCTACAATTATCAGGGATCTGGCAACAGAAAATACTCCGTCAGTTACCTACTTCGTAGTGGTTCTAACTGAATTTATCCTTATTTCTCTCTATAATATTCAAGATCAACTGGAATATCCCTTTGACGATTACGGTCTTGATGATATCAAATTGGACGGATTTAAAATGAACCGTTAATCCTTTCCTGACCCTTTTTTATCCCGGATTTTTGTTTTGTGTGAATGAGCCCCGACAATGCTGTTCGTCGATATAAAGTCCTTACAACGAGATTATTGCCCTGTTTAAGGGATAGAATTTATCGTTTAAAGGAAAAATCTTTACTTGGGAGGAATACCAGATCACATGAATAAACGCACTACTATTTCCTATTTAGTCTACGGCTTTTTTACCTTCTGCTTTATTTGGGCGTTTTACATTCTGATGATAAAACTCTGAGAAACAAGGTTCTGAAATACGAATCCTACTCTGGTTTTGTCCTGTTTCTTCCGACAATTTTTAACTTAAAAGTCAGATATTCTCAATAAATATCAGTTATTTGTAAGAATATTCTGTCTTTTATAACTTCCTGAAAACAAATTCATTACCGGTATTACAATTTTTTCTGCTTGTAATAGTTTTACTAGTGGATATTTCAAACATAGGAATAAGGTCATTCTGATATGAATCTAAAGAATTACTTCCTGGTAATGTTGTTAGTCTTCACAAGCTTTTCCCAGTCTGTGAAAGCATCTTTGGATGTTATACTGACGGATAATCCCATTGAGGTAGGTAAAAAGATTATTTCTGACGACCCCCTCCCCTGGACAGCCGATGAGTATCAGACAATTTTAGACCAGCTGGGCCCTGTTGTGGCCCTGGAACAACTAGACAAGAACTATTTATTATTGCAATCCCCGTGGCTGGGCGCAGAATACCTACAGGGTATTTATGATGAAGGAGTTACCAGTATTCCTGTTGAGCAGCTACTCGACTTGTTAAACATGGCCACAACCTCTCCTCAGCAAACCAGCAGGAAATTAGCTGAGGTTAGCTTAAGGCAGGCAATGTTGGAATACGATAAGGCTTTTAAAGTTGCCGAATCCCTCAAAGGAGAAAGTTTGGTAGCGTATGGAGAGGCCGTTGGCTTCCTTCAAAGCCGATTTGGCTATTTGAAGATTAAGACGGCTCAAAATTTACTCGATGAGAGCAATAAGGCCGACAAGGCCGTCATCGATAAGAAAACCAGTAAAAAGATTGCTGACCGATTTAAAAGTATCCGGAAAAAATATACCGACCAGATCCCTCTTACCAACGCGCTGAACGAAGTCAAGGCCTTTTATACCCTCCTGGAGGAAGTTGTTAGCGGATTGGCTCTGGTAGAGCCCTATACCAGGTTTACGCAGACAATCACCGAGCTAAACGAAGTACAGCTGAGAGAAAGGAAGCATTGGCACTCAGGGCTTGAGATTACCCATCCTGCCAAAGGTAGCGTCTGGACCATACCCGACGAAGTGTATCTCCAGTGGACCACCGAAAACCTTCCTCCTGAAAAAACTATAAAATTTTATTTGCTGAGGAATAACACAGTGATTGAAGATCTGGGTATTTTTAAAAACAATTCACTGGCAGAAGGAATCAAACTCAATAAGACGCTACCCCCGGGAGACAATTACCGGGTGATGGGTATTGAACTATTCCCGGCAGACAAGTTTCATACGGCCAAGTTCGCGACGCCTTTTTTCACAATTGACAAAAGAGATCCGAATACCCCACCCCCAGCTGAGGAAATTGTTTTAGCTGACGAAGTTTCCACGCCGGAAATAGTAGAAGAAGTTGTGGCGTCTGAAGAGCCTGTTGTAGCTATTACTCCCCCTGTGGAAGCTGAACCTCAAAAAATGGAAGTAGTGGTAAAGGAGGAAGTTGCTATTATCGAGGAGGAAAATGAAGTAGAAGAAAGCGCTGATCCCGTACCTCAGGTCATTGAAGAAGTTGTTGAAGAAAAGAAGGTGGAGAAAAGGACCGATTTTGATGGCCGGTCTATCACCTACGTAAAAGAACTGGAGGTGGACAATAAAATTGTACAGATCAACTTGTGGGACCACGGGCGGAAAGATGGGGATATCGTCTCAATCTACCTCAACGGCTACCCCATTGTTTCAGAATACCATCTTACCTACCAGAAGAAAGGATTCGAACTTAAACTCGACCCCTCTCAGCCTAACGATCTATTTCTCTATGCACACAACCTCGGTAGATTCCCTCCCAACACTGTCTCCATAGAAATTATCGACGGTAGTGATTCGGAGAACATTATCCTGAATTCAGATCTTTCCAGATGTGAAGCAGTATTAATTAATGTAAAAGAATAAGTTACATTAATTTACTTAACCTTTTAATTTAATATAAATTTCATCCTGCTAAAAGGTATTCCCTTCTTTAAATCTTTTCCAATTCCATTACGGATTTCATCGTGGATTATACGTATCTTTTGAGCTAATCAACCTATTAAGCCAAAAAGATATGACGAACATCCAGGTTACCGCAAAATTTAAAGTTCATCCCGGCAAGGAAGAAGCATTTAAAGAGCTTGCCCGGGCGTGTATGGCCTGTGTAAAGGAAAAAGACACCGGAACGCTTCAATACGACTGGTATTTTAGTGAAGACGGAAGCGAATTCAGGGTAAGGGAAACGTATTCCAGCTCTGATGCTGTCCTTGCCCATGTGGCTAATTTAGGGCCGCTATTTGGACAATTTCTGGAATTATCGGAATTTACCCCTGAGATTTACGGTGACGCCTCAGATGTTCTCGTAGGGGCTGTCGAGGCATTTAAGCCTGAAGTATATGGTTACTATCAAGGACTTTAATAACTGCTTTTAGTGTTTAAATTCTTTCGAAGATTACGTATGAACTTGCTTAATCAAGGGAAAACAGCCAAATATTTTAAATACGCTATAGGTGAAATTCTGCTTGTAGTTATAGGTATCCTTATTGCTCTGCAGATTAATACATGGAATGAGGAACGGAAAAACCATAAGCGTGAAATAAAATTACTTAGCGAGCTCAGAACTAACCTTCTGATCAACATAGAGAATTTAGAGAGCGATATTGAAAGTCAGATTAAAAGTGCTGCTATTATAGATCAGTTATTAGAACATTTGGAGAAAAAACGACCTTATTACGATTCTCTGCCTGGTTATTTCGCAAAAGCAAACTATGCTCCTGATGTGGTCCTGAGTGCTTCCGCTTTTGAAACCCTTAAATCAACTGGCCTTGAACTCATACAAACGGATAGTTTACGCAGTCAGATTATCAATCTTTTTGAAGTTGACTATCCAACACTAATGCAGGAAACCAGACGTCTGGAAGATCAGTTATGGCCGGCAGTAGTAGTTCCGATGTATCAAAAACATTTTAGAAGATCTGATCAGGAACATGCCTATATAAATGATTACAACGCTCTATTGGAAGACAATGAATTTAAAAATATGTTGAGTTTTAGGGGAAGCCTTCGAAAAAGTTCTACGTTTCATAAGCGAAAAGCTATAGACAGAACAAAAAATGTGCTTGATTTAATTGACAAGGAACTTGCACAGCATTGAAGATGATTACAAATCGTATAGTAGAATAAAGTGAGTGGATTCGATATTGTTATGGTGATTGCCATCATCCTTTTTGCGAGGTTGGGCGTCCGTCTCGTTTCCCGCTACATCAGGATGAAAAAAGACAATAACGAATCGGATAACAAAGAAAAATAATACACAAATTATGGGAATATTTTGGGACTTATTGCAACAGGATGAGCTCGATGCTCAAAAGAAAAAGGCAGAGAGCGTGGAAGACCGGGTGGCCAGTCTTGAAATGGAACTTGACAAAACCCGGACACTGCTAAAGAAAACACTCGTTGCCCTGGAGAGTCATCTCCAGAGGGATATAGACGGTGATGGAAAAACAGGATAGTACCGCTTAATAACTAAAGAACACTTCTGATGATCTCAATCCTCAGGCGACTACGCAGATCTTTTTTGGAACAGAGTCAGGCCAGGAAATACCTGATGTATGCCGTGGGCGAAATTATTCTAGTAGTATTCGGTATCCTCATAGCTCTTCAGATTAACAGTTGGGCGGTTCATCAGGATAATCTAAAACTCGAAAAATCTTATCTGGAAGCCTTGCGATTTGAGCTTTCAGACGACATCAAATTTTATACAGGCGTCAAAGATTCGCTTCTCAATCAAAAAACTTACGCACAAAATATCCTGTATTTCTTTGAAAATCCGATGGCAAAGATTAAAGACTCTATTTCATTCATCAATGATTTTAGGAACTGCTCAGATGGGGAAAATCTCATTCGACCACAGGTCACCTGGAAAGAATTGCAATCAACTGGCCGACTATCCCTTATACGGAACAAAAGACTGGTGAAGCAACTGTTTGAATACTATACTATTCTCGATCAATTTGCTGCAGACTTCAATAAATTTCCCATGGATCAGCGCTATGCTTACCGCAAAATACAGCATGCCCTCTTTAATTCTGAAGAACATATCGAATTTTTTGAGGACTGGAATCAGGAACAGATTCCGAGGCAATTCATTTATACTGCTATCAGATCGGACCCTCAACTCTTCGACCTGACCAAGTCTATCCTGATTTCTTCCCTGGTACAATCCAGATATGCTCAAAATACTCTGGATCTGGCTACATCTCTCCTTCAGGATATTGATCGAGAAATAGATGATCAATAATTTCTTTTCTGAAAAAACTTAACAGTTTAGCTGCTAAGGACTTACTATTAATTTGTATATTAAAACGTTATAAAAAAATCAACGATCATGAAAAAATTCCTCTTCCTGTTTACCTGCATGACAGCAATGTCCATCACTGCCCAAAACACAACTATTGAAGGTTTGGTGGCCGACTTTGAACGGAGTAAGGCGATGTCTCTGGAATACATCGACGCCATGCCCGAAGATAAATTCGGGTTTAAGCCCACAGAAAGTGTGCGTTCATTTGCAGCACAAATGCTTCATGGTGCTCAGGGAACCATTGGTCTCGCTGCTAATGGCACAGGGGAAGCTCGGATATACAGCGATATCAACATCGAAGAACAAGAGGCCTTTCACACTAAATCTGAAGTGAGGAGGATCGTAGAAGAAAGTTTTGATTTTGCCATAAACGGGATTCAAAATATGGATCCGGCAAAATTTGACGAAGTTGTAGTGCGCGGACCTTATAATGTAACCCGACTCGGCTGGATCCAAAAGGCAAATGAACACGTAGGCCATCACCGGGGGCAATGCGCTATCTATTTGAGACTGCAAGGGATAACCCCACCAGCTTATAAACTTTTTTAAATCGAAACGCTTTCCATTAAATTCTAAGTTCAACCTGAGCTTTTTGATATCTTTAGGGCATGAGTATACTTCATGATCCCGTCTACGTCCTGGGAATATTGTGCTTACTGGTGATCGCCTCTGCTAATGTGGCAAAAACCAGATTCGGAAAAAAACTAGGAACTGCTCTGATCGTGATTGTGTTTACCGCAGTGCTGGCTAACCTTGGTGTTATCCCAAGTGCCTCCAACTCTATACCCCTTTACGATGCGATTTTTACCTACCTGGCTCCTATATCTATTTTTTATCTTTTACTAGGTGTAAACCTTACCTCCATTAAAAAAGCGGGTGCGCCGATGATTATACTTTTTTTGCTGGGCTCCCTTACAACCACTATGGGTGTTCTGGCTGCATGGTATCTGCTCGATCCACAGAGTATCCTGTGTGAGGACGGGGTAACCATCGCAGGCATGCTCACAGGTACCTATACCGGAGGTAGTGTAAACTTCAATGCCATTGCCCTTGAATACAACTTTCAGGAGAGGGGAATCCTCTACGCTGGTACAATTGCTGTTGACAATGTGATAACGACTTTGTGGATTGTAGTCACTCTTTCCATTCCCGTGGCATGCAGGGGCTTTTGGAAAGACAAAAAAGTTGAGATTTCAAAAACAAACCTGGAATCAGAAGAAAAAGACAAACTTTCCATGCATTCTCTGATGTGGCTTATCTTCCTTGGAATTGCGGCTTATTTCATTTCTGAAGGTGTTTCTGAGATCTTCCCCGGGATTCCTTCCATCCTGACAATCTCAACAATCGGTATTATTCTGGCACAGTTTCCCTTTGTGAACAAATTACACGGGAGTCATACACTGGGTCTATACCTGGTTTTTTTATTCCTGGCTGTAATAGGCGCTTATTGTGAGATCAGTTCCGTAATGGAATTACAAGAAGTAGGGGTAAGCCTACTCCTTTTTGCAGCCCTTGCAGTCTTTATCCACGGAGCACTATTGATATTCATTGGAGGATTGATATACCGGGATTGGGATATGATCGCTATTGTAAGTCAGGCTAACATTGGAGGAGGCACCACTGCCAT
Source organism: Muriicola sp. E247 (assembly GCF_041358175.1). NCBI lineage: Bacteria > Pseudomonadati > Bacteroidota > Flavobacteriia > Flavobacteriales > Flavobacteriaceae > Muriicola > Muriicola sp. E247. The sequence goes on from NZ_JBGKBE010000002.1 coordinate 425,545, forward strand.
TGCCCTCGCCGAATCCTTCGGGAGAAATGAACTTATTCTTCCAGCAATTCTTGTGGGTACACTGGGCAATGCTGTGGGCACCTACCTGGGTTTTATGGTAGTGTATTTACTTTAGAACCTGCTATCCGAATTCTATACTCAACTCACTAATTATGAAGGAGTTATTTTTATAATGAGAAATAATTCACTATCTTTTTAGGTGATTTTATCGGCTTTTGTCCCCGATAAAATCTTATAACCAACTACTCCTATGAAATTTGGAAAATTCCTTTCTGAGCTTCAACGCAGGAATGTTTTTAAAGCAACCCTGGCCTATCTCGCAGTTGCCTGGGTAGTGGCGCAAATTGCTTCGGTAGTTTTTCCTGCCTTCAATGCCCCGGATTATTTCATGCAAATCCTGATTTACCTTCTGGGAATAGGCCTGGTAATCTGGATCGCCTTTTCATGGATCTACGACCTCACTCCTACCGGGATCCAAAAAACAGATGAGAATCCTCAGGACCTGGAGACGGCCGAACTCAATAACCGAAGGCTAAATAAGGTCATTGTTACGGCCACCGTAGTAGCCGTGCTACTATTGATCAGTATTAGTTTTTGGGCTGGTTCTTCCTGGAATAATCAAGGTGGAGCACCTGTAGTCCATAAAATTGCCGTCCTCCCCTTTTCTATGCAGTCCGATACAATTGAGGAAGATTACTTCAACAATGGGCTCGCAGATGCCCTGATAGATGAATTGTCCAAAATAGAAACCCTTCGTGTCATTGAATTGGCTTCGTCCAGTGTACTTTCTGCTGGTTTTAACCCGTCAAATTTGTTGATCGTAAGGGAACTTAGCACTATAGATTATTTTATCCATGGTTCAATTGAGCGCAAAGGGAATACATTGAGGATTACCGTAGATATGAAAACTGAGCTTCAGGAAGAAGCTGTCTGGCAAAAACATTACAAAGATGATGTAAGCAAAGTGAGACATCTGTTGGCGGAGATGGCAGCGGACCTCTCTGCCCAAATGGGAGTTAATTTTCAAATTAGAGATATTCCCGTAAGTGCAGGGATAAGGCCCGTAAATCCGGAGACCTATGAATTATATCTGAAAGGGAAACACTATTTGAGCAAGTCGACCTTTCAAGATTGGAACAAGGGTTTGGTCTACTTTCAGGAAGCTCTTGAACGAAATCCTGCAGACCCGTACGCCCATTCCGGTTTGGCTGAAGCATATATCATGCTGGGCCACAGCCTGATGCCACCTCCGGATGTCCTGCCAAAGGCTGAAGCTGCTGCTAAACGCGCCATACAACTCGACTCAACAAATGCAGAAGGATGGGCCGCATTGGCACATTATCACACCTATTTTGGCTGGGACTGGCAATTGGCTGATTATGCCTTTAAGAGAGCGAATGAACTCAATCCCAACATGGCCTATAACCACTATCACAGAGCCTGGTATCTGGCCCTTTTCGGTAAAATGAATGAAGCCATTGAAGAGCACAAGCTCGCTGAGGAGCTTGATCCCTTCACCCCATTACATTCGGCCTGGCTGGGCGAATTGTATCGCTGGGTTGGTCTTTACGAAGAAGGGCTGGCAGAAACCGCTAAGGCAGCCCAGACTGAAAGGGATTATGCATTGTCGCTATTTATTGAGGGAAGGATCCTATTTGACCAGGGTAAAACCGAACAGGCGCTCGATGCCCTAAGACGGGCCGGAGAAATTAATGCGGGCTGGAAATATATAGGGTATGGACCTGTATTAATCAGAACAGGAAATATCGAGGAGGCGGAAGAGATTATTGCAGAAATAGAATCGCTGCTAATAACGCCTTTCGGTTCGCTTTGCCTGGCAATTTTATATGCAGAATTAAATGATTTTGATAGCTATTTTAAATGGATTGAGCATGCCAAAGGACATGCCTGGTATCCATGGATAAGGGTCATGACAGATAATAATGAACTAAAAAAAGACCCTCGTTTTCTTCAGTTGATTCACGAACTCAATCTTCCTGATCCTGCACCACTTGCCTTTGATCATACTGCTTTATAACTACAACTCATTGGAATAAAACTACTAAAGAATACGTTATAAAATAGTAATACCTTATAATCTTGATACGTTTTTGAATTTTGTTCATACATATAAAAAAATTACAATTACCCTATGCTTTGGACTAATGTCTATTGCCTTTAGTACAGGATTTGTGCATGCTCAGGTTCAGCAGATTGCTGTAAGTGACCTTTACGGAAAATGGGTGAATACGGGTAGTTTTCGCAATGGAAAACAGGTTTTAAATGCCCTTAAGACTGATGTTAATAACCCTATGAAATACTATTTCACACTAAATGCCAACGGTACTTTTTCCTATGATGTAGTATCTCTGGACGTCTCTTTAAAGGAGGCTAAAAGAACCGGGAAATGGTTCCTTAGTCCTAACAGAAAGCGAATAACTCTCATTGACGATCAGATTAATCCCGAAGAAAGACAAATCCCGGGAGATTTTCTCAACTTTGAGAACGATGGTTCCCTATCCAGTAAACCCCTTATTTTCCCTATAATGGAACTCACCACAGAGAAAATGGTGCTTTATGATGAATATCACAAAACACGGGATGTGTTTATAAGAGAATAGTTTCGCACTCTTATATCATTCCCTTCATTTCTCTGAATAATAGTATCTTCCAGGCCATATGCAAGCGCACAGGCCTTCATGGTATTTCCTGGCTTTACTTATCCTCGCAGGAGAAGCTGTTTTTATTCTTCCTTTTGTCCTGGCAAGGGTTTTCAGGCCTACAGTTCTAGACACTTTTGAACTCACCAATGTTGAATTAGGCCTGTGTTTTTCGGTTTACGGAATCGTAGCCCTGTTGTCATACCTTTTTGGCGGACCTCTGGCAGACAAGTATCCACCTCGAAAACTCATTGCGCTTGCGCTCTGGATGACTGCCCTTGGAGGATTGATCTATGCCTCATTCCCTTCATTTACCGTATTAAATGTCCTCTACGGATACTGGGGTTTTACAACTATTTTCCTCTTCTGGGCACCCATGATCAAAGCGACCCGTGTCTGGGGAGGTTCTACTTCTCAGGGGAAGGCATTCGGATTTCTCGATGGCGGTCGAGGTCTTGTGGGCGCTCTTTTTAGTTCGCTTGGGGTACTTATTTTTTCTCTTACAATGACTTCCGGACTTGGTGAGGCCTCTTTGGAAAATAGCAGGGCCTCTTTCAGGATTGTAATCCTTGCCTCTTCGGGAATTGTAATGTTGATTGGACTTCTGGTTTGGTTTTTTATGAAACTCGACACAAGAATTGAAAGGTCCATCATTTTGGAACGTATTTCTTATTCACAGGTAAAGGAAGTACTGAAACTTCCCTCGGTCTGGCTCTTGATGATCATCATTTTATGTGCTTATGTGGGATATAAAATTACGGACGTCTTTTCACTTTATGCCAGGGATGTAATGTTTTACAACCAGGTTGAGTCGGCTCAGGTTGGCACTTTTCTCTTGTATATAAGGCCAGTGGTAGGCGTCGTGATTGGTTTTGTAGCCGATCGCTCACAGACAACCTACTGGCTGCTGATTAGTTTTCTAATATCCTTCTTTGGAGCACTGTTGTTTGCCAGCGGATTTTTAGATTCTTCAGAAACGGCGCTTTTTTTTATTTCAATCCTGGTCGTCGCCACAGGGGTATATGCCGCCCGTTCTTTGTATTTTGCGGTGATGGAACGGGGTAGAATCCCGCTGGTATTGACAGGAACGGCTGTCGGACTCATTTCTCTTATAGGATACACTCCGGATATCTTTGCCGGGCCTGCAATAGGATACCTGCTCGACGAGTCGCCAGGGGTAACCGGGCATCAGCAGGTGTTCTGGATGCTTGCTGTTTTCTCATTGATAGGTGCAGTGGCGGCCTGGTATTATTATTTCCTGTACAGAAAAAAGTCAGCTTGATGGTAGTGAAGAATGATGGCTACCAGTTTTTAGCTATTTGTTCAGATGATTCTCAATGTCTTTCAGGTGGAGGCCCAGAGCGTGAGTGGAAATCTGTATCTCCCGGATGAGTAATCCCAGGGAGATAATAAGAAGGATCAGCGCAATACCGAAAATCCAAATGGCCGCAATATGTTGTTCGATATAGATAAGAAACATAGTAAGAACACACAGTAGTAAGCTTGTAATTCCGAAGATCTGCATCCAGCGTGTGAGGTTTAGTCTCAATTTGATATTTCGGATCTGGTCGATTAAGGTATCATCTTTTTTCTCCAGGTAGATATCATGTAAATTCCTGATAACAGCTGCATAGGCAAGGAACCTGTTGGTGTAGGCCAGCATAATAAGTGAAATAGCGGAAAATAAAAGTGCAGGGGTGGTGAGTGTTAGCTGTTCCATTGAGATTACATATTACTGCTTTGTTGCGCAAAAATAGGGTTTTCAACCTTTCGATTCCCGAGAATTTGTCTTGGTCGCATGACTCATGTTAGAATTGGTATTGCGTGTAACAGGTATATCCTGTTTAGGTAGAAGTAATGTCAGAATTCTGTACCTTGGGATAAGAACCACATATAAGAATATGGAACTTGATATCTCTTTTATACGCGAACAGTTTCCAGCATTTTCAGAACCTGAATTAGAAGGCTGGGCTTTTTTTGAAAATGCCGGGGGCTCCTACCCCTGCAAGCAGTTTTTGGATAAACTGACTGAATTCTATTATAAAAACAAGGTGCAACCCTATTATCCATATCCCGCCTCAATAAAAGCGGGAGAAATGATGGATAGCTCCTATGAACGAATGGCTGCCTATCTGAATGTAAGTCCGGCCGAGATCCATTTTGGCCCATCAACGACACAGAATGTCTATGTGTTGGCTAATGCGATGCGTCCCATGTGGCAGGAAGGAGACGAGATTGTAGTCTCCTGCCAGGATCATGAGGCAAATGCGGGGGCGTGGAGAAGACTTATAAAGAGTGGAATTGTCGTAAAAGAATGGCATGTAGACCGGGAGACAGGTATGCTCAGCCTTACCAAACTGGAAAAATTATTATCAGAAAAAACAAAGATGGTGGCCTTTCCGCATTGCTCCAATGTCATTGGCTACTTCAACCCGGTGAAGGAGATCAGTAAAATGGTAAAGGATGTAGGCGCGATATGCGTAGTCGATGGTGTTGCGGCCGCTCCTCATGGTTTTCCTGATCTGAAGCAACTTGGCGCCGACATCTACATGTTCTCCCTTTATAAAACCTTTGGACCGCATTTAGGACTGATGTACGTAAAGCAGGATTTGATTGAAAATATGGAAAATCAGTCGCATTTTTTCAAAGAAGGAATCACTCGTAATACAATCACCCCGGCTGGACCTGACCACGCCCAGATTGGTTCGGTAAGTGGTATACTTGAATACTTTGATGCGGTCTATAAGCACCACTTCAAGGATGACGCCCTGCCTTTTCAAAGAAATTCAAGGCTCAATACGCTATTCAGAAACTATGAAGAACAACTCCTGAGTCCTCTTTTAGACTTTCTTAGGTCTAGAAAGGATGTTAAGATCATAGGACCCGATAAGCTAAAAGACCGTGCCCCTACAGTTTCAATTCTGCCATTAAATAAAAAACTGAACGAAGTTTATTCCTCGCTTACCAAACACAAGTTAATGCTGGGGAAAGGTGATTTCTATGCAGTTCGTCCCCTAATGGATATGGAAATTAACAGACCTCCCGGAGTGATAAGGATCTCTTTTCTGCACTATACGCATAGGGATGAGATAGTGCAATTGATCAAAGGCCTGGAAGGCTCTTTATAAGATGATGTAATTAAATTAGTTGTATCGAAATTACTCAGGAAGGTAATTGGAGGCCATCTCCACCGGAGTCTGCCGGTAGACTTGTTCTATGATTTGATACAGGTCCGGCACTACCGTACTTGCCAGTCTGGAATGGCTATTGAGCAATACACATATGCCCAGCTCTTCTTCGGGAAGTACAGCAATTTCATTCCTGTAGCCGTTGACGCTGCCCCCGTGGTGCCACATCGTTTTTTTTCGATCTCCGAATCCTTCAGAAAATTGGTGAATCCTCCAGCCAAAGCCGTAATGCGAGGATATATGACCCGGCCAGCGTTGATAGTACTTACTTCTTCCTTTTATTTCTACTACGGGTTTAAATGCCTTCTCAATGGACTTCTTAGTCATGATCTCAGGATGGTATCCGAGGAGAAATCTCATCCATTTTGCCATATCAAGACTGCTGGCATTGATGCCACCAGCTGCCACTGCATTGTAATAGTGATCGTTGAGTTTTTTAGGTCTCCAGTTCCTTCTCCATCTGTTATGTGGGAGTGCCACGTTTTCAACCTCTTGCAGGCTTTTGTAGTCCATATTGGTGGAACACATCTGCAAGGAATTAAAGAATTTGCCTTGCAGGGCTTCCCTGAGGTCCTTACCGGTAGCCTGGTGTATGATTTCTCCGGAAAGGGCAAATAGGGCGTTCTGGTAGCTGTAAAGTTCTCCGGGAGCACTTATGGGTTGTACTTCTTTAAATCGTTCAGCAATTTTAGTAAGGGGTAAACCTGCTTCTACCAGATTGGTAAAACTATGGTAGGGTGCCCCGGAGGTATGGGACAATAAATTGCCAAGAGTAAGTTGATCGGAATGCTTCTGATTACCAAAATTAAAGGAGGGTATATAGTCTTTTACCTTATCATTCCAATGTAATTCTCCTTCTTCTGATAATTTAACGGCGAGCACTCCTGTAAATCCCTTGGAAAGGGACCCAAGCCTGAAGATTGTATGTGAGTCTACTTCATCCCAGGTATTTGCATTTCTCTTACCAAACCCATCCGAAAAAACAATGGAATCACCCTTTACAATACTCACTCCCGCTCCTATAATGCTTCCTGAAGCCAGCGCATTTTCAAAATAGGCCTGAACCGCTTTCTTTAATTCCTGTTTTTGCCAGGCATATTGAGAAGCTTTTAACGGACTAAGACCTTTTTCCTGAGGCTCGGTCATCACAACCTGTCGGAATGAATCTTTGTTGGAAACAGGTTTTTTTGAACTCAGAATGAGACCCAACAGAACCAGCAACACCAAAGAGGTGCCTAATGTGATATTGAATCGATATGTAGAGGGCTTACTTATTGGCAATGCTATTATAGACTTAAAAAGTAGGTTAATAATGTTTAAATAACCGCATTTTGTCCCGAATATTATATAAATCTAATATAATTCCATAAAAAAGAAATACCGAGTCTTATTGATTCTTGTCATCAACTTCGCCCATCAGGGCATCATCTGTTGCTCTATACAACTTGGTGGTCATTAAAATTGTCCTTATTCATATATTCTTAAGCTGTACAAGATTATTCATTAACTTGAAGAACCAACCACCAACCACAACACCAAATGATCAACTTCTTTCGAAAAATCCGCAAACAACTCGCCGATGATAACCAATTCTTCAAATATTCCAGATACGCTATTGGGGAAATTCTACTTGTGGTAATTGGAATTTTAATCGCACTACAAATTAATAATTGGAATGAGCGGCGAAAAACCGTAAACAAAGAAAAAGGTTATATCCGCTCTATATATAAAGACTTGCAGAAAGACCTTAATAGAATAAATATCAGCAGTGAAATGCTAACCAGGCAATACAACTACGGTATTGAAGTACTCAGGGCATTAGAACAAAAGGAAAGCAAAGCCATGGATTCTGTAGATATAACTAATAAAGCAGGCTGGGAGTTAACGTTGATTATTCCTATGGTACGCGAGAAAAATACCTGGGATGATTTAAAAGTTAAGGGTATAGAAACCTATATTATAAAAGATTCATTAACTCAGTTGCTAAATGGTTTTTATGCCAATTATGACACTCAGATAAATAGATTTAATCAATTGCCGAAAAAAGTTAGGGAAGAACTGCGACTGCTTACCGCGTATTGTAATGATTCTGAAGGAGTGCAAATTATATTTGAAAAGGGAATTGATTATTATGGAGCTTCTTCCCCACGGTTCCGCGAATGCATTTTGTCTAACATGGACGTTCCCGGACTTGTTAGTGCTGTAACATTATCAGCCGTTGTCAATATAGGGCTATGCGAAGGATTAAGAAAAGAGATTGAAGCAGTGAAAGCATATATGGAAGAACACTTTAAGCACTTGATATAAGCTGTTGTCAATTAAGACCTGAGAAGCCCTGTAATTAACTCTCTCGCTTATTCAATCGTCACCCTCGTGACATGAGGAAATACGAAGGAGGAGGTACGAAGTTTGAAATGCGAGGTACGAAGGACGAGGTATGAAGTTTGAAATGCGAGGTACGTAGGACGAGGTATGAAGTTTGAAGTCAGATACTATGTTCGTTGTCTCAATTTGTTATTGTTTTTACGTGCAGTATTGATCGACGCCACTATTATCGCTAAAAGTTCATTCGCCTCTTTTTTCACCAATATGATTTCTTTAGTCCTCTTGCCCAATACCTCTTGAAACAATTCTAACCAATAAATTGATTCGTCTGCTTCCTCTTCTACAATTTTTAGTTTGTTTATAAAATCTGCTGCCGACTTAGCCCGTTGGGAGGCTCTATAATTTGCTCCTACTGAACTTGAACATCTTATTAGCTGTCTTGCCCATGCATCATATTCCCGTGATTTAGGGATCTTTTTGCATAACTTCCAACAGTCAATTGCAAATCTTTTAGTTCTAAATTTCAGATCTTGCATTTCTTTATTTTAATCCCATTTCCAAAAATTATCCAAGAAAATTCCACTTCCTACTTCGTACCTAGTACTTCTAACCTCTAACTTCGTACCTCGAACCTCTAACCTCTAACTTTACCTAACTTATCCCAGCCATCCCTCCCTATCCAGACTCCTGTACTGAATGGCTTCCAGAATATGTGTTGAGTTGATGTTTTCTTCCTTTCCGAGGTCTGCAATTGTCCTGGATACTTTCAGGATCCGGTCATATGCCCTTGCTGAGAGTTTTAATCTCTCCATGGCCTGTTTCAGTATTTTCATAGCCTGTTCCTCCAGTTCACAATATTTCCTGATTTGTTTGGAATTCATCTGAGCATTGTAGTGAACGGCCGTATCATTGACAAATCTGATTGTCTGAATCTCCCGTGCAGCCTCTACCCTTTTACGAATTGCTGCACTCCCCTCTCCTTTTCGCTCTTCAGAGAGTTTTTCAATTGGCACAGGAGTCACTTCTATATGGATGTCAATTCTGTCGAGCAAGGGACCGGAAATCCTGCTTAGATACCTTTGTATTTCGGCTGGAGAGGAATTCATTGTATTGTCGGGATCATAGAAATAGCCCGAAGGACTAGGATTCATGCTCGCTACCAGCATAAAACTACTTGGATACGTAATGGTAAATCACGCCCTGGAGATAGTCACCTCCCTGTCTTCCAGGGGTTGTCTCAGTTCCTCGAGCACACTGCGTTTAAATTCCGGCAATTCATCCAGAAATAACACACCGTTATGGGAAAGGGAGATTTCACCGGATTGTGGATAGCTCCCACCTCCGACTAAAGCCACGTCTGTAACTCTATCTAATGAGGTGGTCTGTTTAATCTTACAATATTTATCCTAATCTTAGGCATGAAGGATAATTCAGTACCTTGTTCAAGTAACTGCCAACCAATCGCGTCTTATGATCAACTTCTTCCGCAAAATCCGCAAACAACTCCTTTTGCAAAATAAATTCTCCAGATACCTTTTATATGCTATTGGAGAAATTTTACTAGTGGTTTTGGGAATATTGATTGCACTGCAGGTAGATAATTGGAATGAAAAACGAAAAGACCATTTGAAGTTAACGAAAATTCTACACGATATTGTAGAGGATATTGACATTGATATTTTTCAATTGAACAGGGCTTGCGAGGAGTTATTGGTAACAAATGAATTTGCAAAATCATTTTTAAACCTCCACGATTACACAAATTTTACTCGTGACAGTTTGGAAAAAAGTATTGAAAGAGGCTTTATAGGGAGCCGCTATCATACAAATAGTTACACTAACATTAAAAATTCTGGAATTACCGAGTACGGAATATACCGGGATATAATGAAAGAAATTGATTGGTTTTATAGCACCGGAATACCTCGGATAAAATCTATTGAAAAAGATATGGATGACGATCTACGAATCTTGTTAAAGTTCTGGCAGGAACAAAACTCATACGAGTTTAGGTATACTCAAGATTTGGACTGTTATCAAAGCGATCTGGCCGCAAGAAACGAATTCATGGCTCTTCTAAAATCGCCCAAATCCAGAAATCTTTTAAAAATTGATTTCAAAAATAATGAAAAACTGATTTTTGAATATAAAAGACTGATTGGGATTCTTAACGCCTTACTTGAAGAAATTGAGAAAGTCGGTATCAGTGTCGTTAGGATTGATTTGACCTGAGGTAGACTATCCTTCTTTCATATCAAAAGTAACAAATCAAAAAAAAGTACTTGGAAAGATATGCCAACCTCGGCTACTAGTAATAGTTATCAATTTGCTACCCGAGCCATCCCTCCCTATCCAAACTCCTGTATTGTATGGCTTCAAGAATATGTGAAGAACTAATATTTTCTTCATGTGCGAGGTCTGCAATTGTACGACCTACTTTCAAAATCCGATCATAAGCCCGGGCAGACAGCTTTAACCGTTCCATAGCCTGTTGGAGCATTTTCAAAGCGTGTGATTCCAATTCACAGTATTGCCTGATCTGCTTAGTATTCATTTGTGCATTGTAGTGGATAGTGGATTCCTCACAAAATCTCTCAGTCTGGATCGCCCTTGCTGCCACAACTCTTCTACGAATCGCCGCACTTCCTTCTCCTTTTCGCTCTTCTGAGAGTTTTTCAAAGGGTACCGGAGTTACTTCAATATGTATGTCTATCCTGTCCAACAAGGGACCTGAAATTCTACTTAAATACCTCTGAATCTCCGCAGCAGAGGAATTCATCAGGTTATCCGGATCGTGGAAATATCCTGACGGACTCGGATTCATGCTGGCTACCAACATAAAACTACTGGGATAGGTAATGGTAAATCGTGCCCTGGAGATAGTCACTTCCCGGTCTTCCAATGGCTGTCTCAGCACTTCAAGAACACTTCTTTTAAACTCGGGTAATTCGTCCAGAAACAGCACCCCATTATGCGAAAGGGAGATCTCCCCCGGTTGTGGATAGCTCCCACCTCCTACTAAAGCCACATCGCTTATTGTATGGTGGGGGCTTCGAAAGGGCCTGTGGTAGATTAGACCGGCACTGTTTACCTTCCCTACTACTGAATGGATTTTGGTCGTTTCCAGGGCTTCATTCAATGTCATGGGTGGCAGGATGGTAGGCAGACGCTTGGCTAGCATTGTTTTTCCTGCTCCCGGCGGACCTATCATAATAATATTATGCCCTCCCGCAGCGGCAATCTCCATACATCGCTTAATACTTTCCTGTCCTTTCACATCAGAAAAATCGATATCGCTGCTGATTGGATTTTCATTGAATATTGCACAGGTATCCACCTCAAATTGCTCCAGGGAACGGCCTTCATTAAAGAACTGAATCACTTTATCCAATCCATCTACCCCGTAGACCTCCAAATCTTTTACTATTGCCGCTTCCCTGGCATTCTCCCTGGGCATGATCAATCCCTTAAACCCTTCTTCCCTGGCATTAATGGCAATAGGAAGCGCCCCTTTTACAGCTTGCAGGCCACCATCGAGGGAAAGTTCACCCATAATCAGGTATTGTGATAGTAATTCCGATTTTATCTGACCCGATGCTGCAAGAATCCCCAGGGCGATTGGCAAGTCGTAGGCCGATCCCTCTTTCCTGAGATCGGCTGGCGCCATATTGATAGTTATTTTCTTTCCCGGAACCTTATATCCATTGTTTAGTAAGGCAGCTGCTATTCTGAAGTTACTTTCTTTGATTGCATTGTCGGGCAGGCCTACCAGATGATAGCCTATTCCCTTATCTATATTGACTTCAACCACTACGGTAGTGGCCTCTATGCCAAATACAGCACTGCCATAGACTTTTGTGAGCATGTAATCTTATTGAGCAGGATAAGATAAATCCTGATCTTGCAACTAAGCTTCACCTTAGAAGTAAATATTATTTGGATTTTGGACGTAATACCAGGACAGAGGAAGCCGTTTCTCTGATTTCTTCCTGATTCATCAGCATTTTACGAAATTCACCATTGACAAACATTTTTGCCTGATCTTCATAATACTTGCTAAATGGATTTCCCGATTGCCCAGTAGGCAGTATACTCATGCTGTTCTCCACGTCTGAGAAATCGATAACTCTGCGCGTGGATGGTCCGGCAGTAACTGAAAAAGCAGACGATCCGTTGTATTGAAAGGCCATATTATTAATAACCTCCCTTGTACCAGAAACCGGGAAAGGGCCAACATTGAAGAAAAACCGAAGGGCTGCAATCTGGCCTATAGGGTGTTCGTGTTCAAGAGTGTGTAACCGCCCCCATGTCCAGTCGGTAATATCTTTCCCAAGGTCATCTTCAAGGGATTGAAATGCATGGAGATAGGAAGATTGTACGATGTCTTTTTTGGTCTCTACAGTGTCCGTGGTTTTGACATTATCCCACCATACCGAATTTGCTCTGGCAGCCATGGGTGCAATCAGTCTTTTGAGAAAATGCGTGCTTGTAAATTGCTTAAATCGCTCCTCCCCTAACTCATCCTCAAACGTATTCTTTAAGAAAAAGTAGATCCAACGGTGGAAGATTGCAGCTTCAGCATTCTCAGTGTCATAATTCCCATCCCACTTATTCAGATGGTCTAAAGCGAGTGTTTGCTCATTGTTCAAATCTCCCACGGTAATCAGCTTAGCCAGTTCTGTGACGATTGAAGGGTTTACCGATGATATATTGTCGGTAATCATTGCTCTTACCGATTCAGCATCCCAGTCTGATTTTTCATCGAGCAGGCTGACGATCCTTTTTGCCCTGTTCTCTGGCAGGTAATAGCCGGGATATAACATACCAGCAATAGAATCTGGTTGATTGTTTGCTGAATAGACATAATGCCATGGAGGATTGACCGACTGTGGATTCTCTGTAAAATCTAAAAATCGTACTTTTTTATCCCGATCTTTACTTCCGTCCATCACCAGCTTTGTGTGGGTGCTGTCGCCCAGCTGATATAATTTCGCCGAAGCCCACCAGGCCACATTTCCCTCAGCATCCCCATACATAGTGTTGAGTCCGGGCGCATGTATTTTGGGCAGCGCCTCTTTAAATTCATCCATATTTGCGGCATGACTGATCCCGTAGAGGGATTCCAACACCTCATTCTCGCCCTTTGTGTAAATCCAGTCCATGCTGATGGGACGTCTGCCATTGATCTGATTGGCAATTCCATTAAGGATAGGCCCCCTTTCAGTTTTAGTATAGCTGAAGTTCTCATCAACCTCTTCTTTTACCCTGATCGTCTTGGTTACCACCTCAAGAGATTTCCAGCCGGTTGGAGTTTTATACTTTGTACTGTCCTCCGAATTAAGTACTTCATAGAAAAAATCCACATCATCGTTTTCAAACATGGTAAATCCATAAGCCATTTTTCGGTCATGTCCGAGCAAAGGAAATGGAACCCCGGCCAGATGATAGCCGTATTTCTCGTAGGATGGTGTTTTTACATGTGCTTCGTACCATACGGAAGGTTGTGCAAAGCCAATATGGGGATCATTGGCAAAAATGACCTTTCCGGATTTTGTTTTCTGAGGTCCAATCACCCAACTATTACTCCCGATGAACTGCGGTACAGGCAATTTGGACAAGGCCTCTGTGGTAACAGAGATCACAGCCGCTTCACTACTTACTTCCTCACCTTTGTAATTACGGATCCAAACTGTATTCGGGCTGCTGCTGATTTCCAAATCCGACAGGTATTCGGGACCCAGAGAATCCTTGATGACGGTTAAGAGGGGATCGGTTTTATGGGCCATGGCAAAGCTAAAGGCCATATAGCCAACCGTATTATATATATCTTCAATGGAATAAGGTTTTTTCTCCAGACCGGTCAGGAGAAATTCCACGGGAGTCGGTCCTTCCTCAATAAACTGATTTATCCCGTCGAGATAAGCTTGTGATAGTATGGCGGTTTGACTTTCCGGATCGAGCCTGGCTGCTGCCTTTGCGGAGGCATCGTCAATACCCAGGGAAAGAAAGAACTTATCTGTTGGTAACATGTCTTTCCCAAAAACTTCAGACAGTCCACCTGTAGCTACTCTCCGCAATAGTTCCATTTGCCAGAGCCTGTCCTGGGCATGAACATAACCAAGCGCTCTGAATGCATCTGTTTCCTCAGTGGCTTCAATATGAGGTATACCATACGGATCATAGGTTACGGTCACCTCTGAATTTAAATTATCCATAGGCTTCTCACCCGAATAATCCGGTTTCAGGGTCTGCACAATTATCAGACCTGCAAGGAGTAAAACTCCCAGGATTCCTAACAGAACCCATCCTATTTTCCTGACAGCTTTCACGTTGGTTTAAATCTTACTATAAAGATAGTGTTTTTATAGCGCTGAGAAGTTCCTATCGACTACTTACTAAAATATTTCGTTGATAGGTCTGAAACGCTTGTAAGCCTTCTTTCAGCCATTTCTCGTAAGTAGCTGTGTCTGTATTCTGAATGGAGGAATTCAGTATGTAGAGATCCGGTGAAAGCATCACATAATAGGGCTGTGAAGCAGCATTGAAATTAATCGTCTGGAAGGTGCCCCACTTCTCCCCTATTTCATCGATCGATTTTACCCTGCCTGAATCATACCTGAATTTAAACTGCTCATTTTCCGGAAGTGATTTTCGATCATCTACGTACAGTGATATAAGTACAAACTCCTCATTGAGCAATTGAAATACTTCGGGGTCACTCCAGACATGTTCTTCCATTTTACGACAATTCACACAAGCCCAGCCTGTAAAATCGAGGAGGATTGGTTTATTTTCCTTTTCGGCATACGCCCGACCCGTTTCAAAATCCTTAAAACAGTCGATTCCCAGAGGGCATTCACTATCCTGTTCTGCAAGCGTATAAAAATCCGGTGGCGGAAAGCCACTTAGAAGCTTCAAATTGGTAATTTGTAGCGCACCTGAAAGAAGGTATACACAGAACACTACTGAGACAAAACCTGTGATCTTTCTCAGGGAAGAGAGTTTTGTTTTCGGACCGTCATGAGGGAACCTGAAAATCCCAAACAAGTATAAGCTCAAAAGGAGAAAGATAAGTATCCAGATTCCAAGGAATATTTCTCGTTTAAACAACCCCCAGTTACCCACAAGGTCGGCATTGGATAAAAACTTAAAGGCAAGGGCCAGTTCCAGGAATCCCAGCACCACTTTTACCGTCGTCATCCAACCCCCGGATTTCGGCAGGCTTTGCAACCAGGCCGGGAACATGGCAAAAAGGGCAAAGGGTAAGGCCAGAGCCACACCAAATCCAAGCATCCCCGCAGATAAATTGGTCGCTACATCGCCTTCTGCCAGCGCTGTACTGCCCAGTAGTCCACCTAATATAGGTCCTGTACAGGAAAAGGAGACAATAGCCAGGGTTACCGCCATAAAAAATATTCCCATACCTCCCCCGACGCGATTGGAAGCACTATCCATTTTGTTTGCCCAGCTACTGGGCAGGGTGAGTTCATAATATCCAAAAAAGGAAAAGGCAAAAAAGACGAAAATCAGGAAGAAGAAGAGGTTGAGCCAGATATTTGTGGCAATGGTATTTAATATCTGAGAGTCAACGGAATCGAAGAGATGAAAAGGCAAACTCAGAAGAAAATAAATGATCACGATAAAGAAACCATAGAGTGAGGCATCAAAAATTCCCTTCGACCTGGACTGTGATTTTTTGGTGAAAAAGGACACTGTTAGTGGGATCATCGGAAAAACACAAGGGGTCAGCAAGGCTATTAATCCCCCCAGAAATCCCAGGCCAAAAATGACAAGAAGGCCCGTCTCCCCTTCTGAAGAACTTCCACCTATTCCTCTTAAGACATCCTTATTTTTTAGATCGAGTTTAAGGGCATTGGCCATTGCAATACTCCTGGTATCCAGGCTTTCTTCTGCCGGGGCTATTTCAGATCCGTCAAGAGAAAAATAAAATACTTTATCCTGTGGTATACATACCTCCTTACAGACTTGATAGAAAAGCTCTACTTTCACCTGAGTTATATCCGGTTTCAGCATCCGGATTTTCTGCTTAAAAACAGCTTCTTTCTTAAAAAGCGTTTCCTCTACTTCAAAAATCTCACTGTACTCTTTTAAGGTCGCACTTTCGGTAGTGCCGCCTATTAATTCGTATTCTGCTCCTTCATTTATATAAGTGAATTCACTGGGGAGCGAGCCGCCTTCAGCCGTAAATTGTGAATACAGATGCCAACCCTCATCTATGGCGGCTTTCATGATCAATTCGTATTGAGAATCCCCCAGGGGGATAAGGTCCTGACTCCAAATTACAGGATCTTCGCCATCCTGAGCAAAAGACATCAGGGCAAATAAAAACAAAACAGTATTCGAAATCAGTTTTTTCATTCTGCTAAGGTAACCTTGAGGATATTCCTTGTTTTTTCTGTGATTTTAAACCGATCATCAGCTCTTCTGCCAATAACCCAGACGATGTCATCCCCACAACAAAGGAGCCATTGATTTTGTTTGGCAACGGCATCCATTTTTTCATCTTTAAAAAATTTAGATACTTTTTTTCTCCCTTCCATTCCCAGGGGATAAAAATAGTCGCCTTTTTTCCATTTCCTGACAGTGAGTTTATGGTTTAACGTTTCTTTATCTATGTATAGTATGGTATTGTTTTTTTCTTTGATCTCTTCAACCTCCTCAATCCTGATCTCAAGGGGCAGATCACCGGTAACTTCAGGAATTTCATCAGCTTCACCTACAGGCCCCTGTTTAGGGAATTCCTGCAAAATAAGATGTTTTCTATCCTTGATTAGACGGTGGGTTTTGGAATGCACTTCTTTCCCACTCATTGCAGAGAGTAATGCTGTGACATCAGCCCATGAAGTAAATCCATAGGGCTTAAAAATTTCATACATATAACTTTCTACAGGCTGTAGTTTATTTAGCTCTTCCAGGGAAATTTTATATCCTTTGTGATAGGGAACAAAAAGATCCTCTCTTAAACCTTTTACATAATCAGAGAGCATATCGGCAGATCCTGAGAGGTACTGCAAAGAATTTGAAAAATTACTGAGAAAGGTCGGGTGAAGTTCCTTTAGTGCGGGAACTACTTCATGTCTGATTTTATTTCGCAGGTATTTGGTGTCTTCGTTACTAAGATCTTCCCGCCAGGAAATATTGTGTAGCCCTGCATATTCCTCAATCTGTTCGCGTGTAAAGGGAAGTAGGGGTCTAATGACCTTATTGTTCTTCTCCGGGATTCCACTCAATCCCTCTAGGCCGGTTCCTCTTGAAAGATTGATCAGGAATGTTTCAAGGGTATCATCAAGATGGTGTGCGGTAAGCACCCAGGACAACTCATTTTTTTTCAATAGTTCGTCGAACCATTGATACCGCAGATTCCGCGCCGCCATCTGAATGGAAAGTCGGTGCTCACTTGCATACGCCTTGGTTTCGAACCGGGTTGAATACAGCTTTACATTCAATTCCTTCGCTAAATCCTTTACAAAACGCTCATCCTCTTCACTTTCCTCACCTCGGAGTAAGAAATTACAATGTGCCAGGGAAAAGTTCAACCCTATGGCAGCACATAAATGTGCCAGTACTACACTGTCAATTCCTGCGCTACAGGCTACTATACCGGCGCGATCTGATAGTTGTGAATGAGTTTTTGCAATATGTTGTCTGAATGCGTCTAACACCCTGCAAAGGTAAGAAAGAAAGGCTTGGTACTTATCTCAAATCCCGGCAACGTTTTTTTCGGAAGCTTTATTCCTCGAGGCTGTTGAGCCATTTCTCCAGGGCCTGCTTATGTTCCTTTGCCTTTTCGGAATCGGTTATTCCATCACCTGAACTGAACGTATGGTTAAATGAGGGAAGTGAAAAAGTGGCTATTATTTCTCCGCCGAATCTCGGCAGCATATCCTCTGTCTTTGCAAGGGAACTGCTTGCCCCTCTCCTACCGGGAGAAGTACTCATAAGGAAGATCTTTGTGTTCTCCAGGAAATTGCGCTCCAGTCGCGACAGCCAGTCGATCAGATTCTTAAAATAGGCGGAAGGATTGTTGTTGTGTTCGTTTACGGAGAGTAAAAGGCCATCACAATTGCGGATATCATCCCTCAATTCAGCCAGGGAATTGGTGTAGCCAAACTCTTTTTCATGGTCTTCACTAAACATGGGTAGGTCATATAATGCCATATTCATCACCTGAATATTATGCCCTTCGATCAATGAAATGGTGTGTTTTACAAGTTGAAAATTGATGGATGTGGAAGAATTACTTCCGGCAAAGGCCAGAATTTTACTCATGATCTGAATCTAAGATTAATGACAAAGAGGTACGAAAATACCGTAAAATCGAATTAAATGTAAAGTATTGTATTAATTTTGCACCTGAAAACATCCAAACACCCTGTGAATTAAGTATATAGGTTGTTGAATAGTATGGAACAAAAGACAAACCGACTTCATTTTATAGATGCCATAAGGGCCTGGGCTATCCTGATGATGCTCCAGGGGCATTTTGTGGATGGTTTGCTCGATCCCGCTTTCAGGGATCCGCAAAATGGAGCTTATTCCTTATGGCTTTATTTCCGGGGAATTACCGCCCCTGTGTTTTTTACTGTTTCAGGATTTATTTTTACCTACCTTCTTATCAGGGTACCTCAAACAGGTTTTGAGAATCCCAGGATTAAAAAGGGCTTGAAACGCGGCTTACAACTCCTGCTTATTGGCTACCTCCTGAGATTAAACTTATTCGGCCTGTTGCAAGGCAAACTATATGATGCTTTTTTCCTGGTGGATGTACTTCATTGTATAGGGATTTCAATAATGGCGATCATAGCAGTATACCTGCTTACCGCAAAACTCAGGAAATGGGCCCTTCCTCTGGCGCTTTCAGGCATTTCCCTGGTGCTTTTCCTGTTTGAACCATTGTATGCTTCCTGGACCTATTCGGCCCTGCCTGAGGGAATTGCCAATTATTTTACCAGAAGTAATGGTTCTGTTTTTACAGTGATACCCTGGGTTGGGTATACAGCCTTTGGCGGGTTCCTGGCGGTTTTATTCAGAAGATATCTTTCCAATAAGAATCTGTATTCATCTGCCATCTGGCTTGCACTAATAAGCGGTTTTAGCCTGGTATATTTTTCTTCTCCACTCTTCTATTCGCTATACGAATTGAGCGGAATTACCCTTTTCCGGGATATAGTCGCCAATAATTACCTCTTTATTCGTTTGGGCGATGTACTGATTGTATTTGCATTATTTATGCTGATTCGTAAATACCTGATCCAGCCTACCTTGTTACGTATTGGGCAAAATACGCTTTCTATTTATGTGATTCATTTTGTTATCCTGTACGGCAGTTTTACAGGCTTGGGATTGTACCGCTTTTTCCATCACAGTCTTAGTCCGACAGTCGCAATCGGAGGAGCACTTGCCTTTATGGTAGTATGTTCCTATGCTGCTCTTAAATACGACAAGCACGAGGTCATGATCAAAGGACATATCCGTTCAACTATCAAGAGTGGAAAACCCCTTGCTTTACGTGCTTATTACTCCCTATCTGAAATTCTTATAATATTACAGGACAGACTTTTAAGGCTATTTAATATAACTAAAGGTTAAAATATCCTTTTCGGACTTATACATGTAGCGCCCTGTCATCTGTAGCTGCAAGTGCAGCCTCTTTTACGGCTTCGGCATAGGTAGGATGAGCATGACTCATTCTCGAGATATCCTCTGCCGAGGCTCTGAATTCCATGGCCGTTACCGCTTCGGTAATTAAATCGGCGCATCTGGCTCCGATCATATGAACCCCCAGCACTTCATCAGTATTTTTGTCTGCCAGTATTTTGACAAAACCATCAATGTCTGAACTCGCACGAGCCCGGCCTAGGGCGCGCATAGGGAACTGACCCGTTTTATAGGCCGATCCGCTTTCCTTGAGTTGTTCTTCGGTTTTTCCAACGGAAGCTACTTCCGGCCAGGTATAAACAACGTTTGGGATAAGATTATAATCGATATGTGGTTTCTGCCCGGCGATAATTTCTGCAACCATCGTTCCCTCTTCTTCTGCTTTGTGAGCGAGCATCGCACCGCGAACCACGTCACCTATGGCATAGATATTAGGCACATTGGTTTGTAATTTTGTGTTGACCTCTATTCTCCCTTTGTCGTCCACTTTTACTCCAGCCGCATCAGCATTCAGTCCGTCAGTATACGGTCTCCTTCCTACGGATACCAGGCAATAGTCTCCCTGCAGGGTGAGTTCACCTCCCTTGGGGTCGTCAGCAACAACTGTCACCTCTTTTCCTTTGCGTTTTACGGATTTTACTTTATGAGACAGGTAAAATTTAACCTTTTGCTTCTTTAGAACTTTCATAAGCTCTTTTGAAAGTGAGGCATCCATCCCGGGAATAATGCGATCCATAAATTCAATAACGCTGACATCAGCCCCCAATCGCTTGTAAACCTGACCCAGCTCCAGGCCTATTACTCCACCCCCAATGATGATCATGTGCTTTGGGATCTCTTTCAGTTCAAGGGCTTCCGTTGATGTAATAATCCGCTCCTTATCTAATTTGATAAATGGCAGGCTGGCCGGTTTGGAGCCTGTAGCAATGATGATATTTTTTACCTCAATTTCAGTCGACTTACCTTTGGAAGGTTTGATTTCAATGTGAGTGGGATCTTTAAAACTTCCAACTCCCTGAAATACCTCAATTTTATTTTTGTCCATCAGGAACTGAATCCCCTTGGTGGTTTGATCGACTACAGATTGTTTCCTGCCGATCATTTTTTCCAGATTCACCTTTACTTCTCCAGGGATTTCAATCCCGTGATCCTCAAAATGTTTTACGGCATCCTCATAGTGGTGACTTGAATCGAGCATTGCTTTGGATGGGATGCAGCCTACGTTCAGGCAAGTGCCTCCCAGGGTTGAATACTTTTCTATTATTGCTGTTTTCATTCCAAGCTGCGCACAACGTATGGCCGCCACATACCCGCCGGGTCCGGAGCCAATTACAGCCACATCAAACTGAGTCATAAGGTAATTTTAAATTAGAGAAGGTTTTTGCGGGAGTACTTGTCCTCCCGGCAGACAAAAATACGAATGTTTTTAAATTATGGGCTAAGAAGAATTGAAGAACCTACCAGCTTTTAGTTCGTTTAATACAAGGCTATTTTTTTATCCACGGCCCCGAGAGAAACCAGATACTCCTTAACCTCTGTCGCATCCTCCCCTCCTTTTTCTGCATGGTGCAATAAAGTAAAGCCGTGTGGACCTTTGGCATGTAGTGCCTGTGGAAAAGCCTCCAGCATGGATTTAACAACCGTGAGCTCCCCGAATAAGCAGGCGGTAAAAATATTGGCCTGAGCCCCTTTATCGAGGAAATACTTTGCAAGCTCCTTGTAGCCAACATGACTTGCGGCACCCAGTCCCGTTTCAAAATCCCCGTGTTTCCAATCGTGAGCAGCATTCAGCAAGGTGGGGTAAGCTTCGAGCATATCCTTTACCTTGTCCATATCGCGGTGTGAGGCGCCCACAAACTCCTGGACCATTTGCTTACTCAGTTGTTCTTCCTCCTGCCTTTTAAAACTCATCCCTGCCCCGGCCGTAAAGAGGAGTCCCATGACCCCGGCAGTCCTGATAAAATGTTTGCGTTCCATACGTTTCGATTTTCAGATAAGGTACGGAGAACTAATATTAAAGAGGACTGGTTTAACATCCTTTTATCGGTCTTGTTTTTGAAAAGTAGTGGATTTCATACACGAACTTTTCGGTTAGGTGCCTCCTGTAAGTTTACAAAATTGATTTCGTTATAGTATTTGCTCGACTTTTCTTGTTTGAGCTGTTAAGCGCTAAATTTTTTAATCAGCTCGTTTTTAAGTGCTGGTAAAGTCATGCTCTTTTGTAATTTTTGGCTTTTGTTCTGGCTGGCATGAAATGCAAATGTCTATGGCTTTGAGTTTAGTTTTTAACAGCAACTTTTATTTTCTTGAATAGGTGGGCAAGGTACAGTTCCGTATGAGCAAAAAACACAACAATGTCCCTCGTTTGGTTTTAAAACCGTCTTACAATTCTCACACTCGTAAAAAAATTGACAAGCGTTTGTTGGCATATCTTCTATTTTTTTATGTCCGCAGTTTGGACAAGTAATTTCAGATTTTAATATAGACGCCATTATTTTACTTTCTTGTCAGTTACCTCATAATCTGTTGAGTTAATTGCTTTCTCAATTTCCGTTTCATTCGTTTTGGTCTTATCAAATTCAATAATTGCGTTTCCATTTTCGTAGGACGCTTTTGAGTTTACAATTCCGTTGAGTTTATTTACTTCGTGATTTAAGTATTTTTCACAACTTACACAGGTCATTCCGCTGATTTTAAATTCAGTTGTTTTAATATCCGATTTGTCAACTATGACTATTTGCTTTTCCGTGTTTGAGTAAAAAATTCCGGAATAGTATGGGAAAGCTAACATTACAATTGCGAATACAGTTACAATTCCTAGAAACTTTTTTGATTGTATGAATTTGGCTTTTTCGTCCGTCTCACATTCGCAGTCAATTTCTTTTTGAGGTTTTAATTTTTGATACCAGGCAAAACCGAGAACTAAAATTGTCAGTCCTATTAAATAAGGTCTGAAAGGTTCTATCCCGGAAAATGTTGAAGCAATTCCGCTTGTCCCTGCAATAAGAGCCAAAACGGGTGTGATACAGCATAATGAACTTAACAAGGCAGTTGCTATTATCAATAATGTATTCTTCATAAGATGTACCTAATTAATAAAGGGAGGATTAGATCCTCTCTTAGCGTTACTTTTTCTTGCAGCAAGAAGGAAGTTCCATTGTTATTGCATTATCGTATGGACATTCAGGAGTTCCTGCCAAAGGACAGTTAGTCTTTGGGCAATCAGAAGTGCCTTCAAGTGGACAACTACTATTGTCTGGTTTCGTAAACCCATATGTAAGACCCGCAACAGTCAATATGCCAGCGGCTGCAATTATCATTATTTTGTTTTTCATAATTTTCTATTTTAAGTTAAACAATAACCCAAATATCAGTCATTAGGGAGGGGGGTGTCCAAATTATTAATGGACAAATATTTTATTAATTCATTTTCTAATTGTTGAGCTTCTTTTAGCTTCTGTGGAATTTCATCCATGGAAAAGTTTGGAAACAGTCTTCTTAACCGTTCTATGTTATGTTCATTTCCACAATTTCCAGGACACTTTTGTGAAGCTGATGATATTTTTTCTGCTATAGCTTTACGGTATGTTTCGTCTAAAAGTTCAAATGTACTTTTGTTCAGTATAGCCTGCACCGCTTTAAATTGGAGTAAAATGTTTTCTGATTCTTGTTCATTGTCCACTTGTTTCAGAATATATTTTAACTGACCAATGGCAGTTTTAACTGAAATTTTAATGTTTCTGGTTAAATCAAATGAAATCATAAGGCTTCTAAAATTTTATTCTCATCAAGTATCTCAAAGAATGGATTTAGTAATTTTTCATATTCAGTCGTAAGTGAATAATAAATCGTTTGAGCATTTCTTTCCGTCTCTAATAGGTTTCGGTCTTTCATTTTTCTCAAATGTTGAGAGATGGCGGAAATATTCATTCCGAGAATATCACTTAAATCACAAACACAAAGTTTTTTTTCCACAAAGAGTAAGTGGAGTATTTTCAATCGTACACTATTTCCGACTAATGAAAGTCCATTCGCTAAATAGTCGAACGATTGGTTTAATTCCGCAACTACGTCTTTGCAACGGTTTATTTGTTCAATATCGGCTTGTTGTCTTATACAAGAATTATTTTCCATAATATAAAGTTAGGATAATTTATTATTTAAGCAAATGCTTAAATACACTGTTTTGAAGCTATGGGCTTTGTTTTGGAAAAATAAAAATTGCTCAAATGTGCGATTGACGATTAGCTTTTAGATAACAGATTTTATCCGAGGGAAATCGCTGTGGACGCCTTTACCTCGCTAATTACAAATGAACTTTGAGTGCTTCCAATATTATTGAGTGCAGTGAGTTTTGTCACCATAAATTCGCGATATGCCGCCATATTGGATACGTGGACCTTTAGAATATAATCATAATCCCCACTAACGTGGAAACACTCTGAGACCTCTTCCAACTGCAAAACTTCTCGCTCAAATTGCAGGACGTATTCCTTGATATGCCGACTTAATTTTACGTGACAGAGAACGGTAAAGTCCATCGCCACAAGTTGCTTGTCTAAAAGGGCAACATATTTTTTAATGACCCCATCACGTTCCAGTCTTTTTATCCGTTCATAAACGGCTGTGGTAGAAAGCCCCAGCTCGGTTGCATAGGCCTTGGTCGTTTTCTTACAATCGTCCTGTAAAAGCCCCAACAACTGCTTATCCAAATGGTCTAGTTTCATATGATTTAAATTCTGATTATTCTGCTTATACTCATATTAAATGATATATTATTCTAATATAATAAATATTTATAGAATTAAATTCTATAAATTACTAAATATATTGTATTTGATTCCTATAATAACTAATTTTAGTATCTAAAATATTCATTTCTATGGCTCACGATGCATCAGACAAAATTCAGGAATTACATAACTTCGGGGAATTCGGTGGCGTCAATCCATCAATCTCCGACTCGTCTACCTATACCTTTCTTTCTGCAAAGACAATGTTCGATACTTTTGAGGGCAATACAGAGGGCTGCTATTTGTACAGCAGGCACTCCTCCCCTTCCAACCTGTATCTAGGTGAAGCCCTTGCCGCTTTAGAGGGTACGGAAACCGCCAATGTTACCGCCAGTGGAATGGGTGCGATAACAGCCGTAATCCTGCAACTCTGTGATGCGGATGAGCACATAGTAAGTAGCAGAACTATCTACGGAGGCACCTATGCCTTTATGAAAAATTTCCTGAAAAAGTTCAGAATCAATACCTCCTTTGTCGATATTACCTCACTTAAGGCAGTGGAAGAGGCCATTACGCCCAAAACAAAGATGATCTACTGTGAATCTGTGAGCAATCCGCTACTCGAGGTTGCGGATATCAAAGCGCTGTCAGATCTCTCTAAAAAGCACAATATACCATTAGTAGTGGACAATACATTTTCTCCTCTATCTATTGCTCCCGGGAAGCTTGGAGCTGATGTGGTTATTCATAGTCTTACCAAATTTATCAACGGAACCAGCGATTGTGTTGCGGGAGTGGTTTGTGGCACCAAGGAGTTCTGTCTTGCCTTAAAAGATGTAAATAACGGAGCAGGAATGCTACTGGGCAGTACACTCGACAGTCTAAGGGCAGCTTCCATCCTGAAAAACATGAGAACGCTGCACATCCGAATGAAAAAACACAGTGAAAATGCACTCTATCTTGCACAGCATTTTGAAAAAGATGGACTGCGTGTAGTTTATCCCGGCCTTTCATCTCATTCCGGACACACATTGATGAAAAAACAAATGACCAATGAATACGGATTCGGAGGCATTCTTACCATTGACGTGGGAAGCTTAGAGAAAGCCAACCAGCTTATGGAACTCATGCAAAAGAAAAATCTCGGATATCTGGCTGTAAGTCTTGGATTCTATAAAACCCTCTTTAGTGCTCCTGGCACGTCTACTTCTTCCGAAATACCGGAGGAAGAACAAATTGAAATGGGTCTCTCTGATGGGTTAATCCGATTTTCTATTGGCCTGGATAATGATATTCACCGCACCTATACCCTGATGAAATCCTCTATGGTTGAGTTGGGTATCCTCGACTCGGATACTGTCACGGTCTGACACCCTCACTTTCTGTCTTGTTTGCACAACCGTGGCTAAAATTGTAATATTACCGGCAAACTAAACTACGGTAAATGACGGCCAAAAAATCGAATGCGCACAGGGAGAACGAACATATCGTTGATAATACGGAGTTAAATATCTGGGAGGCGCTTATCCCTGTTTTTGCCCTTGTGGGTATGCTGGCATACAATGTCTACGTTTTTGGTGACAACGCTATCAGCGGATCAAACCAGTTTATTTTACTTATGGGAGGGGCAGTTGCCGCCATCGTAGGATTTTTTAACAAAGTGTCCTACAAACAAATGCTGGCCGAAGTAGCCGAAAATGTGAAATCGACCACAGGCGCTCTCCTCATCCTCCTAATGGTAGGAGCCCTTGCCGGTACCTGGCTGGTAAGCGGAATAATTCCGGCCATGATCTATTACGGACTTCAGATCCTGAATCCTACAATTTTTCTTGCAGCCTGTGTCATTATTTGTGCCATCATTTCCATCGCTACCGGTAGCAGCTGGACAACCGCAGCAACCGTTGGAATTGCGTTAATAGGAATTGGTGACGCCCTGGGTATATCCCTTGGGATGACAGCCGGAGCCGTACTTTCGGGAGCTTATTTCGGAGATAAAATGTCTCCCCTTTCAGATACAACGAATCTGGCCCCCGCAATGGCAGGAGGAGAATTATTCGGGCACATCAGATATATGACGTATACCACCGTACCTACTATAACAGTTACACTCATCGTATTTATAATTATTGGTTTGAATCTGGAAACAACAGGTGTTGCCGATACGGAAAGTATACTTACCTCAATAAAAGCCACCTTTAATATCAACGGCTGGTTGTTTATCGTACCGCTGGCAGTTATCCTGCTGATCGTGAAAAAAGCGCCCCCGCTGATGGCGCTGCTGATCGGTACTCTTTTGGGGGGTGCCTTTGCCCTTTTCTTTCAGCCTGAAATCGTAGCAGGTCTTACCGGAGCCAAAGAGCTCACCTTTGAAACTGGTTATAAAGGCATTCTCAATGCAATTACTATCAATACTTCCATAGCAACTGATAACCCTGCCCTGAACGACCTGTTTTCTGCCAAAGGGATGGCAGGTATGCTGGGCACCATATGGCTTATCGTCTGCGCAATGGTATTCGGAGGGATCATGGACGGAATAGGAGCATTATCGAGAATTACGACCGCCCTTTTGGGTATGGCGAAAACCACCTTTGGACTCTTTGCCAGTACAGTTGGAAGCTGTATAGCCCTGAACGTCACAGCTTCAGATCAATACCTGGCTATCGTTGTTCCAGGGAAGATGTTTGCCAAAGCGTATGAAGACCGTGGCCTCGCACCCGAAAACCTGAGCAGAACACTGGAAGATTCCGGTACCGTCACCTCTGTTCTGATTCCATGGAATACTTGTGGTGCCTACCACAGCGGTGTTCTGGGAGTAAGCGTAGCAGAATATTTTGTCTATGCCATCTTTAACTGGTTAAGCCCAATGATGACCCTTACGTTTGCGGCCTTACAGATCAAGATTAAGCAACTCGCAAAGGTCCCTTTAAAATAAGCTTATTCTCGCTTGGAGAGTTCCTCATTTATTTCCTAATTTTCGGACCCAAACAATGATCTGATTTTAATGGCTTTAGTGAAATTTACCGGTACATCCTCAAATACAATAGGGAAACTTCCAGCCCCCGGAATTCCGGCACCTGATTTTATACTTACAAAGCGTGATCTTACTTCGGTTAGTCTGGAACAATTCAGAAGGAAGAATGTTGTCCTCAACATATTCCCATCGGTTGACACCAGTACATGTGCCCAGTCTGTAAGAACTTTTAATAGGGAGGCGGCAGAGATTAAAGATTCTGTGGTTCTCTGCATCTCCAAAGACCTGCCCTTTGCCCTTAGTCGATTCTGTGGAGCCGAAGGCATTGATCAAGTACTGATGCTAAGTGATTACAAAAGCAACGAATTTGGTGAATCTTATGGGGTAACCTTTGTCGATGGCCCTTTCGAAGGACTTCTGGCGAGGGCAGTGGTAGTAATCAATTCAGATGGGGAAGTAGTCTATACCGAACTCGTTTCTTCCATTGGTAATGAACCAAATTATAAAGCAGCCCTCGAGGCCCTTGAGAATGAATAAAGAATCTTTTGTAATGAACAGGGTTAAGGGTTTTATTTATGCGGTTAAGGGAGCCTTCCTGCTCTTGAGGACAGAAAGCAGTATTCAGATACAGTTTGTTATTGCAGTTTTAATTACCGCAGCCGGGTTTTACTACCAGATTTCGACTACTGAATGGATACTTCAAACTCTGGCCATAGGGCTGGTTATGGGGGTTGAAGGGGTAAATACTGCTATAGAAAAACTCTCAGACTACATACAGCCCAATCTTGACCCCAAAATCGGTTTTATTAAGGACATCTCGGCCGGGGCTGTTATGCTGGCTGCTATCGCAGCTACTATAGTTGGCCTTATCATCTATATCCCCAGAATATTTTAAAGGCCTGACCACTTCTGCTTCCTTGCTAAATTTGTATTTTTACACCATGAACTTTATGCATTAATGGCGACCAAGAAAAAAAAGTCCAGACCTACGGCTTCCAAAAAAAGAACATCTTTCAGGTTTTCCAGGCAGAATAAGATTATTCTCGGAAGCCTTTTGATATTACTGAGTATTGCCCTGTTTTTTTCTTTTATTTCTTTTTATTTCACCTGGCAGGAAGATCAAAGTCTGCTTACTGAATTCGCAAATAGAAATGAACAGGCCAAAAATCTGTTGAATAAATTTGGAGCCAGTGTAAGTTATTATATAATGTACCGTGGCTTTGGCCTCGCTTCTTTTATCCTTCCCTTTTTGTTGTGCCTTACAGGACTCTACCTCTTCCTAAGTATACCCGGGAAAGCCCTTTGGAACAAATGGGTCTGGGGACTTCTCCTCTTGATATGGACTTCTGTTGCCCTGGGATTCTTTGCCTTAAAACAACCATTACTTGGTGGTTTAGTTGGCTATGAAATGAATGATTTCCTCCAGGATTACACAGGGAAGATCGGAGTATTTCTTATTCTTCTTTTTATGCTTACCGTCATACTGGTTCGGCTTTTTAAAATTACCCCGGAAGGAATCGCATCCTTCTTTAAATCAAAATCGGCCTCCCTTGCTTCCGATTTTAAAAGGAAAAAAACAGATTCCTCACCCACCCTCATGCCGGAAGAAAAAGAAACCGAGGTAGTCCTCGATACCTATACACACAAAAAGGACATTCCACATCTGGAAGATTCTCCCTCAGATAGTGGAGCCGATTCAACAGCCAAAGAGGAAAAGAAGGAAGAGGAAATTGCCATGGAAGTGAGTACGGTTGCTGAAGAGAAAGAGGAAAGCGACCTGCTTTCAGACAAACTGGTAGAGGACTTTGGTGAATTTGACCCCACCCTGGAGCTGAGTAATTATAAGTTTCCGCATCTCGACCTTCTCGACCAGCACGGGTTCACAGGAGGAATTACCATCAACCAGGAAGAGCTGGAAGAAAACAAGAACAAGATTGTCGATACTCTTAAAAACTACAAAATTGGAATTGCCCAGATCAAAGCTACTATTGGTCCGACAGTTACTCTCTATGAAATTGTACCGGAAGCCGGTGTAAGGATCTCCAGAATCAAGAACCTGGAAGATGATATCGCCCTGTCCTTGGCGGCTCTGGGAATACGGATTATCGCCCCGATCCCCGGAAAGGGCACAATAGGAATCGAAGTTCCCAACAAAAAGGCCACTACGGTCTCAATGCGTTCGGTGATCGCGTCTAGCAAATTCCAGAAAGCAGAAATGCAGTTGCCTATCGCCTTTGGTAAGACCATCAGCAATGAAACTTTTGTAGTTGACCTGGCCAAAATGCCCCACTTATTGATGGCCGGCGCAACAGGACAGGGTAAGTCGGTCGGACTAAATGCCGTACTCACCTCCCTGCTCTACAAAAAACACCCGGCTGAAGTTAAGTTTATCCTGGTCGACCCTAAAAAAGTAGAATTAACTCTCTACAACAAGATTGAACGCCATTATCTTGCAAAACTCCCCGATTCTGAAGAGGCGATTATCACAGACAATACCAAAGTCATACACACCCTTAACTCCCTTTGTATTGAGATGGACAACCGGTATGAGCTCCTGAAATCGGCCATGGTGCGGAACATCAAAGAATACAACGTGAAATTTAAGGCCAGGAAACTAAATCCGAATGACGGGCATACCTTCCTGCCCTATATCGTCCTGGTGATCGATGAGTTTGCTGATCTGATCATGACAGCCGGGAAGGAAGTGGAGACACCAATAGCCCGACTCGCGCAGTTGGCCAGGGCCATAGGTATACACCTGATAATCGCGACCCAGCGACCTTCAGTTAATGTGATCACCGGAATCATCAAGGCAAATTTTCCTGCCAGGCTGGCATTCAGAGTAACTTCCAAAATTGATTCAAGGACAATTCTCGACTTTCAGGGCGCCGATCAGTTGATTGGCCGCGGTGATATGCTGTTTACCCAGGGAAATGATATTACAAGGATACAGTGCGCATTTGTAGATACCCCCGAAGTAGCAAAAATCACCGAATATATCGGATCACAAAGAGGATACGCAAGTGCACACCTATTACCTGAGTATTCAGGTGAAGATTCTGGCACAGGTATTGCTATGGATATCGCAGACAGGGATGCCATGTTCAGGGATGCTGCTGAAGTCATTGTTACGGCCCAGCAGGGATCTGCTTCCCTGATCCAGCGAAAGCTGAAATTGGGCTACAACAGGGCCGGGAGAATTATAGATCAACTGGAAGCTGCCGGCATCGTAGGTCCTTTTGAAGGAAGTAAAGCGAGGGCCGTATTAGTGCCGGATATTTATGCCCTGGAAAAAATGTTAAATGAAGAAACCAAATAAGTCATGAAAAAAATAGTCCCCCTAGTACTTACCCTCCTCTTGAGTATCGTTGTGTTTGCTCAGGATTCTGCTAAGGCCAAGGCCCTGCTCGATGAGGTATACAACAAGGTTCAGAGTTATGAAAATATTGAGGTAGAATTTAAATATACCCTTGAAAACAAGGAGGCAAATATCAATCAGGAAACCCGGGGTGATGTAACCCTGCAGGGTGATAAATACCTGTTTAATTATTTGGGTTCTCAACAACTTTATGACGGAAAGAAAGTGTATACCATCGTTCCTGAAAATGAAGAAGTGACTATTGAAGATCGCACGGAAGATGAAAACACCATTACCCCATCTAAAATGCTCACTTTTTACAAATCGGGACACAATTATGCCTGGGATATTTTGCAGAATGTTCAGGGCAGGAAGATACAGTACGTAAAACTTACGCCCATTGATACCAATTCGGAAATCGCGTCCATCCTGCTGGGAATCGATGCACAGACCAAACATATCTACAAACTCATCGAAACAGGCAAAAACGGCACTAAAACAACGATTACTGTTAATTCTTTTAAAACCAATCAGCCGTTGTCAAAAACCTTATTTACATTTGATGAAGCCAGGTATGAAAATGATGGTTACTATATAATAAGAAACTAGCAACTTGCGCATATTAGACCAGTATATCCTAAGCAGGTTCCTGTACAATTTTCTGAGTTCGTTTGTGATTTTGATGTTTATTTTCATCTTTCAGACGATCTGGCTTTTTATTGATGATATTGCAGGGAAAGGCCTTGATATCATTATCATCGGGAAGTTTCTTTTCTACCTGATGCCCAACCTCACAGAGAAAGTATTGCCACTTACCGTTTTACTTTCTTCCATCCTTACCTTCGGGGCCCTTGCGGAGAATTACGAGTTCGCCGCTATGAAAGCCTCAGGGATATCTTTGCAGCGATCAATGCTCAGCATTATCATTCTGGTCGTCTTCCTGGGCGGAGTAACCTTTTACTTTGCAAATACGGTGATCCCAGCCGCAGAACAAAAAATTTATAATCTCAGGAGGAACATAGCCAAGGTGAAACCGGCTGCTGTTATCGAGGAAGGGGTGTTCAGCGACTTCGAAGGGATGAATATAAAGGTTGACAACAAATTCGGGAATAATGACAAATACCTGCAAAATGTCATCATCCATAAGAAATCGAATCTACAAAAGAACAATACGGTAATCAAAGCAAATTCCGGGGAACTGATTAGTAGCGAGGAATCGGATATAATTCAACTGGTCTTATCTGACGGATACTACTATGAAGAATTAGTGCCAAAAGCGGCGGATGAACGCAAGCGTCATCCCTTCGCCAAAGCAAATTTTGAGACCTATATTATCAATATCGAAATCCCCGAGAATACTCAGGATCTGGAGGAGGAACGGAATGTAAGAACGGATAAGATGAAGAATATTTCCCGACTGAAAAAGGATATTGATTCTATCCGGGAAAATAACCTTACGGTCATTGGCGCTTTTTCCAAGAACATCGTAACCAGGATGGGGGCTTTTACCCCTATTTCCCAAAGAGATACTGTTGAGCAAATTCCGGAAAATCAGTTTACAAGAACAGATACAAGACCTCTGGAAGAGATAGGAGGTGACAGTGTGCAAAATACTTCAGACATACTAGGTCTCTATCAGGAATGGCAGCAGGGACAGATCATAAGTGCGGCTTCGAATGCGGTTTCCAATATTCTTAATTCTGTAACAGGGAAGAAACAGGATATACAGAACAAATACAAGATCTACAATATGCATATACTTTCCCTGCACAAGAAATACGCCCTGGCATTGTCTTGTATCATCCTGTTTTTTGTAGGAGCCCCTCTGGGCGCTATTATCCGAAAAGGGGGTCTGGGGCTCCCAATGGTTATTGCCATAGTTTTATTCCTTGCCTACTACTTTATCGGGGTATTTGCCGGGAATTATGCAAAGGAAGGGAACATACACCCTGTACTGGGGGCGTGGCTTTCTACCTTAATAATGTTACCTTTGGGGATATTTCTCACCCGAAGGGCCACGGCAGATCGTGGATTGATGAGTTTTGGTCATGTGTGGGACGTACTTACGGAGGGAATACGAAAGAGGTTTAAAAAGAAGACACCATGATGGTGAGCAAAGAGAAAGAAATACGCCTGAATACTATAGAAGAAGCCATTGAAGATATTCGCAATGGCAAAGTGGTGATTGTAGTTGATGATGAGAACAGGGAGAACGAAGGCGATTTTATCGCAGCGGCGGAAAAGGTGAGCCCCGAAATGATCAACTTCATGGCTAAGCACGGACGCGGACTTATCTGTACCCCATTAACCGAGTCGAGATGTGAAGAACTCGATCTGAGCATGATGGTTCAGAACAACACAGTACTTCATCATACTCAGTTTACAGTGTCTGTGGATCTGATTGGTCACGGATGCACAACGGGGATTTCAGTACACGACAGAGCCAAGACCATAAAAGCCCTGGTTGATTCCGAAACCAAGCCCCACCATCTGGGAAGACCTGGTCATATTTTCCCTTTACGGGCCAAGAATGGTGGTGTGCTCAGGAGAACCGGTCATACCGAAGCAGCCGTAGACCTGGCCCGACTGGCCGGATTTCAACCTGCCGGAATACTTGTGGAAATCCTCAATGAGGATGGGACTATGGCGCGTCTGCCTCATTTGGCGGAAGTTGCTAAAAAGTTCGACCTCAAATTGATCTCCATAGAGGATCTGGTCGCATACAGGATGCAGCACGACAGCCTGATTGTAAAGAAAGAGTGTTTTGATGTGGAAACCCGATTTGGGCAGTTTACCCTACATGCCTACCAGCAAACTACCAATGAACAGGTACATATAGCATTAACCAAAGGTTTCTGGAAGCGAAACGATGCTGTCTTAACCCGAATCAATTCTACCTTGGTTAACAATGACATTCTTGGGACACTCACTAACAATGCCGAAAAGAAACTCGATGATATGTTTCAGGCAATTAACAATGAAGGGACAGGGGCCATCGTGTTTATCAATCAGACCAGTGAATCCCTGAATTTGCTGAATCGATTAAAAGGACTGAAAGAGAATCAGGAAAAAGGCATAATGAAAGCACCGGATATCGATATGGACACCAAAGATTTTGGTATCGGGGCCCAAATTCTACACGACCTGAACATCAGTAAAATGCGAGTGCTTACCAATAGCGGAAAGACGAAGCGTGTCGGGATCGTTGGTTATGGTCTGGAGATCCTGGAATATGTTCCCTACTAAGACCCCTTTAATTCATTTTTAAGGACTTTCTGTATCAAGGCTGCCCGCCGGTCTACTTCTTCTCTGCTCCAGCTTAATTTAACAAGGCAGGAGATCGTCCTACCCATCCATTGATCCGAATCGGGGAATCCTTTTTGAGTCGACTCAGCTATTCGCTGAGTTACTGCTTCATCCAAAGCACCCAGACTCTTTTGTTGGGTGAGGTGTTCCCATTCTCTGTAATAATGCCAGTTATTATCAAACCAGTAAAAACAAGCATCTACCCCTGCAGCCAGGAGTGCTTTGTGTGCATTTCTCGCTATTTCTGTCGTAGGGAGAAAGAAGTTGAGAAAAGAATAATTCTGAACTCCTGTTTCAGGGACCTTCCTCAGCGTAATGCCCTCCAGTTGCGCTATTGAATCTTCCAGAATACGGTAGTGCTTTTGTTGAATATTTAAAAAGTCATCCAGGCGCTTAATCTGTGCGACTCCAACAGCCGCGTTTAATTCAGAGATTCGGTAATTATATCCGAGGAAGGGATGAGATTCGGCACCCCTGTCTTTGCCAACATGATCGTGGCCGTGATCGGAATAGTGATCAGCATTTTTATAATAGGTTTCATTATTTGTAATGATCCCCCCTCCTTCTCCACATGTGATGGTCTTTACATAATCAAAAGAAAAACAGCCCATATCGCCATAACTCCCCAGGGGTTTACCTTCGTAACTCCCTCCTATAGCCTGGCAGGCATCTTCTATAAGGAGAAGTTGGTGTTTGTCACAAAGAGCTTTTAAGGGATTGAGATCGGCCATGGAGCCGCACATATGCACGGGCATAACGGCTTTTGTCTTGTCTGTGATCGCTTTTTCAACTGCCTCGGGATTGAGGCAAAGTGTATCATCGATATCAGCCAGAATGGGGATTGCCCCTAGGGCAAGAACTGCCTCAAAACTGGCAACAAAGGTGAAAGTAGGAATGATCACTTCATGCCCCGCGCCGATTCCGGCACTGGCCATGGCCACTGTCAGGGCAGCAGTACCGCTACTGACGGTATGTGCAAATCTGGTCTGCATCCTGGCAGCGAGGGCCTCTTCGAGTTCCCTGGCTTTCCAGATATTGTTGCGCATTCCGTCAAATCCGTATCGCATAAGAACCCCTGTATCCAGGACCTCCTGCACTTCAGCCCTTTCCAGGGCACCAAACATTTCAAATCCCGGCATAGTAAACGTTATTATTTTATTTGAATGACAGATTCTCGAAGATCCCGGCGTACCTTTTTCATTGAGGAGAAGATATCATCTTTTGCCCTTATCCCCACCGGCAATACCAGGACGGAGGAAAGGTCACGAGATTTCAGGTCTAATAGTTCATCGTACGCAGCAGGCACAAAGCCTTCCATAGGGCAGGCATCGATCTTTTCCATTGCACAGACAGTCAGCAGATTACCTAAGGCCAGATAGGCCTGATTAGTAGCCCACTGCTGGATTTCTTCTGTGTGTTTTTCTTCAAAATTCTCCAGCAATTCATTTTTAAAGGGAGAAAGGATCTGCTCACTGGTTCCCCGAATGGTTTTGACCCTTTCAAAATACTGGGTGATGTATTCCTTATCTATTCTGGTTTCGATACAGATCACTAAAACGTGCGACGCCTGAGCAACCTGCTTTTGGCCATAGGTTGATGGAACCAGAGCCTGTTGGATTTCCTTGTTCTTCAACACTACGAGTCGGATAGGCTGCAATCCATATGAAGTAGCGGTTAAATTAAAGGCCCTGATCAGGCGGTCGATCTGCTCTTCTTTGAGCATTGCTTCTGCATCGAATTTTTTTACGGCATACCGCCATTCCAATCGTTCTAAACTATCACTCATTTTCTTAAGTAAAAAACCATAATTTTATCGCCATTGCAATCACCATGATCACCAAAAATGTCTTTATAAATCCGTCTCCTTTTCTTACCGATACCCTACTGGAGAACCATGCTCCCATCCCATTTCCAATGGCAAGGACCAGACCTACTTTCCAGATCACCTTGTCGTTGAGGATAAATACCGCCAGGGCAGCCAGCGTATAAATACATACAACAGCTACTTTGGTGGCATTGGCCCTTACCAGGCTCATACGGTGAAAATAATGAAGAAATAATAGGATCACAAACCCGATTCCGGCATTGATAAAGCCCCCGTAGATTCCGATAAAAAAGAACGCAAGCATTCCCAGCCAGAGATGTTTCCCTGTGAGTCGTTCCTGCATATTCTCAAGGTTGATCTTGGGCTTAAAAACGATGATCAGTACTACGATGACCATTATGATGGCCAGGATACGGTTAAAGGTTTCACCTTTAATATCAACGGCAATTGATGCCCCCAGAATAGAGCCGATTAAAGCGGCTAACCCCAGATAAACATTAAAGGGAAAAGTTGACACCCCTTTGCTCTTAAAACCTGCCACTCCTATTGCAGTCTGGAAGGCAATAGCCACTCTGTTGGTTCCGTTAGCAACGGAAGGAGGCAATCCTAAGAAGATAAGTACCGGAAGGGAGATCAGAGAGGCACCGCCTGCAATGGTGTTGATAAAGCCAACCACAAAACCCACTCCCACCAATAAAACATAATGGTACCATTCCTCCATGGGGCAAAAATACGTGCTAAATTGTTAATTCACTATAAGAGATAACATCTATTACCATGTTAGCCACTCACATGTCGTACGATAAAATAAAAAGACCGCCGAAATCAATATTTAGACTTATCAGTATAGATCACCTCATTATCTTTAAAGCTCAAGGGCACAAAAGAAGAACGGAATGTAATTGTTAATGAATCCAGGTAAGAATGATTTAGCTTCCAGCCAGCGGAGAGCCAAAGATACCTACGGCCAGTTCGGCCCAGATAAGTACAAAAAGGAGGAATATCCCCAATAGTACCAACGTCCTGTAGGGACTATTCTTTAATTTACGCCAGGACAATTCACCCAGGAAAGCTACACTTAACAAGAGGATACCGGCAACAATAAAATCAAATAAATTCCAGTTTACTTCTGCCGTAAATTGCATTGCAATAAGCGGGATCAAGAGAAGTGAAACAGATCCCAGAAGGATAAGGCCCAGTCTTTTATCTAGAGTGATCATAAGCTTCGTTTTTGAGATTAAAAAGAATTTTAGCGTCTGATTTGTCCAGACTATCTACTTCATTGTCAGTGATCTATTGTATAAAGTTAAGAATTTTTGTGCAATCCTTAGACAGTCATGATCAATACTTCTTTAAACGCTGATTTCACTTACCTCCAATTGAATTTTATAGTGCAGTTATTTTATTTACTATTTCTTTCTTACCGGAATCCAGATCTCCTCTTCAGAATCGGGGTCATTGTTCCTGTACTTCTCCCCCAGTATCTCGAAATGGGGCCGGTGATCCAAAAGATAGTCTGAGTTCGGAAGCCATTCACTGAAGATTTCTTGATAAATAGAATTATCTGTAGAAAGACCCTTGTAATTAAAAACAGCATAGAGGCCTGAGGGTATCTCCAGGGTGTCCATATCAGGGGGGATATCTGTATTTGCTGATACCTCAGTTACTGCCCATTTCTCAAATTCCCTGTCAGGATTAAATTCTGCAAAATACTCTTTCCCATATAGGTTTACAGAAAGCACATCAGAAGTATTCCTGTTCTGAATTTCTCCCCGTCTGGGCATAAAATGCTGCCATAACTCCCCTGTTTTGTTGTTAGTTACACTCATCAGCCGCCTGAGTCCGATTAATCTCCTCAAGGGAGATTTCTCTATACGCGGATGAAGTTTTTCATACTTTTTAAAAAAATTCGTCATAACACAAAGGAACACAATACTCCATTATTTCCGAAGTAGACTAAAGAAATCCTATTTTAATAGCAATTTAGAATCATCTCAGAAAAAGTAATACCTTGACCTCGAAATGTTCAATATTTAGAAAGATAATCAACACTACCCATGAAAAAATCAATCCTTAAAATTGTACTTGTTCTCAGTGCCATATTCATAACTTCTGCAGCATTTTCCCAGGCAACTACTGTTATGGTGAAAGACAGTGCGGATGTAGTTGACAAACGCCTGAAGTTTGGCTGTGGATTTGGCCTGAACTTTGTTGGAGGGACCAATATTTTTGTCGCCCCCAATCTGATCTATGACGTAAGTAACAAAATAAGTCTTGGTGGAGGCTTACAGGCCAGCTATGCCGGGATAAAAGATGTACAGAACACCACAACTTTTGGATTTAATGTCATCACTCAATACACCCCGGCACCTATTATTACAACACTCCTTGAATTTACTGAATTGAGGGTATCTACAAAAACGGAAAATCTAGCTGAAAATGTGACCGATAAATACTGGGACAGCGCTTTGTTTGTTGGGGCAGGCCTGAATGTCACGAATAATATCTCAATCGGAGCCAAGGTAAACCTGCTTTATGATTCGGATAAAACTGTGTATACCAGTGCCGTGATTCCTTTTGTGAATATTACCTTCTGATACTAAAAGTATTATATCACCCGGAATTACATAACTTCATTAGACAAAGTACTTCCACTGCAAAACTCTTTGATATTCTTTATAGTGGTAAGGGTAATCTCTTCCATGGCTTCCCGGGTAAAATAAGCCTGGTGTGAGGTAATCAAAACGTTGGGATAGCTGATCAGGCGAAGGATCAGATCGTCCTCGATGATCATCTCAGAAAGGTCTTTAAAGAAAAGGTTTTCTTCCTGTTCATAAACATCAATTCCTAAAAACCCGACTTTCTTATTAGCCAGACCATCGATGATGTCCGGAGTGTTGATCAGCGCTCCCCTGCTGGTATTGATGATCATAATTCCGTCTTTCATCATTTCCAAAGACGACTTGTTGATGATGTGTTTAGTATCGGGATTCAGCGGACAGTGAAGGGAGATAATGTCTGCCTCTTTAAATACATCCTCCAGCGACTTGTATTCCACTCCCTGCGATTTAAGTTCTTCCGAAGGATACAGATCATAGGCAATAATATTACACCCAAAACCTTTTATAATTCCACAAAAGGTTGCCCCGATCTTCCCTGTACCAATCACCCCAACGGTTTTACCATAGAGGTTAAAGCCAAGGAGTTTGTTCAGGGAAAAATTCCCTTCCCTTACCCTGTTATATGCTTTGTGTGTTTTGCGATTTAGCGTAAGGATAAGGGCTACAGCATGTTCTGCCACCGCCTCAGGGGAATAGGCCGGAACCCTTACAAGTTTAATGTTCTTTTCCTTCGCGGCATTGAGGTCTACGTTGTTGTATCCCGCGCAGCGCAGTGCGATAAGGCCCACTCCATGCCCTGCCAAAAGATCTATGGTCTCCTTATCCACAGTGTCATTCACAAAGACGCAGATCACTTCAAAACCAGCCGCCAGATTGGCCGTATCCTTATTCAAAGGAGAATCAAAATAGGTGAAATGGAGGTCTTCTCTGCTTGCATACCTTTCAAAATACTCCTGGTCATAAGGTTTAGTGCTAAATACAGCTACTTTCATATATCTCCGGTTCTTTGTGGATTTAATGATTAGTACACCCCTGCTCTAAGGATATATAGGATTTTGGGCGAATTTAAGTAATTATCAAATTTTAATAGGTGATCCCTACCGCTTTATTTAAATACTTCCTGTCCTGCACTTCCTGTAGCATAAAATGGGCCACATCGGCGCGGGAGATAAATTTTGTGAAGATATAATGCCCCTCCTTAGGACCGAGTTTGTACTTCCTTCTTTTCTTTCCATTGAACAATTGACCGGGACGCACAATGGTCCATTCCAGATCGCTATTCATTATCATTTTTTCCTGTTTGGCCTTATCCTGAAAGTAGAAGAACAAAATAAAAGGTATAGTAAACAATGTGTAATACAAGCCTAGCCTAAAACGGCTGTCGTTGATCCCCAGGGAGGTAATGCATACAAGTCGGTTCACCCGGGAATTTTCCATGGCCTCAATGATATTGGCAGTTCCCCTAGAAAGAATAGTGGTCCTTATGATAAAACGTTTATGACCCAGGGCAGATAATACGGCATTCTGGTCTTTGAATGCCGCTGTCATGGTTTCAGGTTTTAAGACGTCGCCTTGCAGGATTCTGAGTTTCGGATGGTTCACCTTCACTTTTCCCGACTTTCGGACCAGTACGGTGAGTTCATGTCCCTGTTCAAGGCCTTGCTTGATTAACTGCCTCCCGGTTTTGCCTGTACCTCCAATGATTAAGAGTTTCATGGATCTTGTAATTTTCCACACTAATCTCAGGAAACTTCAGGCAATTAAGGCTTATTCTTTACCCAACTGTCATATTCTGAGGATGAAACGAGGATGGGTTAATCCTGTGATTTCCTATCTGAGCATCCAGGCCTCAAAAATCTCCATCAGGTCGCCTACTGCCAGAGTGCCCCAGAGCAGTATAAGGGCAACCAAAGTTTTGATCCATAAAGGAATGGCAAATCCCAATTGTTTAAAGAGAATCGAATTGGTGAAAGGCAGGTAGAAAACAGCCAGCAAGAGGTAGAATAGCCCCGGAATCGGGTGTACAAATATCAGGTTCAGGATTCCAAGAGAAAAGAAAATAATTGCAAAGATCCAGCTAAAGGTAAGATGGACATT
The DNA here is from genome assembly GCF_041358175.1 of Muriicola sp. E247. NCBI lineage: Bacteria > Pseudomonadati > Bacteroidota > Flavobacteriia > Flavobacteriales > Flavobacteriaceae > Muriicola > Muriicola sp. E247. Next base: position 466,308 of record NZ_JBGKBE010000002.1, read on the forward strand.
GTTGTTATGGCTATGAATTTTGCTATTCATAATCGGGTATATTTAACCCGAGGATGATATCCCGTTCCGCCACAAGAATTCCATTTTGAAAGACCGGACTGATAATTCCCGAGCCTGCCCTGTTGTCTAATTTCGCCCGAGTCGATTTACTTAGCAGGGGATCATCTTCAAAGACGAATGAATCGACGTAGTATTCATTCTTATCGGGTTCTTTAACCGTAAGATGGATGTGTTCCGGTTCACTGCGATTGGGATAAGAGGCAGGACGGAATGTATAAAAAGTGTATTTCCCGTCCCCCGCGGTTTTTATCCATCCCCGGATATAACCATGTCTTCTGGCCCAGCCTATTTCATTCCCTTTTGTTGGGTAAATACCCTTCCGGTTGGTTTGATGGACGTAGAGGATTACGTTTGAAGCCGGCGTTTTTCCATCATTTTGATATACGGTACCGGTAATTTTTAATTTCGGTTCTGTCGTTTTAAAATCAGGTAAAGTATCAGTGGATGACAGACGCATATCGCCATATTCATAAATGGCTTCACAACCTTCACAAGGGCCTCCTACTAACACCTCTCTTTTGTTACTATTCTGAGGTCTGCAGGAAAAAATTGAAATAAAAATAAGGAGTGCGGTAAATTCTTTCTTGCTCATTTTGTATACATATTTGAATTTATCTTAATGCAACAGCCTAAATAAATGTCTAAGTATTCATTTAATACAATATCATCCCTCTTCCGGAAGGGCATCAAACTCTTTTCTTTTATCTTCCATCCATTTATTGAAATCCTCTGTAGTTTGCATCCTGTTTTTCATAGTCTTCATCGCCTTAAGATGGCCTATATCTCCTTTTTGAAACATCTCCATCCCGTGTTCTTTACTCTGTACGGCTATATCTTCAAAGGTTTCCCCACTGAACATGATATCACAGGCGCCACCCAATTGTTTACAGCTCATTGATTTCATACTATTGTTTTTAAGTTTGTTTGTTTTCGGATAAACCGATTTACTGCTTTAATTTCCTTTCCTCCCTGATCTCCCCTATATGATAGTAGGCCGTTATTTTATCGATAAGATCACCCTTAAAATAGTACCACTCGCTTACCTCCAGTTTAAAATCTTTTCCCTGTGAGGCCGTGTAGCGTACACAGGCTTTGTCGTCCCCGTAAAAAGAATCGTGGAGCTTAAAGGATTGGTTAAGGAATTTATCTCTATTGTTTTTAACTAATGCCAGATAGGTGTCCTTACCGCTGATCGTCCCAAACGGACTGGTATGTTCAAACTTATCGGTAATTGGAAGATTCATAAAATCTCCCTCCTCCCATTTATTAAACCAATCTGATACAACTTCCGCAGTTTTCATTATGCTTAATGAATTGGGTTTTGGCAAAAAGAAGATACGTCTTTTTTAACTTATTACCGAAGGTCTTCGTCTATGGCTAAAGAAAGTGTCATCTTGCCGATCTCCAAACTATCCAAATGGCCCATTTTGCTTTTGTCTTTAGTTAGGAGATGCATATGTAGATAGGAGTCGTGATGAGTGAATATCCCCTGGTGTTTCCTGGAGAAAAAGCCCAGTATTACCACCTCTTCATCCATCAATTCATAGTTTGTCTGACCCTGATGTGCCTGCTCTGGAGAACTCACTTTAGTCCCCTTAGGGAGATTCTGGACATGTATTTTAGCCCTGATGGCCCTGCCAGCCAGTTTAAAAGTAAAGGGCGTTTTGATATCGGCGTTTTGTTCGTCGATAAATCTTTCGAGCTCCGGTATTGATTTGATCTCATCGGGAAGCTGTATATCTTTCCAGGACTCAACACTAGTGTACACAAAGAAGGGAGCCGATAAGTCAGCTTCCCGTTTAACCACCATAGAGGTATCTGAGGTCACTCTGGACACATAGATTTGACCGTCTAGGACAAGGAGTTCACCCTTGAGGAAGCTTTCAGGGCCAAGACCATAAAGGTGTTTTTTATTTGCTATCGTATCAAGGTCGACCCTGCTTCCCAATTCTCCTTTCCACATAACATTTTTTAAGGCTCCAACAACGATTACCTTATCCATAAATTGATCTTTGGTCGATCTCTTTAAAGATGGATTGCACCCCCATATAATAATGGCTAAAATACCCGACATGAAAAGTCTTAAAGTCATTGCTTTCATTAGTTTAATCAATCAGCTAATGTTTTCATTTAGCAATTGCATTCAAATTCTTCGAAAGAATTTGATCATTTTATTCCTGATTTAGATTGTATCCCCAAGGCAGCTAATTGTTTTACCCTATGGTATGTGAGTGCAGCCCTGATGCACTCTTTAAGTTCTGCCCTGGGAACAGCCTCATTTATTTGAAATACAATGGCCCTGTTGCCTTCAAACTCTAAAGCTCCCCTAAAATGCAATCTAAACGTCTCTACCAGTCGACTCGTACATTTAAAATACAAGGCATACTGATCAGGTTTTTTAGGTTTCCAGTCCATCCGCAATGTACTTCCGTTTTTTGTCAGATAACTGGGCTCACCCCACTTTAAGGTTTCCTCTAGCTCTGCAAGTCCGTCTACCTCCTTAGCCGTCTCAATAACCAGATCTCTCAATGCTAACATTTTGGGCTTGATCAATTCGGGATATCGATCGAAAACAGCTTTAACTCTGGGATCTGATTTTAAATTCAATTTAAATCAATTTTTTGGAAGACTCAGGCTCATGAAATTCACGCTGCTGGAATAACTAACCATTACTAACTAATCAATTAATAATTTTAGTTTTGCCTTAATATTTTCTCCATCGGTCTGCCTTTTGCAAGTTCATCAACCAGCTTGTCGAGGTATCTTGCCTGCCGCGTGATCGGATTTGTGATCTCTTCAACCCTATAACCACAAATCACTCCTTTGATCTGTTTTGCATTGGGATGAAGGGTGCAATTATTAAAGAACTGTTCGAAGGTATCTTTTTCCTGTAGGATTCTTTCCAAATCCTTTTCGTTATACCCCGTTAACCAACTTATTACTTCGTGAAGTTCTTCCTTAGTCCTACCCTTTTTTTCAACTTTAGTTATGTAATGAGGGTATACAGAGGCAAAGATCATTTTTGCGATTCGCTCATCATGGTGGCTGGTATCTTTCATGACTCCCGTGATATTGGTGTCCCTTAAATTATAAAATCCTGTCGACTTATCCCTTAAGAGTCCCGGTTTTTACCATAAATCAAAAAGAAATCAGCCAAAAAAAGAAGATTTTCAGTTATACGAATTTTTGGATTATAAAGATGAAGCCCAAAGTATCCAGGGGGTTGCGAGGAGAAAAATTGCGGTATTTAAAACGGTGATGACAGCCCCATGCTTATAAATATCTTCCGAAGGCAAAAAGCCACTGCCGGCAAATAATACATTTGAACTGGAAGCCTGAGGGGTCATTACGGCAAAGTAATTGGTGGCAAAAGAAAGCATGAATGCCATCAAGGCCGCCGGTACCCCCGCATTTACCGCCACCTGTAAAAAAACGGCATACAAAGCCAGCAAATGGGCTGTCTGACTCACAAAAAGATAGTGGATGAGTACATATAAGACGGTGAGCAGGATATAAACGGTTACCCAGCTATAGCCGCTGATATAAGTAGCTAACTGCGCGCCCAAAGTTTTCATAAACCCCATATCATTCAGGGAGGTACTCATCATATACAAAATGGCAAACCATATATATGTTTCCAATGCATCCCCCGCCCCCTGCCTGATATCTTCCAGGGTATATACATTAGCCAGTATCAAAATAGACAGTCCCAGGAAAGCTACAATGGCCAGATTGATATTTAATACCGGGGATAAGGCCCAGAGTAGGATCATCCCAAAAAAAGTGGCCCCCATAATCCATTCTTTGCTGCTCATGGGTCCCATTTTCTGAAGTGCTTTTGCAGCCATTTCAGGGGCTTCAGGAGTGTATTTGTCTTCAGGAGGAAATATTTTATACAGAATATAGGGAATCGCTACAAGGGCAATAAAACAAGGTACCGAAGCCACTATGAACCAATTTCCAAAATTCATATTAACCCCAAATTGAGCCGCAATACCAGCACCCACCGGGTTGGCAGCCATCCCAGTAAACCACAGAGCAGAACTTATGGTATGCCCGGATATAGCAGTCATCATGAGGTAGCTTCCCGTCTTCCTTCTGCCTTCAGGAGTGGGCAGGGATCCGGTGTCTAGGGACAACGCATGAGCAATAGGATATAAAATACCAGATCTTGCCGTGTTACTGGGAATGGCCGGACCCAGGAGTGTATCTGTAGCCACGATGCAATACCCCAGATTGAGAGTAGATTTCCCAAATCTGCGAATTAATAAAAAAGCAATACGCCTTCCCAGGCCCGACTTGATCACTCCTTTTGCCACTAAAAAGGCCGCCAGAATAAGAAGGATAAAGCTTTCAGAAAACCCTGAAAAAGCCCTTTCCGCAGGTAGTACTCTCAATAGTACCACGGCAACAAGTGCGAGAATAGAGGCAGTGAAAATAGATAGGGCCTCAAGTAAAACTCCAATTATCGCCGTAAAAAATATGGTAAACAGGTACCAGGAATCTGGTGACAGGTCCCAGGGAATAGGCAGATTCCAGATCACAATTCCCAATATCAGGGTAATACCCCTTTTTATCCAACGCAGTTTGTGATCGTTTTGTGTTGATTCCGTCTCCCTGGCTGAATTCATAGTTTCTATTTATTCCTTATATGATTATTAACTGCTTTTTGTTTCGATGCTATTCCCAGATTAGATTTTCAATCCAGTATTTCTTGTCATTGAGAAAATTCGGATGAATATTACCATTTTCTAAGTTCATAGAATGGTCTGTATCGGGGTATAATTTAATCAGGAAGTTAGGTTTGTCTGGAATAAGGGATATCGAGGTCACAGGATCTACCAGGATATCATTTTCTCCGTATTGGAACAAAACTGGGCAGGTGATACTCCCAACGCTGCCTTCGAGACCAAAATGTATGTCTTCCCTCAAAGGTCTGGAAGGAAGGTTTTTTGAAACTGCCGGTCGGTATCTTAGTTTGGGTAGTGATTCGATTAGTTTTTTAATAGAGGAAATGGTTTCATCTGAGATAAGACCCTTGCCAACATCATTAAAATAAATCTCCCATACATCTACTGCCTGTTCGATTTCTGTCGGCTTAAAGCCCTGAGCGGCGAGATAATGCTGAATTGCGTATAGTTGATTCTCTTTGAATGAAGCAATCGGCCCGGAAACCACGTTTACAAAAGCTATTTTCTCCCGACTTCTTATGGCCATATTCAGGGCAAGTCGGCCCCCTTCACTCATGCCATGCACGCCCACATTTAAACTATCTATTGCCTTTTGTGATGAGAGCCATTTATGCAGCTCGAGGTACTCGGTTGTTTTGTCTTTAAAACTTTGCTCCTGCCATCTTTTCTCAGTTTCTGACAATCCGGTTCCCGATTTATCACAGACCAGAGCAACTATTCCATTTTTTGCAAAGAATTCAGCCTCATACAGATAATTGGCTAAACCTACATCTCCCCCACCCTGAAGGCAAAGTACCGCTGGTACTTTTTCATTGTCGTCCCGAATAGGTTGAAACAGAAAGCCGAAGATTGTGCCATTGGAGGTGTCAATCCAGACCGAGTCTTTCTTTACTTTATAAGGCGTGTCTTCAGATAATTTCTGCTTTTCGCGCTTTTCCTGGCATGAAGTATTAGTTGATATAGCCAATAAGAATAATAGGAGAAATGGAAATTTCCTGAAGAAGACGATTTTCATCTGAGTATAATCATTTAGGCCTTATCAGCAAAAATGGTAAATAATATCAACTTTTGCCCTACAATTATTCTTTCCTTTTTCTCGTCCAGAAATCAATTTCCACCTCAATTATATCTGACAAAAAATCGGGCATAGCCGAATGTTTGAATTCGCTTCCAACACCATAATCCTGGCGGTTTAGTGTTGTTCTCGATCTAATACCGACTGTATTATTCTCAATTTTTACAATTTGAAACGGGAATACATAATCCTTTGTTACCCCGTGCATTGTAAACTTTCCGTAAGCCTTAAAATTGGAATAATCGATCTGTAGAATAGAATCACTTTCAAAGGTGATGTGCGGATATTTTTCTGCGTCAAAAAAATCAGCAGTACGTAAATGGGCATCCCGATCCGGAATTCCAGTATTGATGCTCATTACTTTGATTACAGTAGAAATTTTAGAGGAATCCATGCTTGATTCATTCCAGTCGAGTAATAGCTCATAGTCCGTGAATTTGCCGGTAACCTGGGTAAAACCTGCTATGGAGATATTAAACCCGATGGTCGAATGGTTGGGCTCTACAGTCAACTTTTTAGTCTGAGCCCCCATGTAAATAGAAAAAAATACTAATAAAATAGTTGTCAATTTTTTCATGTCAAAAAGGGATTTATTCCATTCCTTATGGAATTATCAATCTGATATCTCAGAAGCCGTGGATATGACTTACCTGAGCCTTAAGATAAGGTTTAAAGATATTCCTGCCTTATATCAAGGAAGTATTTTTTTGATTTGAATTTTTCATTCGCCCGGTTCTGCAGACTAAAATTTAGTTCCGGGAGAGTTTATCAATAAGGTCGGCGCAACCTCCGGATCTTATGAATTCAGTATGCGCATCAATACTATCAAATTTTATTCCCGTGATTTCGGAGCATATTATTTTAGAATTTGTATAGTTCATAAATTCCTTGAGCACTTTTTCTGATCTCTTATTTTTCATGGGTGATTTACCATCAACTTCCCTACACCATTGAAGGGATTTTATCCAAATGGCCGCGCTTAGAGCTCCACAAGCAGAACCACTTAAACCCAGTCCTCCTGCAAAGCCGGCAACCATGATGATCTCTTTATCATTTGCCCCCATTTTTCTGGCGACTTCAGAGGCGCAACTAATAAATTCCGTATTATCTGCTTGAGTCCTTGAAATACTTTCAAAAGCCTGTTTTATGGCTTCAGGAGCCCAATTTTGAGCAAGTTCAAAACAGTGACGGTACCTTCCTGATAACATGTATTTGGCAAAGCTGAGTTTATTTGAAAAATCACATCTGGTAATTTCCCGGCAATTTGTCGTTTTTTCACGTTGCTCAAAGGAAGACATAATGCTTTGAGTTGCCTTGATGGTAACTTTTTTGGCCAGATCGGTATTTCCGAATCTTCTGTACGATTCTGCTCCGGCGGCTAAAGACGCTCCCCAAAGCATCCCACATTGATGACCCTGTTGTAATATGCCCCCTGCCAAAACATCGGCAGCACGTTCTACAAGCTCATTTGGATGGCCGAATTCGCGGTTTAGCATATAGCATAAGGTGCGCGAACAGGTTCTGAGTTCCCGAAACACTTTCTTCCCATCAGTAGGTGCATCCTGGATATTGTATACATTTGAGTCCATAATACTTTAAATTTACGAATGAAGTAAAGTACAACAGACTAATGTTTAACCCTATGATTTTCATCAGGTTACCGTATCAATTTGCAGTTTAAAACCTTTGTACATTCCAATTTAATTACGTCCTTCTTGGGGATAATAGAATATTTTGTGATAGTTTTGTAGGAAACCCCGGAATTCTCATCGAAAATAAACCGCTTACCTTAGAAGGCCTTCTCCAATTAGATTTTAACACGATTATCTGGATAGCCGCTCCCATCATGTTTGCCCTGGTGGCCCTGGAATATTTCCTTTCCTATAGAACGAACAAAAATCTCTATAACGGAAAAGACTTTCTGGCTTCAGCTGCAATAGGCTTTGGAAATCTGTTTGTCAACGCCCTCACCAAGGTGGGTATTTTCTATATCGTAGTTATTTGTTATAACCTTACACCGTGGACCATCCCTCATACCTGGTGGTCTTATATCCTCTGTTTTATTGCCCTGGACTTCGTTCGCTACTGGTCGCACAGAATTTCTCATTTTCAACGTTTCTGGTGGTCTACCCATGTAGTTCACCACAGTTCAACATATTATAATTTTTCTACTTCTTTTCGTTTATCCTGGGTTCAGAACCTGAAGCTGGTATTTTTTGTACCCGTTTTTATGATGAGTTTTGATCCTGTCGTTTTTATAATTATTCATCAATTGGAGATCCTGTACCAATTCTGGATTCATACAGAACTCATCCGTAAGCTCCCTGCACCCGTCGAATACGTTTTTGTAACTCCTTCACACCACAGGGTACATCATGCGGTAAACGAGGACTATATTGACAAGAATTTTGGGTCGACCCTTATAATCTGGGATCGAATCTTTGGTACTTTTAAGGAAGAAAAGGAACAGGCCATTTACGGCATTACCAAGCCGGTGAACTCTTACAATCCGGTCTATCTGGTCTTCCACGCCTGGGGCGACCTGCTCAGGGATATCTGGCAACGTCCACAGAAAAGCTGGTCAATTATGTTTGGTAGCCCTACCGCCTGGGAACGTAAGCAAATGGAAAAAGCGAAGAAGGATAAAAAGAAGCAACCCAAGCAGGCTAAAAAACGTATCGATACCCGGGTTGTAGAACCCGTGGAGACAATTTAGTCCGACCATTCAGAGTATTTACTGTAGAACATTGCCGCATTTCATTCCAGAAATTGGCGCAAAGAAAAAGCCACATCCCTGTTCTAACCGGCTTGTGGCTTCTTCAATTAGGTGTTACCCCGTATTTATTTAATTTCCACCAATGTCAGGTCGAAAATAAGGTCTTGTCCTGCAAGAGGGTGATTAGCATCAATAACAATATGCTCCTCCTCTACTTCAACAACGCGTAATTGCTGTTCAGATCCGTCAGGATTAGTGGCAACAAGGCCCATTCCAATTTCCGGCTTGATCTCTTCCGGTAAATCACTTTTACTTACCTTCTGGAACAATTCCTTGCGCACTTCTCCATAGGCTTCTTCTTTGGGTATAGTGATGGTTTTTTCTTCATCTACCTCCATATCGATCAACCCTTTTTCAAAACCGGGAATTAAAGCTCCCTGTCCCAGGGTGACTTCCAATGGATCCCTTTCAAGTGAGCTGTCAAAAACCTGCCCGTCATTTAATTTTCCTGTGTAATGTACCCTTATGGTATCATTTGCTTTTACTTTTCCCATGTTGCTGTTTTCTATGGATTACAATTTAAAGGCGCAAAGGTAGTAAGTAAGGATTGATTGGACGAAAATTCCGGAGAAAAATCCCCTGCTTCATGGTTCACATTAATGAATTTCAGTTGCTATTGCAGGTAAATCTCTCAAAACACCTCCCCTATTGTGGAAATAAGTATTCTACAATAACCTTCGCAGCCATAGAACTGCCCACCTCAGAAGGATGGAACCCGTCCTGACTGTAATAATCGAGCTTTTCTGTACTTTCGATGTACTCTTTCCACACTTCTCCAACAGGCAAAAGCAGCGCTCCATTTATTGTGGCAGCATCGCGATGATTTTTAATAACATCATCAAATGTGCGGTAGTAATCAAGCGAAGGCCAGACCATAAAATAGCAAAGCGTTGTATTACTATCATCACAAAGCTCACGGTACTTCTTCCCGTCTTCTATCAGCATTCTACGGCCTTCCTTTTGGGAAGAAGGGCCTTGTTGCAGGATCACAAAATCAAAGGATTTACCAGCAATTAGTTTTTGAACTTTCCCATCCTTCCAGTGATCGATAATGGCATAATTGGGAAAAGCGATCATTTCATAATCCACTTCAATTCCTTTGCTTTGAGCTTCTTTCCTTACCAGATCCGGGAGATCATTAGTGTAGGTAAGGCTATTGCCAACAAACAGTATTTTGATGCCTTTGGTCCCTGTTGTATCCTGACTATGGGCAGTTGGATTCAACAGCAATAACAATAAATAAAGTAATACGAACCTATTCATGCAATTTGATTCTTTTCAGCGCTCTTTCCTTTTAATCCATCGCACTCCAAAATAGATGGTGCATATAAGCACAAGAAAAACAGCAATCGACAAAAATTCTCCTGCCGATAAACTGCTCAGTAGCCAAAGAATAGAGGAAATCCCTATGATAGGGATGATCCAGCCACCAGGCACCTTAAATGTCTTCTCAGCTAGCTCCGATTTCTTCCTTCTCATCCTGAGCGTCGCCAGAATGACCAGCAGATAGATAAGCAGTATAGCTGCACTAGCCAGAATGGCTAATTGTTCAAATCCTCCGGAGATGGAAAAAAGGAAAATCAGTCCGGCAAAGCAGATGATCGACCAGTATGGGGTAGCAAATTTAGCATGGACCTTCCCCAGGAATTTTGGAAACAGACCGTCTCTGGCACCGGCGAACAATACACGAGGCGTACTCATTACATCTGTACTTACTGCGCCATAACAGGATATTGCAGCCGCAATTAAAAGCAATGTACCTCCAATCGGTCCCATAATATTTTCTGCAACCGCAGCCAGGGGTGCATTTTTATAAAACTCAATTTCCTGCCCCAGTATCCCCTGGGTAACCGTCTGAAGCAACAAATAAATCAGCAGAACCATTGCCCCGCCAAGCATAATTCCAAGGGGGATCGTACGTTTGGGGTTTTTTATCTCCCCACTTGCCCCTAGGGCAGTTTCGAATCCTGCAAAGGCAAAAAACAGCACCAGGGTGGTATTGCCAAAGGTCTTTAAGCCCGGTAGTTGTTCCCATTGCAGGTTGACAGGGTCAATCAGGCTTATCCCAAGGATGCCGATACCGAATAAGGGTAAGAGTTTCACAATTGTGATCCACTTAATAAAGGCCACTCCCTGTTTCGCCCCGCGAATATTAGTGATCACCAGAAAACCGAGTAGGATAAAATAAAATAATCCCCGTATCCAGGGATCTGAAAATACGGGAAAAATAACGGCCAGGGAATCGGCAATGATGTTCATAAGAGCGGCACTCCCAAGGATACTCCAACCGAAAACGGCCAGCCAGTTTACGATAAAGCCGGCAAATTCTCCAAAAGCCGCCACCACATAAGCATAACTCCCCCCCGATTTGGTTACACGGGTTCCTATTTCAGCATAACACAACATAATGGCAGCCATCATCAGACCGCAAAAGAGATAGGCAAAGATGCTAAAGGCACCCAGTTCTATCCCTACAATTGCTGGTAAGGCAAAAATCCCGGCTCCTACTGTGATATTAATAATATTGAGTGATAAGCCGGTTACTCCTACAACCCGTTTTAGTTCAGGGTCTGCTTGGTTATTGGTCATGTTTGGTGGTTAGTTTGGTGTAAGCTATGTAAATGATTTGATTTAAATGAGGGAAAAACCATATTAATGGCTTATGCACTGTGACAGAAGGAAAATTTGAAGGATGACGTGAACAGTATCTGGAGGATGTTTTATGGCCCCTTGAAAGGAGATGATTTTCGATCCAGGGAAGCCTATTCATATTACATTTTATTGAATTTACTTCGCCAATTGCCCTGCTGTAAAGTCTAAAGCTTCCATAAAAGCTTCGGAGGTGTCAATATACTGTAATTGGTTCGCTTTACAGGATTTTTTAATTCTCTTACTGTGCGCAATCATGTTTTGGACATGGTCTTGAATATAGGCATCAGATTTATCGATGAGCCAGTCGTTTTGCAATTGGCTGAATTCCCTGATTTCACTGACTTTCTTTTCGACAGTAATATCGGTATAGCCCAGAAAACAAATTTTTATATGATCCGGATATTTTTTCTGAAGTTCAATGATGAGTTCCGGGAGGAGGGCTTCCCCTTCAATGATGGAGTCTGTTTCCACATGTATCATACTTTCCAGCATCGCTTTTATAAAGCTCCACAGACGTTCCGCAATCTCATCCGGAAATAATTTGTCGTGGACACCGTATTCAGGTATACCGTTTGTAAATCCCATCATGATCCAATCCAGGGAGAGATATGGAATTCCCAATTGGGTTGAAAGCCTTTTAGCGATGATGGTCTTTCCGGATCTCGATGCCCCGCCTATGATATACAACATGTTGTTTGTAGAAACTTTGCTATTTAGGCAAGTATACGAATTTGTCTTCTACTTTAGGTAAGAGCCTTTTGGTAGTATTTTTTACGCAGCCAAAATGATACCCTGACTAATAGTATCAAGGCTGGAACTTCTACCAGTGGGCCTATTACCCCTGCAAAGGCCTGTCCTGAATTCAAACCAAAAACAGCAATAGCGACGGCAATCGCCAACTCAAAATTGTTTCCTGCCGCCGTAAAAGCCACCGAGGCTGTCTTGTCATATTTTGCTCCCATGGCCCTGGAAAAGAAAAATCCGATGATAAACATAAGAGCAAAGTAGATGAGCAAAGGAACTGCAATGATGAGGACATCCATAGGGATTTCCACAATGAGTTCTCCCTTTAAAGAGAACATGACAATAATAGTAAACAACAACGCAACCAAGGTCATAGGAGAAATGGCCGGGATGAACTTAGTAGTATACCATTCTTCGCCTTTGAGTTTTACCAGGATCAGCCGACTTAAAATACCCATGACAAAAGGGATACCAAGGTAAATGGCCACACTTTCAGCTATGGTACCGATGGAAATATCAACGATAGCCCCCTCGAACCCAAAGTAAGGAGGGAGAAGTGTAATAAAAACATAGGCATAAAAACTGTAGGCAAATACCTGGAATATACTATTGAGAGCAACCAGTCCGGCACCGTATTCACTGCTCCCCTCGGCAAGGTCGTTCCAAACGAGGACCATGGCAATGCACCGAGCCAGGCCTATCAGAATGAGGCCGACCATATATTCCGGGTAATCGCGTAAAAAAGTGATGGCTAAAATAAACATGAGAACCGGACCTATAATCCAGTTCAGGATAAGCGAAATTGATAAGATACGGGTGTTTCGGAATACTTCGGGTAGCAATGAATAGTTGACTTTGGCCAAAGGTGGATACATCATCAAAATCAATCCTATCGCAATAGGAATATTCGTGGTTCCGCTGTTAAATTTGTTTAGTATATCCGGGAAGGTCGGGATAAAGTATCCAATTCCGATACCTATTGCCATAGCGACAAAGATCCAGAGGGTAAGGTTTCTGTCGAGGAAGCTTAGTTTTTTCTTGGTCATATTAAAAGGGAATGATGGGAATAAAATTTTAGCAGCAGTCGGGTTCGGGGATATCCTGGTTCAGGAATTCAAACATTACTCCTTTCATCTCCTGCCATTTCTCCGGATCAATACAATAGCAAACACTTGTACCTTCAACGTTCCCTTTGATCAGGCCCAATTGCTTGAGTTCTTTTAAATGCTGTGAGATGGTTGGTTGCGCCAGGCCAATTTCCGATACCAGATCACCACAATAACAAGTATCAATTTTAAAGAGTTTTTGAAGTATCGCTACTCTTGCCGGATGTGAAAATGCCTTTGCAAAGAGAGAAATATTGTTTTGTTCGTCTGTAAATATTTCAGTTTTTGCCAGTCCCATCAAAAATCTGTTTAATTAATCGCAATATTACGATTAATAGTTGGCTCTTCCAATCTATTCTGACCTTTTACATGGGAGGGTGCAAAAGACTTAATCAATACGATTATCTAAAAGGTATAATTATTGTAGTATTTGCGGAAACCAACTTCCATGAGAAAATTTTTAGTCCTGACCCTATGTTCTTTAAGTTTTAGCTGTATCCCGATTAAGATTGCCCCGAATATTGATGACTACAAAATTGTTGTGGCAAAAAAGTTTAAACGAGATCTGCCAAGGCAACACGCCTTTGTGTTTGAAGACGACAAAGAAGCAGATGAATTTTATCACTATATAAATTCCAGATTTGATCTGGAATTTGAAAATGTGGAACTCAATGTCCCTTTTACAGTAAACGGACAAACATATTTTATGTCGTTTGACGAAAGAGAAAAAGTAACGGAAGTTGTCAATTTGCTGCCTATTTTCATCGCTGGAGTATTAAAATCTGAAGCTATCGATCCGATTCTCGAAGATGCTAGTTCTTCCAGAAACTCGAACTGGTACGTTTTAATTACCGTAATAGACGGCAACTTTAATGACTGCCTGGCACCCGAATACCCCTTTCGGGAAGAAGTAATACTGTTTTTGCATGCCCTTAAAAAAGAATACCAGAGCACACATCATTATGTTGAAGCCTTTCTTAAAAAATGATGATATAACGAAAAACTTTTTACTGATGAACCTTTTACTCAGATCTTTGAAAGGACATAGAAAGAAGTAATCAATAGTCCTATCAGAATAAGACCAGACCAATGCCAGACCGGTCTTTTTATTTTGGATTTATTGACATCGTAAACATTTTTTAACTCTGAAGAGAACTCTTTTTTCCTGATCGTTCTCTTACAATGAACACATTCACTAAAAGTGCTTTTCCCTGCTGGAAACATGGGAATCCAGAAGATATGGAAGTATCTTCCAAACTGACTTATATTTTGTGTTCCAGAATTCTGACAATAGGTACATGCAGATCCCTCTACTTGAACAGACCCTATATGAGAGGCGCGTAATCCAAAGATAATCATAGGTTTAAAGTATTTAAAGCCTTGGCTATTTATCCTAATTATAACGCCTCATTATTCTTAAAATTGCAAAGCACAGATTAATTGCTGTCCTCCTTACCGGGAATCAGAAGGCATTAGAAAGCTGATGGCTCCTGGCAAAATACTTATGGTTGCGGGAAGAATACCTACATACTCACCATCCGCTTCGATACCACAAGGTTCTTCGCTTTCCAGTACAATTTCTTTAGCCTTGTAGTAGTGTACCTCCGAGTGTTTTATTCTAGTTCCTTTTTTTAAGTTGCGAAGATTTTTCAGATAGTCCCATATACTCAGGTTTCCAAAAATGACCACCTGAAAAACACCGTCATCAGGAACCGCATCGGGTGCCACACAGATGGCATTACCAAAATATCGACCGTTAGCTACCGCCATTTGAAGCAGTTTACCCTTCCATTTCCAGTCACCGCTGTTGCAACTCACTTCTTTTTTGCTGTAGCGGAAAAATCCAGTAATGATGTGTTTAAAGTAATTAAATCCCGGGCCTAATCGACTTGTAGTCTGCTCCATGCCTTTTACCACTTCGGCCCCCAGGCCCAGTCCGGCTATATTGATAAAGTAGCGTATTTCCTTTGTCTGATGTAATACTATTTTCCCCAGGTCTATCTTTTTGGTCGAGTTTGCTTTAATTGATCTGATTAATTCGTCCGGGGAATTGGAAACACCCACTGTTCTGGCGAAATCATTGGCCGAGCCCCAGGGCAGCAGGCCAATTGCAGGATAACTCTCCGAAGGGATATTACTTAGTAAGACCCCATTAATCAACTCGTGAAGGGTACCATCCCCCCCTACTCCAATTAAAAAATCGCATTCCCTTTCCGTGGCCTCCCTGGCTAGTTCTATGGCATGTTTTCCCTTCGTGGTAAACAGAATCTCTGTAAGGCCAATCTCCCCTTCTTCCAAGCACTTGTTTAGTCCTGGAAGTTCATTTTGCAGGCGTTTGTTCTTGTTGTTGACCACAAATACAATTTTCATAGGTTCATATATGGGTTTACAACTATTTCAATTCTTAAGGGTCTGATAGATTACTAAAAGTAATCCGGCTATGAAAATAGAAGTGAAGATCAGTTTATTATTCCTTGCCAGCCAATTAGGAAGAAAAATATCAAAATTATCCTTGTCTGAATCAGAATATTTCCTCGCCATCAATGTGAGGGGGCAGAACATTTTAAAGACTAGTAGCGTTAAACCTTCTCCTACAACCAGGGCTATACTAATCCAGGTAAAGGTATTTACCTTCCCGCTGATACCCGAGTACAGAACATAAAATATAATGACCACAAAAAATAACCAGATGACCGTATGTACAATTTTTATTGTCAAAAGCTTATCTGTCACTTTCATGGGTAATTGATTTGATCTAGTTGATGTTTTCTACTTTAACTCTTCTTATTATTTAGAAGTCAGCGCTTTAAATCCACCATATGCCATTCTGCCAGCATCAAAAATCAATGCTGATGGATCTGTGAGGGGTTTTAACAGGTCGTGCATCCTGGGATCTGCTGCTACGTGTTCATTAGCCCGGTCCCGTGTCTCCCGCGAATCGAATACCACCCATCCGAATACAATAGATTCATTTTCATTGGCATTAAAAGCTTCCGGAAAAGAAAGTGTTCCTTTCAAAATCATATCATCCCCAACATACTCAAAATAGGCAAGAGCCCCATGTTCCTTCCAGATCTCTGCAACCTTGTCTGCAACTCGCTTATACTTGCTTAGTCGATTTGTTGGTATGGGCAACACGAATCCGTCTATATAATTGGCCATATTTTTTGAAGATTATATTAAACATATTCCCCAGTTAAATTACGGATTTAGGTTGTAGTATACTGTTCCCTCTCAATAATAGTCGCTTTAATGGAATAATGTCATCTGGAAGAGAGGACAAAAAAACGGTTCAAGCTTAAGCCTGAACCGTTGTGAAACTCCAATCGGGTCGTAACCTGATCTATTTTTTCTCTTTCATTGCGCAAGTGCTTAAACCAAAAGGCGCATATAAAGGACAAAAGCTAATAAAACTGGTTAGAACAAAAACCCCGGCGAGGATCAGTAAAACTGTCCCCAAAGTCCCTGAAATAGTTCCTGTATATGCCAGCACTCCAATTACTACAGCAATTAGAATTCTGATAATTCTGTCTGCGGATCCCATATTTTTTTTCATCTGAATATATTTTAAGGTTTTAATTTTAATTCTCCATAAAGGTCGGAGATGAAAAATAAATATGCAGTGACTGTGGTCACCACTCGTCAATAATTCTTATTTCGCCAGAATTCTGGGTAATCTTACCGTCATTTTCGAGTTTCTTTATTACCCTCGAAATAACTTCCCGGGCGGTCCCCAACTCATTGGCAATTTGGTTGTGACTCATTTTTATGGAGTCGGTTTCCATTAGGTCCGTTTTTTTTCTCAAATGATCGTACAGTCGTTTGTCCATTTTATCCAGCAACAAATTTCGGATAGTATCAATCAATTCGGAGTATCTCAGGTTAAACTGATTGTAAAACAATTCATTGAAGTGCGGATATTCCTTTAGCCAGTCAGGGAGTAAACTAACGGGGATAAGAAGGATCTGAGAGTCTTCTTCAGTAACCGCAAAGACTTTGCTGGGGGTATTTTTCAAGGCCGCATAAAATGTCATTACGCAGCTTTGTTCAGGTTCGATATAATAGAGTAACAATTCTTTCTCATCAAATCGTGAGTATACTTTTACGAGTCCTCTGATTACAATAGGTAATACCTTTACATATTGCTGTTCCCTTAAAATCTCTGTGCCTTTAGGAATCTCACGGATAGTGGATTCTTGGAGTATTAAATCAACCAGATCCGGCTTTAAAAAGGATAATAAATTCTTATCGAAATCCATCTTTGTCATTTGATTACTAAAGTTCTTTGATTACTTCACATGGATTTCCATAGGCAAGGACATTATCGGGGATATTTTTAGTGACCACACTCCCGGCTCCAATGGTTACATTATTGCCGATAGTCACCCCGGGGAAAATCACCGAATTACCCCCTATCCAAACATTGTCCCCAATGGTTACAGGTTTGGTAAATGTCAGGTAACGGCTGTCTTTACCCTCCCCAACGATCCTTTCTGATGCCTGTAAGGGATGACTTGCCGTATAGATTTGTACATAGGGGGCGATCAACCCATTCTTTCCAATGGTTATTTTATTATTGTCGAGAAACATACAATTGGTATTCACAAAGGTGTTCTCCCCAATAGAAATATGTTCCCCGTAGTCGCAAAAGAAGGGGGATTCGATCCAAACCCCATCCCCTTTAAATTCAAACAACTCTTCTAACAGTCGATCCCTTTCCTGAATTAAATCAGAATCGAGATTGTTGAATTGTTTTAAAAGCCTGCGCGCTCTGTGATAGATCTCAATTAATTCGGGGTCTCTCGAATCGTAATTATCCCCTTTAAGCATTTTCTCTTTTTCAGTCACCCCTTTGTATTTTGAAGTCCTATTTATCAGACCAAACCGCAAGTTCATTTCCACTGGGATCTTTAAAGTGAAATCTCCTTCCGCCTGGAAAAGAGAAAATATCCTTTACAATCTCTCCCCCATTCTTTGTGATAGCCTGTATAACCGCTTTGAGGTCTTCGTGATATAATACGACAAGAACTCCATGGGTAATCGGCTTATCTGTTTTTTCAAATCCGCCATAGACACCACTTTCTGAGAAGGAGGTATAGGTGTCTCCGTAGTCAGTAAATTTCCAGCCAAATACTTTACTGTAGAAGTTCTTTGTGACAGCAATATCATTGGTTTTGAATTCGATATAACTGATGATGTTGTTTTCCATTTAAAAGATTTTATTTTGAGTGGCCCAAATTGTTTCTGTGCCATTACGATGATTGATTATACTAAGCTCATTACTAATCCATACCTTTCATATAATCCTTTGAATTTGATTCGATGGTCTTCTTCAGATTCGCAAGGTTGGTCTCCTCCTGGGTTTTGAATGTGCCTGAAAATAATGCCGACATTGACTTTGACACTATACCATTTCCCTTGACTGTGGTAGTAGAACTGATCTTTGTTCTCCTATCTACAGGCTCCATATAAATGGTATAATCCATATCCATAAAATCGTTAGAAAAAATCATGGAGCAGGATTTTTCCGGATCGATATCGGTTATGGTTTCCCGGATTATCATTTCCTGTCCTTCCGTTACAAAATAAACATCGGATACCGCTCCCACAGTTCCGGGTGTACCACTGATGTGTTCTATTCTCTGAAACCCATCGAGCCAGTCGCCCATTTTTTCCTCATCCTGACTCACAGCCCAGGATTCAGCAAGGGGTTTATCAACCATGATTTCGGCTTCATAAGTCAATTCTGGTTTAATAATCCCGATCATAAAAAAAACAATAACCAGGACACCAATAATTCCAAGGATGTACTTTAAATATTTCATAACGCTGGATTTATTAATTTGACATGTAGTTCGACTGAAACAGATGCGATTAAACACCTTAAGGTAATAAAAATTAGATTGTGCCACCTCGCTGATCTGGTCAAGAATATACAAATTAGCTCATGAATGGATATTATCTAAAGAGCTTCGGATTCCGTAGAATTCTGTTTTAGTTCCTCGCCTTATAGCGATTTACAAAACGCCTGAGAATTTCATGGGGAACAGGAGCTTCCTTATCCTTAATGGCCTCTATTAACTCCTGTGCCTGAGAAGGCGGAAAATAACCATTGTGCCTATAGACCTTTATTCGTAAAATAAACTCATCAGCATCGGCTTCCAGATGGAACTGTGCGCTGTATATATTTTCTTTAAACCTGAACATCTGAACCGGGCAGGCTTCTGATGTAATCAGCAATTCAGCCCCGGGAGGAGTGTTGTTGCACGCCTCCTTATGGCCGACGAAAGCAGAAAATTTTCTGGGCAAGCCTTTGAGCAAGGGATCTTTTGCCCCGGTATCCGTAATAGTGATTTCCACATTACCAAGAGGTTCTGCATAGGTGTTTGAAATACTTACCCCCGAATATTTCCCTAGAAGTCCGTTCCCCGCACACACTCCAAGGAAGGGAAAATCCTCAGACACTACCCGGTGTAAAAAGTTCATAAAGAATTGTTCGATTTTCTTTTGTAATTCGCTCTTTTCTTCTTCAGGGATGCTCACATCAAAGGGACTTCCTCCCACTAGTATCGCCGAATAGTCGTGCAGGTCAATTTGCGGATTTGGTTCTTTATCCAGACGGATCTGCTTCACTTCATGAGCTGCTAATCCACCAAACCGCAGGAAGGATTCGAGCTCACTTTTGGTGGTCTCGTCTTCCGGTCGCAATTGAAGAATTAAAAACTTTTTCATAGATCGCATTGTCTTTATTATCCCTGTCTTTTCTCCTTTTATTCAGGATGAAATTATTTCGAACCAGTAAGTTTTTTGAAGGTTCATTTTTGTGATGGGTATAGGCTTCTATCATTTCGAGGTGTAAAATCTTAAAGCCGAAATCCAGCACGCATTGCATAGCCTCCTGCATAATTCCCTTTCTCTGATACTCCGGACTCAGATCATAGCCTGTTTCTGCTGTTTTCCTGTCCTCACTGATGTTCCACAGACAAATACTGCCTATCATATCAGGGCGGGTTTTCAAAGAAATGCACCAATAGTATATTTTTCCAGTATCGATTCCTTCAATAGTCTTTTCTATAAAGTCAATAGCCTTATCCTTTGTATCTGCGTTCGGACGTTTAACAAGTTTATTCACCTCCTTATCAGTGCGCAAATAGGAAATCACCTCCCAGTCTGATTCAACAGGCTTTCTTAAGAGCAGTCGTTCTGTTTTTAACTCTGAGAAAGGAATACACTTCATTGTAATTTCTTTTTACTGACCTGAGGGCAGAACAAAAAAGTCGGTCTACTAAACCTCCGCTACCTATTCAGCCTTATATACCTCCCATTCAATTTCTATCATAAACTCGGGCAAAGCCAATCCTGTTACTTCAACCCATGTACCGGTTGGGAAATGCTTTGTATAAATTTCACCCCTGTATGCCGATTTTTCTATCAGCGAGGCCATATCCGTGGTAAAGATATTCTCCGCAACCACGTCATCATAGGAGCAACCGTAATGATCTAAAATCTTCTTCAGGTCGGCATAGCAATTTTTCATCTGCTGTTCTATGTCGCCGATCGCAGTCGGATTACCGGCATCATCCATGCTTACGGCCCCGGAAATCCTGATCTCATTGCCAATTTTTACAGCATGGGAATAACCATATGCCTTTTCAACTTCCGGGCGGAGCAGGAAGTATTCAGGTTGTTCTACTTTAACTGTTACTTCTTCTGTTTCTTTGGTTTGTTTTTGTTTACAACTCTGGATACCAGCCGTGAATACAAAAAGCAGGATAGGCAATGCAAGGGAGTAGATTGGTTTTTTCATATTGTTAGTTTTTAAGCCTTCTTAGAATGTTAGCTTCAAGGTAGGAAAAAATTAAATGAGAAGAACGGCTTTGATTTCCCGGTGTCCCGGGAATAAGGTTATTCGTCAAGAAGTGAATTTGTTGGCTTCACCCTTGTATTATAATTAGTTATGATCTTTTTAAATAACTGGATATAATCTACTTTTTTTCATCGATATCCAGCGTTGGGATTCGGATGATCTCAATGGTAGATGAAGCCAACAACACTTTCCCATCAGTTTGTTCAATTTCCTTTCCGATAAGACTGTTTAATAAGTGTTTTGTATACCTTCTTTTCTTTTAGTCGACGATATATCTCAAATTAAACTGAATCCAGTTATCGGTCATCGTGAGCGCCAAAGTGGGCTCAACCAGCGCATCTTCAATGTAGTATTTGTCAACAATGGTTTTCCAGTTGGAAATAGAATTGTTGACATATTCAGACAACTGTTCAGAGGCGACACGAATAATTATTTGTTTTGCCAATTCAACATCAGAACCATAGCGTATTGGCAGGTTGAACTCATCCCATATAAATGGGAAGTCTTTTGAATAATTATAAACCGGACCTTTAAAAACAAAGGCATTGCTCAATTTCACTATCCTTCCACTGTAATTATCGCTCGTGACCCACTGCCCTATTTCCATCATTGTGGTATAAATACTATCGATATCGATGACATCTCCCTTAATTCCGTTGATCTCTATTCTGTCCCCGGGTTTATAAACCTTGACGAAAAAGATATAAAAGGAACCGGCAATACTTAGAATCAACTCCTGAAGTGTGATTGTAATTCCGGCAGTAAGAAGGCCAATTGCCAGTGTAAAGTCTTTGATGTTGCCGGTAAAATAGGATATGGAAAGAAAAATAATGAGGATATATCCTACTATTTCAACCCCTTTTTGTGATTTGTACCTCACAGAGGTATTTGGCAAGCTTTTACGCAGGAACCTTCTTAAGATCCCAATAATGGCAACAATCAGAATTACCCAAACGACAAACTTGATAATTCCTGTTGCAACAGGATGCTCATTTGTCCAATCTCCGATAAAATTTAAGACCTCCATGGTTTATCCGGGTAAATATATTCACCTATGCAATAGCATTTTCATCTTGCCATAAGGTTAAAACAAAGTAGGCACTACGTTTCAGGCGGCGGTATTGCCCCTTGCGACACTATCCTATTAAAATAAATGGTACTCTAATTTAGGGAGATAAAGCCAAATCTTATGACATTACGAGCGATATATTTTAGTGAGATATGATCTTATTTCAGGAATAGGATCAATCAGGACTTCAGGACATTTCCCCATTTTAGAAGCAGCATCGTTATGGTCGTAAAAACAATACCGTAAAAAATAGCCGCCTGCCAGTAAGACAATCTCGTTGGCCAGTGTTTCCACATCTTAGTGCCGTATTCTTTTTTTGCACCCGCTGCAGTGAGTCTCCAAAAAAGGAAGACGAAAACCGCAAAAACTAATACTGCTATTCCAATTATCCAGATTTTATCCATACCTACATTTTATGATTTTAAGCAATTTAGTTAATCTTCTCCTTGTTTTAATACAAAGTCTTTATGTCAAAGCCCATAAGGCTCTCCGCCATGCGCTTGTAAGCAAATACAACCCTCAGCAGGAACATTGCCTTCCTCAGTAAATTCAGCCGTTGTTACCCCATTGATTTTAATTTTAATATCCTGTCCCCTGACCCCGATTTGAACTTCATTTCTTCCTGAACAGCAATTTTCTGTAAGCACTATCTGACACTGGTTTTTTTAAATTCAACTTTTTCAAATGAGTTTTTGTTAAACTTCAGGACACCTGAACCTTGGGTCCCCAGCCAGATAACTCCTTGATTATCTTTATACATAGATGAGAGCTTTACATCATTTGTTCCATCTTTGATTGGATAATGAGTCAAATCCTTTCCATTATTCTTCCAAACGCCGTTGTCAAACGTCATCATCCATAAATTATGACTATTGTCCATGACCATCGATAAAAAATATTGAGTTTCTTTTTCTTTATTTTTTATTCCCGGAAGTCGGTTATAAGTTATTTGTCCTAGATCTTTATCCAAAATGATTTCATGCTTGATTTCATATTTATAATCTGAGTTGGAAATCCAAATATGGCCTTTGCGATCTTCAGCTATTGACCTAATCCCAAAAGCTCCACCATTTGGAGTTTCGGTTAGTTCTTTTTCATATAAATAACTTATTATTTTTCCATCGAATCGGTAAATTCCCATATCGGATGTGCCAAACCAAATATGTCCTTTACGGTCTTTATAAATAGCATAAATCCCATAAGGGCTATGAGATGTATTTGGATATTTCTCTATAAAATCATCTTCATGAGGTGATTTCGGAAATTCATAAGAGTACAATCGATTTCCATCGTAACGAAGAGGACCTTTTCCCTGATAACCTGATGAAAACCAGAGATCGTCAGGTTGTAATTTCCATTGATTTGTACCTGATAGATTTTTGTCAATACTTAATGAATTAAATGATTTTCCATCAAACTGGCTTATGCCTTCAGTTGTTTCAAAGTAAATATTTCCAAAGGTGTCTTCTTGTATCCGACGAATCTGATTGCCAATTAATCCGTCGTCTTTTGTGAAATTGATCAATTCTTGCCCGTCATAGTAAAACACCCCCTTATCTTTACTGCCAAACCAATAATTTGATTTTTTATCCTGATAAATAGTCCAAATAGACGGGCTAAGGTCAGAAACCGACTTTCCTTTTAGGATTTGCCGTTCAGATTTTTTTGAAACCTTATCATTGTTTATTCCATTGCAAGAGGATAATGCTATCAAAGCACCTATTATCATAAGTAAATTTAGGAGTAGTTTATTCAATTCTTTCTCAGTTGTTCAATTAATGTATGCGTATGACGATATTAATAAAACCAATTCTAATACAATTTATACTTGGCGATCAGCTTTTTATCACACCAGTACCATATAGCATCATCACTCGCGGGTTCATAGGGAGCAAGTTTATCGAATTCCATTCCCACTTTCTCCATCACTCTGATCGAAGCTTTGTTTTCTTTCATTGCAATAGCTACTATCTTATTTAATTTGAGTACATCAAATCCATAATTTAAGATGGCACGTGATGCCTCTGTTGCCAGGCCTGATCCCCAAAATTCGGGTAAGAATCTATACCCGAGGTCTACTTCATCAAATTCGGGGAGATAAGCCAACCCTGCCCAACCGACAAATTGCTTTCCACTTTTTAAAACAGTCGCCCATCTGCCATAGCCGTATTTTTTATAGTTCAGTATTCGCAACTCTATGGCTTTTTTCATTTCTTCCATGGAAGTTACCACGGGTTCTCCCGTATACTTTTGTACCTCGGGATCTGAATACAACTTAAACATTTCCTCCTGATCATCAAGGGTGATTTCTCTTAGTACTAACCTTTCTGTTTCTATGATAATTTTCACTTTACTTCTTTGGTTTCAAGGCTTTTAAATAATATCCACAGCTTAATAGTACAGTCATCATTACATTTGAAAAAAGAGATTTTTCTCATGTTTCTCCTTTTTTGTTCTTTGCTTACAACATTCTCGGCAATGAGTAGTTGCGTTCCGGATAACTATCCGTATTTATATGTAGGTGAGAATAAGCAACCTGTCTGCCATGCCACAAGTATGAATTACTTTGGTCAATTACCTATAATCATTTTTAGCTATCGTATTTCCACTCCAATATTTCCATAGTTTCTATTCCAAACTCCTCTAGCATCATATCGTATAATTTTTTATCCTCAATTTTATCAATGTCATCAGCATTGATTTTAATTTGGAAGTCTAGAAACTGAATTAGAATACTGTCTCCATATAATGCATATAACCTTTTCGCTTTTGTATAAAATTTAGATTGATACCAACCATAATTTCGCCCTTGTTTGAATATCTCAAAGTACTCTTTTTCAAATTGGTCAAGTGTTGTAAATTTTATTTCGCCCCAGGGTTTGTTCCTAATTACATATTCTTGATAAGCATCCATTCTTTGATAAGTACCTTGGTCTTCAAAATTTTTAGTTGCAGCAACCTGACAAAGATTTCCGAAAAGTTCATCGAGCCACTTTCTTTGTGAATTTCTGCCCGTGTGATAAGATTGATATAAATGCCCGAGTTCATGAATGGATAGGGCATCTCTGAAAAATAAATCCAAATTAATTTCGCTTCCGTAATACTTTTTCAGACTATCGAGTTCTGTTATTGAAGCATTTTTTAAGGCTTTTTCATGTCTTTGTGCCATAATAGATTTTCCTAGCCCTAGCACCATATTTCCCTCATAATACGCTTGGGGCATGCCTGGAGGAGGTGCAAATGCATAATTATCCCAGTTTTTATTGTCGATAAAGAGAACAGCGAATTTTAAATCCTCATCAAATATTTTATCAAAGTATTTTTTAGCCGACTCAATATTGCCAATTGTATTTTCTAGCTGCTCCGGTTCCGATTGGGTGGAATATATTTCGAATTTGTCAGTAGCGTTAATTCTAAATAACCCCTGGTGTTTAGTTCGATCAATCCATTCAGTATCTCCTTGTTTACAGGAAACACAAAGAAGTAGCGCAATTAGATAGAAGGTTCTCATAGTTTTCAAGCTTTTATGATAGCTAACTTTTAGTATATGTAGCATAGTGCCCGAATAGGAGCTATGATTTTCTATAGATTGATGGCAGTAGATATCTGTTCTTCATCTTATTTATTCAGAAAGTACAAATTGCCAGGATATACCGTATTTGTCTTCGCACCATCCAAACTTCTTTCCAAAACCATAATCTCCTTCACCATTATAGTTATCAAGAGGGACCATTATCTGACCACCATTGGAGGAAAGCTTTTCAAAAATTGTTTGTATCAATTCATCAGAATCGTCCATAATAAAAAGTGATACAGCAGGAGTAAATGACCAAGCGTGATTGTAATTGCTTTCAGAAACCATGTATTCGGTTCCGTTTAATGTAAATACCCCATATTTGATGAGTTCAGGTGTACCACCTGCCTCTCCTTCAGCGTACTTTGTTAAGCTTTTAATTCCAGAATTTGGAAAGACAGAGGTGTATAAATTTATTGCTTCCTCTGCTTTTCCACATTGTTTCCCTACGAAAGTTAAAAATGTTGCAGTGTTCATATTCTCATTTTTTACTCTCTTAATATTTTTTCAATTTTACGGCCCTTTGCCAATTCATCAATCAGTTTTTCCATTTGCCTGCATTGCTTATACAATTCAAATTCGTCCTCTATTTCTTCAATTCGATAACCACAAACGACCCCTTTAATCATGTGAGCATTGGGATGTATTTTAGCCTTTTGAAAAAAAGTTCTAAAAGTTACCTTTTCATCAATTAGAGCATGTAATTGATCTTCATCAAAACCGGTGAACCATTCAATTACCTGATGGAATTCTTCTTTCGTTCTGCCATTCTTCTCCAGTCTATTCCAGTAAAGTGGGTAGATAGATGCGAAGATCATATTCGCAACTTTTTCATTTTTTTCGGCTGTAACTTTCATCTTTATCTTTTTTATTGGAGTGTTTACCAGCCTTCCGGCAGTGGATCGAGTAATTGTTCGATGGACGATGGTAGCGGGGATTCCGGCAGTTTACGCAGTATATTGGCGTATTCACGATCCTGAAAACCTAATGCCGCATTCCAATATAGTTGTGCAGCACTTTCATTACTATGAGGCCTAAGTTGCGCAATTGGCCATTCTTTCTCGCCCATTATAAATGGTGTCATATAGTCTACAGCGAGCTTTATACTCCGGCCTTCCAGACTGCGGTAGGCAAAGAGGTCATAATCGAGGTGGCGACCAAGACGGGCCACTGTAATCAGCGCCCGGGCATTAAAAATGCTGTAGTTCAGCGACCTGGTGCGGATGAGCTCCTGGGGTTGGCGTCCATCTATAAAGACCTGGGAAAATATGCGTGCAGGCATGTTATCAAGTTGTTTGCGCGCCAGATCGAAGTTTTCACCATAGAGGGCGTTAAGAATGAGTTGGGCGTTATACCAGGAACCATGGTTGTTCGGTTGCATAGCCTCTTCTATACCTGTAGGGCTTTCCACCATCCAGGTTGCGAATTGGCCAAACCAAGTACGCAAAGCGTTGGCGTTTTCTTTAGTCCATCCCGGAAAGGATTCAAGCAGAATCGCACTATCGATCACCCAGCGCATTCGCCATGCCTCCAGGACTCCTGATGGACTATTATAATTGTGGCCTCGGCGTTTCTGACCGAACTTCACATTGGGATTCATCCTGGTTGCAGGATCGAGAAACCAGACGTGAAGTTGCTCAACAGCGCTTTCCGCATAGCGCTCGTCGCCCGTGAAATACCAGGCAGGTACCAGTGACGTGACTCTCTCTACCATAGCTTCAATACGCGAGATATCTGAAGTATTACGATCAGGATTTACTTCTCCGTCGCGCCAAATGTAGGGGCCATCAGGATCTTCAGGATTTGGCCACCAATAAGGGCTATAGCTGTAGTAGTCGTGTGGGTCACCGCTCGGTGGCAAGGCTCCTTCGTCTACCACGTTAGCGACAGGCCGCTTAAGTGCGGCATCTGCGTTTTCGACGATTTCTTTTAAGGCTGCAACTAAATCAGGATTGCCTGCCACAATTTCTGCTTTTACCCGCAGGAGTTGATCGCCCTGCCCAAGAAGCAAGGATGGAGTGGCATTGTGTTCGCTGCCCTGGGCGAAAGCGAAAGCCGTACCCAGCAGCAATGAGAATGATAGAAAAAGGTAAGAGAATGATAGCTTAAACGGTGTATTCATGATGTGAGATCTTAATAACAAGTTTGAGTTGAAATACTTCCAATAAAGGCTAATGGCCCTGGCTATGATTTGTCGAGCCTGCCTACCTTTGGCGCTATTTAAGTCAGTTCCTTGTTTTAATTAAATGTAGGAAATTTCAAATTAGTAAGAAAGCAGTGCTGGAATATAGAAGTTGTTAGCTGCTGGTTTCATTATTTTTGATTTTAACAGCACAATTAATTATCCATAAAATAAAAACGACCTCTATAATGCGCTGATACAAGCCAATGAATTCAGAATTTGGGTTTGATATTAATAGAAACACAAATAGATAACTGATAATCCCATATGTGAATCCAAGATTTGATAGTCGTTTATATAAGGGAAGGTTTTTTAATGAAACAGCAATCAGTATAATACATAAAGGAACAAAAAGGTAGGTTACAGACCCTATCAGATTATGAATAACTTGAGATAAACTTGGATTGACAAATTCTTTATTGCACCCATTATCGCACGGGAAGATTCCAACAATCACTGTTGCAATGCCGTAAAATAGTCCCAGACCTATAAACCCCCATTTATTTAGTTTGGATTGAGGTAATCTCTTATAAGCTGTAAAGGCAAATAACGTAAACAAAATTCCGCTCGGGATAATTCCAAAAAACCTTAATATCTCTCCATACTGAGTGTCAATAGCATAGGACTCACTTAGGTACTGACTTATTATGCTATAATCATCGATTAAAATTCCCCCAAGGATTGAAGAAATGACAAAGAGGCTAGCTCCCAGTATTCCGATAAAAAAGATGGTTTTATTATTCATTTTAAATCATCAGAGAAATGTCCTTTGTGTTTGCCTTTTGAAAATTTCTCTTTATTAAATTCATCTGACTTTCCTTTTGGAATACTCAAACTTTTCCATTCACTGCTTTTAATCATTCTACCTACATAAACTATTTGTCCAACGTGATAGGAATAATGAGCTAATTGTCTGTTTATCGCTTCGATAATTGAGTGTTCCTGGTTTCGGATATAAACTTTTTTGTCAAAGTTTTCGTCATTTACAGAATTCAATGCATCAAACAAACATTCCCAACCGCGATCCCATTTTTCAAGTAGCTCCTTTTTATTTTTTATTACTGATTCGAATTCCAAATCCCTATTCCGCCATTCTTTTTCTCCGTCAGAAGTCAAAAAATCAGTCCAGCGAGATTTCATATTTCCCCAAAGGTGATTTACAATTACTGCAATAGAGTTTGATTCTTCATTAAATTGCCAAAAAAGGTCATTTTCTTGAAGTTGGTTAATAGTTTTTTCTCCAAGCAATTTGTAATATTCAAACTGTTTTTTGACACTGTTCAGGTATTCGGTTTTCATTCGAGGTTTGGTTTTACAAATAGGCTACAATGGCCTTCTGTATGAATTGTGTGGAACGGTCCGAAGGATTATTCCGATGTAAATCAAGGTTTCATTAAAATAAGGAATTTAATTGGCAGATTATGCACCAGCATGAATTATCTACCTTGTTAGTCTTCCGATTTTATTTCAATTCATCCCTTAATATTTGAAGTACTCTTTTGGTTTCCTGTAAAAGATCTTCCTCCATTTGAATAAGTGTTTTTCGGCCCTCTTTATAAGCGCGTATCCAGGATATATAGTAGTGGTCGGTCAAAAGATTCTGGTAGTTGATTGGTTTTAAATTGTGATCCTTATAAATGAAATTTTGAACAACATGGTTGTCGAAATCGGAATTAAATTCATTAACCATCCTATAATTAGATAAAAATTTTGGAAAGACTGTTTCAAAAAGGTTTAGGACTTCGTTCTTTAAGTTTTTGTTGGTCAAAATATGTAATCCTACGTCCTTGTATTCCTCATAACCGGTTTGTGCTAAAAACAATTCCTGCTTTGGT
Source organism: Muriicola sp. E247 (assembly GCF_041358175.1). Lineage (NCBI taxonomy): Bacteria > Pseudomonadati > Bacteroidota > Flavobacteriia > Flavobacteriales > Flavobacteriaceae > Muriicola > Muriicola sp. E247. The sequence continues at coordinate 495,939 of NZ_JBGKBE010000002.1, forward strand.
ATTCTTGCAATATGAAAATGATGAGCTAATGTATCTGTATAGGGTTGTTTATTATTAATAGTAGATAGAACAGTTTCACTCGATTTATCTAATAAATGAAAGTTTTCAATATCCGACTCAATGGTTTTAATATTGATTTCAAGATTAGCAACAAGTCCAATCAGAATTTCACGTTCCTTTACACGTTCTTTCTTCCATTCATTCCAATTATTTATGCTTAAAGCTATTAAAATACCAATAACCACAAGAATTATTTCTCCAATAGCATACATCAGATACTTACTGAATTTATTTTCAGTCAGTAAATGTTGGCGGATTTTTCTAAAAAACTTAATCATATTTCTGCACGATATTTACAGACCTTTCCAGAAAAAATTAATAAGCTCTAATGTAGGAAATTTTACCCAAGCCCCGACAGGCGGTGGGTTATAGCCGTTGTTGTAATCTAGTATATTTTATTCTTTCCAATTAACCATAACCCGTCTTAAATCAGACCCTTCAATTGCTTCAATAATTTCAAAATAAACCCCATTTACATCTTTGGCATGTGCAATATTTACATGTGTAAATGGACTTACATTTGATTTTGTGCATTCAATTCCCAATTCTAGGAAATCACTTACGACTGCTTCATTATTATGGGTTTCCAGACCAAAGTGATCTATCCCTTCGGGATGTCCTTCATCTGCGGGCATAAGTTCTATAAAGGTCGACTTATTGATCTGAAAATATGCAAATATGAGTTGACCATTTTCATCGTCAAATCTGTAAATCATAGGAAAACCTAATGTGTTTTCATAAAAATCTGCCGCTATATCAAAGTCAGGTACTCTTATCCCAACATGATTTAGCCCAATTATTTTACCTTCTTCTTTATTAATTATATCATTTTGTTGTCCCGAAAAGAATCCAGCAAAAAATAATATTGGAGCAACAATTGTTAAAACTATTTTCGATTTCATAGAGATTGACTTAATTGAGCACGACGTTTGGTAAAAGAGCAGTTTCTTCCGCATTACCTATAGCCAATGTTGTAGCTAGTTTTTCTTTCCAATTATCTTAACAATTCTATTATTAATTATTTCTGATAAATTCCAATTGTATAGTTTAGGGTCGGTTGTACTGTAGAATTCAATAGTAACAGCATCAAGATCTTCATGATACTTTGCAAAACTCTGGTATCCCGGAACCCAGCCGGAATGTTCATACTCATAAACGGAGGAATAGATCTCCTGCTCTCCCGGTTCAAATAGTGATCCATCGTTTAATGCCCTCAGGAAAGTGCCTACGTCTTCTGCTGTGGCGTGCATTCCATAATCGTTTGTCTTTAAATCATGGGGGTATCCCACATGATAACCACTCATTACATCCTCTATATTAACTTTACTTAGTGAAGAAAAGGTATTGTTAAGGTTTAGGGGTGTCAGAATTTCTTCCTGAATGAATTGAAAATTGCCATAACCTAATTCATCATCCATTATCTTATTAATTAGCAAGTAATTAGTATTGCAATATTCATAGTCTTCTCCAGGTTCAAAGTTGGCCGGTTTGTCCAGAATCAATGCAAGGCCTTCTTCATAGGTCTCTGTTGGAGCTTCCCAAAAGTTAGGAGCATCCGTAAAATTGGGAATGCCGCTTCTATGCTGTATCATCAACCTCAGGGTGATTTTGTCAGCGTTTTCGATTCTGCCTACTAGTTCCGGTAAATAATCGGCAATTGTTTTATCAAGAGAAAGTCGGCCCTTACTCACCAATTTAGTTACAGCCACAGCATCGTAAAGCTTGCTAATGCTAGCAATCTTGAACAGCGAATTTGGATCGGCTGGTATTTTTTTTTCTCTATTTTTCCAACCCCCAGCGTAAAATGCCGGGGGTTTACCTGCTTCGTCCACATAAACAATCATGCCTTCAAATCCATGCCCTATGGCCTCATCAACCTGTTCCTGAACAGTGTCGGGAAGTGGTAAAATCCAGGCTTTTACCAGAAGCCATGGTACGAAATACAACGATACTACTGTTCCGACGAGTAATAATGCCCTGACGGTCCATTTGGCTTTTTTGTTTTTAATCATTTTTCTCTTTTAGTCTGCGGTGGTCGCATCTATTTCTTTGATAATTAAATGGCCCAGATCTGTTAATTGATAATATTGTTCAATCATTGTATCAAATTGCCATGCTGCTAAACTAATAACATTTCTATATGCTGGTTTGGCTGTATACTCAATAAATGCCTGGTCATATTCAGCATGAGGTGTTGCCTTTACGGCCAGGGAGTCTAATGACATAAATGCAGAAGCCAAGATAAGTGACCTGTCGACTTGAGTATCGAGATAATTCTCCTGGTGAACGGTGTATTGATTATAACTTCTCTCATTTTCTGCGATAATATCTACTAAACCGTGATATTTGGTCAAAAGAGAATCAAGTGTGGTATTATTTATTTTCCCGTAATACTCCGAATTTTTCAAGGATTCATAACCACCTGAATTGGGTTTGAAATAGAAATCGACAAAAGCAGCACCACTTATCTTGAACAAAAACAGATTTTCATTTTCGGTTTTATTTAAGATGCTGTTTCGTGCTTTTTTACAAAGGTCTGCGATTTGTTTTCTTCCTTTCGATAATTTATCTAACTGGTCTATATCTTCCAGAGTAAGGTATTTGATCTTTATCAGATATTCATCCAGAGATTTTTTGTCTTCGATGGACTGATTCCAGTTATTTATTTGAAGTGCAATCAAAATTCCTATGACTACCAGTATGATTTCCCCTATAGCATATTTTATATATCGGATATTTCTATTGTCTAAAATAAGCTTCTCTCTTACTCGTCTAAAGAACTTCATAGTGTGGGTCTAATTTGCTTGTAACGATTTTGATAAAATGAGTTTTAATTCAATATTTACGCAGCTCTTTATTTATCATTTCAGCCAAATTGATTCGGTCTTGCCTGATACTTTCAAAATATTGAATTTGCATTTTCCTATTGTAAATCATCGTTCTCAAAATATGTTTATATTCAGCTGAGTTTTTAAGGGTGTTAAAATCTTGCGGTTTCATTTCGCCGATAAACTCATAGGATTCAAACCAATATTTCAGAAGTGGGCTAACTGAACTATAAAAATATTGCTCTTGCCTTAAAGACAGCCTTTCAATAAATTTCCATTCATAAATATCAGTAAGATTTTTTCGAATCGAATCATTGGTAATCAAATGCAATCCGTAAGATTTCAGACTTTCATAAGCATTACTATTGATAGATGGGTGAAACCAGAAAAGTGATCGGGAAAAGTGAAGGTCTAATGAATCCCTATAGGGAAGATCATCATCAAAATAGGTCAAAATCAGTTGGGAGGATTTCCAGGCTTCATCACTTCTTTCAATAGCCAAATCCAGATAGTCAATATTGCTTTGAAGAGAACTTTGAAGTTCTGTTAATACTTTATGCTCAAAATTTCTTTCTTTTCTTCCTTCATGCCAACTGTTTAACATAAAAGCGCCGATGATACCAATAATAATGACAATAATTTCCAGAAGATATCCAGCCCATTTGGTTTTTAATGTCTCAAGAATTTTCTTCATATTTTAAAATATGACCACCACCGGTGCGGGCTATAAGGCCGCACGGGGGGGAATTCCAAAATACAAATTCCAAATTCTAATTCCTATAATGGAAATCTCACTAATTGGAACCTGCCTTCCGCGTGCCCGATAGCACAATACTATCGGGCCAAGCAAGTAGAAAATCCGAGAGATTCGGTAGCTATCGGGATTCGTAAGTTGGCTTGCACCAACGATTAATTTTTTACGCTGGTGTGCATAATAATTGCCTGAATTTTATGGAACAAATTTTTAAGCACGAGATAAAACCGGAAACATCCAGTGTTTATTTGCGAAAAATTCAAACTTATCCTTTAGCAAAAAAAGCGTATCTGAACTCTTTATTAATTGTTTCTCAAACCCGGTATCATCCAAAGGTGTAAATCCCAAAATTACATTCAGAATACTTTTATCAGATATGCTTTGAATCACGCTATTGATCTTTATCGGACTTTTTGAAAAGATATCATCCAGATAGAGGGTGTCACCTTTAAAGTCGGCGATGACAATTGCATCAAGTTTTTTAATATAAAAAATGCTATTTTTCTTATAAGAATTGCAGTAAAACATGATCAATGAAGCATTGTTACGCATAGATATCTTTGCTATAGGAGTTGAGTCCTTAATTCTTCCTATTAAAAAAGCGACATCAGCAGGGTCTTCCATGTTCAGTTTTTTCCAGGTTGATGAAGCGCTGTGCGTATCTATTGTTTTCGAGTATTGATATTCCTCTACTACCTTGAAATTGAACTTGGGATAAAAATCAAGCACACTGTCATTAGCGAAGAGATAAACAAAATCAGTCTGATCTTGCCATTCACGTATTACCCTTTCCATCAAGTATTTGTTAAGTCCTCTATTCCGGTATTTTTCGTCCGTCATTACCGTTCCGATTTGAATGCCCGTTTTTCTCTTACCTTCCATATCAAATTCAATCTTATTAATTGAAACATTTGATACAACCTTGTTATCATGTAGCAGGGTATAGGGAATATAATAGTCGCCCCAGAAGCCATCATGGTACCAATTTTCTAAACTGAAGCCAAAGACGGATTCTGTCAATCTATTGAAGCTTGTTCTTATTTTTTGGTTGTGTTTAAAATTTCTGGCAAATACATAAGTAGTATTATTGAGTTTTATAGACTCCATCAATTTTTAATCTAATTCTCTAAATCTTCCTCTAATTATGCGTAAAGGTCTCGGCTTTAAGCTCGCACAGCCGGCAATCTCCAAAATACAAATTCCAAATCCCAATTCCTATAATGGAAATCTATACACTTGGAACCTGCCTGCAGGCAGGCAGGTTTGGTGCTTGGTGCTTGGTGCTTGGAATTTTGCACTTAGTGCTTGCACCTTCACACTTTTTAAAGTGCTTCTGTGCACGAGGTGTTACCTGGGATTTATGAGGCGCTAGCCAAAGTATTGTCTAATAGCCGATGATGTGTTTAGTATTATTGAGACGCTAACCATCTAATTCTATCATAAGATAAGACATAATGGATTACTACAACAACACTAAAAACAAGACATAACTTTGAAAATCCCATACAATATAAGGCCCAGATCGCGATGGCAAATATTCCAATTTCTAATACAAGTCTTATAATTCCGGAAATCGGTATTGGTGCTTTTCCAGATCGACTGGGGTCATTTGGCACAGCAAATACACCCCAAATTATCGCAAGTATTGTTGGAAATAAAAAGGCTAATATATTGCTGAACCATTCACCAGTTAAATTCCATCCGTATAATCCTACTGAAATTAATGCACACATTTCCAGAACAAATCTCAAAGCTAAGTTAAGAGGATGCGTTCCCATTTATCAATAGTATATACTGCGGTTTAAATATGGTGTGTATAGAGCTTCAAAATGTACATTTAAAACCCGTTTTTTAATACTATGGTAGTATCATTTCAAGCATTATTCTTTTAAAATCATCAGGATCTTCGTCTAGCGTCCCATGTGCGGTATTTTCCATCCAGATGATTTTCTTCTCCGGGGCATCGAGGTTTTCATACCATTCAAGGGCAAGGACTGATGGAACATTCCAATCATGTCTGCCCAGAATTAAATAGACCGGAACCCTGAGTTTCTTTAAGGACCGAAAATCTGTTGAAAATAAATCATCCGCTAAAAATTGCGATGAATACCTATACACACCGTACCAATCATAGTTCTTATAATCATCGTAATGGTTTTGTGCCTTTTCAACTTCTATTCCAGCCTCTTGATTATATACTGCTCCCCCATATTTATAAACTAGCTGGTATAGTTTCATACCGGCTTCCTGATTATCTGGTATAAGATTATTATCCAGGCTATCAAGAACTGCTATGGCGTCAATATCTTTATGAATGGTGTCATTCTCTCTAAGCCAGTCCTTTGAGATTTCCATTCCTCTTTTTTTATTGATCAGTTGAGCAATCCCAATATAAGCGTAGAAGTCGGCAGGATTCTCTTCCACCATCTTCAGGCCTACAATACTTCCCCACGAATATCCTGCCAGGTAGATCTTTTCAACATTGAGTTTATCTTTAATAATTTTTATAAGTTCCTGACCATCATCAATAATCTGGTCTAAGGAAATGTTTCCCGGTGTTTTATTTTTTAAATATGATTTACCAGCCCCTCTTTGCTCCCATAAAACAACCGTAAATTTATTTGCAATCTCCTTATGCAGGTATCTGAATTGAGGTGTTTGTGGCCATGCAGGTCCACCGTGTACTAACAACAACACCGGATTATTATCAGCACTTTTATATATCTCAATATATTGTTCAACACCACCCAGGTTTAAATACTGTTCTTCACTTTGGATTACTGGGGCCTCTTTATTGCTTGAAATATTTCTGCATCCACTATTTACTAAAAGAGAAAATGCAATTATGGATAAAAGTAAGTTCCTCATAAGTCATGTATTTATATATCGCTATCGGCCCCGACAATGATCCAGGTCTGCCCACCCAAAGCAGGGAGCCCGGCAGGTTGATTATAGCCGTTATTAGCAACTGGCTTCATATAATTTCATCTTTAGTATTTGGATATATTTGAGGTTTCTTAATGATAACAATCAGAAACCCGACTACAAGTCCGATAACAGAAAAAATTACGTCATTCTTATCAAAAACATTATTGCCGCCAAAATTGTGGATCTTCAATTCTTGCGTTATAACATAAATTCCTCCTACCACGAGTGCCATTATATATAATAAATTCCGCTTAATTCGCCATTTATCAGTCGGTACTTTTAAATTAAAGTAAAGACCGATTCCTGTTAAAATCAAGATCCCGATAACTGCTTCGAAGAAATTTGGTGCCGAAAGTAAGGTGATTTTCATCCATTCTGGAGAATTACTTTGCAGTACAGAAGGTCTGATTAATTTAAGTAGTATAAACGCAGTAATGAGTCCAATCTGAATTCTTGCTAATTCTAAAATGTCCTTCATTTCAGCTTGTTGCTAAAGGTACCAGCCATGATTCGGTTCGCCTGCCTTGCTTTGTCAGGCCCGGTCTCACCCCTATTTAAACTGATTCCTTGTTCTAATTAAATGTAGGAAATTTCAAATTAGTGAGAAAGCAGCGCTGAACTATAGCCAATGTAAGCAACTGGCTTAATCAGGTTTATGGATGTTGTTCTTTTTATACAAAGCTAAAAAATTCAGAATATGATACTATTCGTTAGCATCCTCTCTGTATTTCAGTTCGTTTTTAATTTTTTTCATTGACATAAACTGCAACGGAAGAACTCCGCATAACGCAATAGCAACGGAGAAAGTTGCTATAAATGTCGATTTATTCTCTTTGGTCACATAACCATAAATTGATATCACCTTCAAAAGCGATAAAACAATTACTAAAGCTATCGTAATAACTTTAATGGCGCTTAAATTTGAATGTAGTTGTTTTATCGTTTTACCTTTAAGTTCATTATTCTTCATGTAGTTTCAATTTGTACAGCTTGTTGCCAGCGGTTATGTGTATGAGCAGTAGTGGATTTTCACGCACTTACTTACCCAGTAACAATGTAATTTGATTCAATGAAAAAACGTTTTAAGTATACACTCAAATCGCTATTGTTTATACCCCTTGTTTGTTAGTATTAGTTTTTTATTCAGTTTTTAGAATATTTTGATTTAATCTGGTTTTGAATATTCGATTAATTCCTCAACGTATAAAAAATCTCCTTGATTCTGAGTGAGTTTTATAAAGTTTTTTACAGCTGGCGCATACAACCAAACCTCCGTTTCATCTGCGCTATACCCCCTGGAATTAGTGGTTTTACCAGTGTATTCAATCGTGTAAGCCATAAATGTGCCGGCTTCTACCGTTTCTTTTTTGTATGATAGTACTTCGGCATCTTGACTTTGGTTTCCCGTTGTTCCATCCTGACTTGTCCAATTATTTTCATATTTCCACTTTTTACCCACTTTCAGAGGCCAGTCGTACTTAGGCGTTTTGCTTTCTTCTGGTTTAACAATTTCGGTAAGGGGGATGGTATCTTTTCCGATAGTCATACCTAAAACGCCGTCAATATCGACTATTTCTCTAGTATCTTTTCCATCTGAGCGTACTTCTCCATTCGTGGTTACGCCCTTGTATTTCCATACCCATTTCTCACCAACCGTATAATCAGCCAGAGTTGGTTGTTGAGTTATACCGGATTCAGTTCTGTCATTACAGGCGCTAAGTAGTACCAAAACAAATAGTATAATAAACCGATTTTTCATGTTATTTTTTTTTGCCTAAAGCCAATTATATGAGTCGAATAGAAATTTGCAACCGTAGCTAAAGATTTAATTATCAGACCTCTTTTTTTCTAATAAACTCTAAGGTTTTGGTTATGCGCAGTACGGGTTTAAAAGTTCGTACTTGTCCACCTTGCACAAATGTAGTGAAGGCAGAGCTTAGGCGGAATAGAAGCACTGACTTTTTAGTTATCTATTTATTATAAATTTTGTCGTGGCCAGAACTTTACTTTTCAATGTCATATGTCAGGATTTTTAGTCCATCTTCAAATGATTCAGTTTCTTTTAAGTTCCATTTGGCCTTAGTTTTTGAGTTGCTAAAAAGTCGAATTCCGTTTCCGAGAATAATTGGATTTAATTTCAATTTCAGTTGGTCAATAAGTCCGTTGTCTAAAAGCCACCCAGCGAATTCTCCCCCGCCACATAAATAAATGTCCGACTGAGCTGATTCTTTTATTTCCTTAATTCTATCTATTGATTTCTTTTCAATATGTACTGATTCAGCCAATTTTTCAATTTTCAATGAATCGGAAAAAATGAAATGTTCCATATGAGGATAGGCAGGCTGTCCCGGTTCAAGTCCATATTGATAGCCAAATTCATAGGTTCTGCGACCCATAATCACAGTCTTGAATTTTAGCAGGTCAGCTAAGTATTTGTCGACCCCTTTCCCACCTGCTGCAAAGTCGCTTATGTCGTCATTTTGACCTGCAATGAACCCATCAATTGAACTTGCTACATAGTATATTATTCTTGTCATTATTTTCCGTCATTTTGTATTAGCCACAGTGGCCTTGGCTCTACCTGAGCAGCTACCGCCGGTACGGCAAACAAGTATATTTGCGGCACGGCCCGGAAATTCCAAAATACAAATTCCAAATCCCAAATCCTATAATGGAGGTCGTTCCAAGTGGAACCTGTCTTCCGCGTGCCCGATAGCGCAATGCTATCAGGGCAGGCAGGCCTTTGGTGGATTACTTATAGCCATTGTTATAGCCTTTTATTAAATCCTCTCTCCTAACATAGAAGACAATTGTCATCATTATCGCCATATAGAGCATAAAAAACAAAAATGTATTTATACTTCCTGTAAACTCTGGTAATATTAGCAAGTAGTTAAAAGCAGCATTAGCACTTATATGTGCCAGAATTGAGGTCAGCACACTTTTTGTATAATAGTAAATCCAACTTATAAATAGTGTTCCTACAATAACCCACAATAAAAAGACCATGAAATTCATTTGTAAAGGAACTCCGGTTCCAATAAAGTATGCAGGTAAATGCCAGAATCCCCATATCAAACCAAGTATGATACTTGAATAAAGTAGGTTGAATTTTTTTATCAATTTAGGAAGTAAAAATCCTCTCCAACCATATTCCTCTCCAAGTGCAATAAGGATGATAACGACAAACTGTGGAAGTAGTTGAGTGGTTCTTAAGCTGAATTTAGAAAGATCAAAATTTAAGGACGTAAGCACCGCTAAAGAAGCAATAAGAGGAATTGCAACTATCGAGAGAAGTAACCATTTGAAGTTAATTTTTCGAATTGTTTGTTTAATAAATAATTCATAAACCCCTTTTTTTCCTTTAGAAATTGCAGTAAAAATCAGAGCAAGTATTGATGGTGTGAAAACAGATAAGATGGAAATATTGGAGTCTCCTATTTCATAAGAGATGAAACAGATTAATGAGCTTAGAACTATTGCAATTGTCGAATATAAGATGATTTCTGTTTGTTCTGTTGGTCTCATAATTTATAATTGGCTATAACCGTTTGTGTATGATTAGTTGCCAGAAAACAGTTGCGACTTACCGTAGTATTGATAAATTAATTCATGCAAGTGAATTTCCGGTGAGGAAATTTCGCAACAATTAATTATACACGTTATTAGCCTTTATTATTTCAATTCATTTTCAATTAATTCAACTACCCCGTCTATTTCATCAAGCGCTCTGTTATAAACCGCGTCTTTTTCATTCATTATTCGAAGAGATATAACAAATAGATTCTGAAATTTATATCCATACAGATATTCCACATTTTCAACTTCATTAGAATATAGTCGAATCGATCTCATTAGTTCCGGTACAATAGAAATAACTACATCAAAATGAATAGTTTCCATTCTGTTTGCATAAATATATGTTTCTTCTAACCGTCTAAGTCTTTCAATTATTTCATTATTCTGCAACAGTTTTATATCTCCACTATTTACCATTGTTTCGTAAATATTTCCCTGTCGGTCGAAATCGGAATAGTTTGTCAGATTTACGGCTATTTTACCCAAACTATCCTTCTTGCTTCTGTCATTCAATTCAATAAGTTTAATTCCGTGTCTGAATTGTTCGGTATAGGTAGAATTGTATACTATCTGGGACTTTATATTGTCTACATCATCTAATAATTGTTGTTTTATATTACGATAGAAATTTTTCTCCGCATTTCTTTTAGAGATTTCGTCATTTTTATTATTTATACTTAAGGCTATAAGGATCCCAATAACAACAAGTGTGATTTCTCCAATAGCATATAGCAGGTACTTACTAACTTTGTTTTTAGAGAGCAGTTGTTGTCTTATTTTTCGAAATATTTTCATCACGGAGTATTAATTGGTCATAGTTTCTATTCCGAAGCTTTTCGGCCTTCGTAGCCAAACTACTTAGGCGTCCGCGTGTCGCCGAAGCTTTAGCGGAGGCACAAGCAGGCTAACGATGGAATAATTAGACTAACGGTTGGTGTATGGTTAGTTGCTTATAGCATCTAAGATAGCAAAAGAGTAAATCCACCGTGGAAATTCGGCAGAACTTTCGTGGCACTCTTTAAACACTCCAAGCAATTATTTAAACACTTTGTTGGCAATAAAACCTTCTAAAAAAGCTATTCAGATACTACAAATGTTTTTAGCATGTTTTTACTTGAAGCATTTGGCACTTCCGAAATTAGGACATATTTTCCTGGTTCAATTTCAGCTGTAAAATAACCTTTGTTTCCAGCAGGCATATCATTAACACCACCAATAAAAGTAACAGCATTAGGTGCTGGTTCAATTAATCCTTTCGGATCTGCCCAATTCATCCAATTTTCCAACTCTTCAAGATTGGCATTTTCATCTAGCTTAACAAGATTAATATCGTGTCCGACAAAATTTTCATGTACAATCTGATCTATATATTTTACTGAAAAGGTGTGCTTACCCGAACTAATGGAATCATTAAATACAATTCCATCTGTACTCGAAATATTAATATCAATGTCTGCAGTTGGTTCATTGTTTCCGGAATCAGTTCCTGTTACTATGATATCTTTTGTCATACCCATAGAAGTATGAAACATGCCATTGCTCATTTTTACATAGCATTCAACGATGTAATTTCCAGGCTTTAAATAAAGTGTCGTTACTCCTATTTGATTTGGTGAGAGTAGACCTGATCCACCAACAAACACAACTTCGCCAAACCATTCAGGAAGTTTTGCAAACTCAGCATATCCTTCTTCAGTTTTTCCTTCCATAATTAGTTTCATGGCACTATCAAATACTGGGGCAACTAGTTTTTCTGCATCTTCTGAAGTCTTTCCTTCTGGATACTTATCTATGAGAAAAAAGTGTGTTTGAGGTGATAGATTCTTATAACGAAAGGTATTCCATCCAGAGGAAATAGTATCAGACATTTGAAAATCCATATTCCTTGTTATAATTTCTATAGCATTATCTTTTTCTTCAACAACAGTTTTATGTTCGGTTTCTTTTTTATCACTTTTACAGGACTGTATGAATAAAATTGTAGCTGAAACGATAATAAATATTCCTGTCAAAGTAGCTTTTGCAATATAGTTTTTGAAAGTTTTCATAATGTTATGCATTTGGTTAATGGTTATGATTGCCAACGGCCTTAGCTCTACCTACCCAGCTACTGCCGGTACGGCAGACAAGTATGATGTTGGCGAGCTTACCTGCCTTTGGCAGGCTATGGCCTCTGCCCTATTAAAGCCAGTTCCTTGTTTTATTTAAATGTAGGAAATTTCAGGGTAGTGAAAAAGCCGAGCAGGATTATAGCCGATGGTGGTCTTTATAGTTACTCATACTAAATCAATCAATCCTGAGTAACTCCTTATTATTGTGGATAAAGACAATCTTAAATTGATCTTTTTCGGTCTTTACAAATCTCCAAATTTCTGAGTACAGGTGCTTTCTATGGGCATATAAACTGTCATTAATTTTTCGATGTATTTTTGACTCTAAGTGAATGCCGTTGCTATCTAAAAGGTCGCTATATAAAAGATTATTTTTAATATAAAATTTTTCGACTATGTCACTATTGGATTCTTGATAAGAACCCAGAAATTGCTTTAATTCATTTGAGTTGCTTGATCCAAGAAGATTATCAGGGATACCTTCGTCTTTATTATTTAATATTCTAGAAATTTTATTAAATACATCGATGGCGTATAATCGATAAGATTGACTTGACATAAAAACATTAAATCGATCTACTTCATACTTGATGATGTAGCTTTTGAATCTGTCGTCATTTAAAAAGTAATCTACTTCTTCATCTGATATTTTGGAATTTTTTAATTCGTACACACCCCAGTTTTGTTCGGTCAAAAAATTACGATGAGTTTCTACAGTCCTGAGGAGGCGATCACTATAGAATATATTACTTGTATTTATGCGAACATATAAAAATCTTAAGTCTTTAAGTAACGGTTTAAACTTTGATGGTAAATAATCTATTTGGTTTTCAAAATTCTCAAATCCATTTTTATTAATACTCAAATAATCATAATAATTTCCGATCCTTCTTATATTTCCATTCGTCAAGTCACTAAGAGATATGGGATTTTCAAAATCTAGAATTTTCTCTTTTGAAGCTCTTACAACCAGGTAATTATTGGCCATTGTCTCACATTGATATAAATCGTCCAATAAATTGTTTTGAATTTCTAGAAGTGTGCTAATCGAGGCCAGCTCATTTTTTTTCTTAGAATTATGATTGTTAATACCAAGAGCAATCAATATCCCAATTACAATTAATATTATCTCACCGATGGCATAAATGAGATAACGGCCGATTTTATTTTTAGAAATCAATCTATTTCTAATGGATCTAAAAAATCTAAACATTTCTCAATTTCGTTTAATGAAGGCCAACGTTCCCGGCTCCACCTACCCAGCTACCACCGGTACGGCAGACAAGTGTGATTGCAGTACGGTCGGGAAATTCCAAAATACAAATTCCAAATTCCAATTCCTATAATGGAAACCTCTCCACTTGGAACCTAACTACCGCGTGCCCGATGGCGCAATACTATCGGGGCAGGTAGGTTATAGTCGTTATTGGCGTTAGTAATATTATCTAAAAGTGGTTCTTAAAATCAATGTCTTCAGAATACTTGAAGTAATCAATTAGGTTTCCTTCTTTATCAATTAATGCCGTCATCGGAAAACGGTCAATCTGATATTTATCGAAGAATATTTCACCATCAGAAACTAATTTAAAATTAGTATTTGCTAAAGAAAACCCTTTTTCAACTTCTTCCTTTCCTACCCCGAATATTATGATGGATTCAATTTCCTCCTGATTGTCAAGAGCGTTGATTTTTTGATCTAGATCTTCTACTTCATTTTGTTTAAATCGCAAACCACTTGAAAAGAGTTCAAATCTGACAATAACCAATTTTCCTTTTAGTTTTTCCAATTCTATTTGTTCCTCATTCGTTGTGTTTAATATGAAGTTTGGATAGGGTTTTCCTTTAGGAGCCACAGAATATGGGTATCTGCGTTGCGGGACATTCTGATTATTTGGGTCATAGATATAACGAATGATATTACCCCTTGCATCGTATAACCTCTCAAGATTAAGTCGAGGATTGAGTTTAACTAATTTGCGAAACTCTTTTTCTGAAATTTTTTCTCCAGTAGTTTTATTGTAAATCAAATCAGTATCTAAAACTCTGGCTTCTTTTGTAACAGAATAACTAACAGACACTTGTTTTTGTTGAGAATAGGAAAGAGAGGAAATTCCTATTGTCAATATTAGAAGGATGTTGAATAGTTTCATTAAACTTAAATTATTTGCGCCAACGGTGAGTATAAGTGACGTTTTAATGCCTCTTATACCATGTTGAATACTGTTAACCCTAATAAAAGTGCTCTAATTTTTGTTTAGACCTTCTGCGGTACGATCATCTTTGGCAGGAGGTTGGGTAGCTCTGGTACTGTTCTCCAACAACTTCAGCACCTCGTCCACCACTTTCTCCATCTGCGGATCTCGCCCTTGCATTAATAAGTTAGGATCGTCCCATACAACAATGTCAGGCCGTACTCCGACCCCTTCATCGAACCAGCTACCATTATTGAAGTACAATCGTGCACCAGGGACGGTGATCCCTCCACCGTCAATAAGTTGATGGCCGGTCGCTGGACCTACCAGAATTCCAATGGTTCTCTCTCCAACAATAGGACCTGCATCCAGCTCTCTGAACGCCCAGGGGAGTCCATCGCCCCCAGATCCTGCCCATCCATTGATCAACATGCCCATCGGTCCGGTATTAGCTTTTGTTGGGAACGTATGGGATTTGCCGTGGCGCCAATATAGGTTGTAAATAACAGGTCGTGTCATCAGCTCCAAAAACCGGTCAGCGAGTTGCCCACCTCCATTAAAACGCTCATCAATGATGAATCCCTCTTTGTCTAGCTGGCCATAGTACATCTTCACCAGATCGAGCTGTCCTCTGCCTGCCGTGTTGGTCATGTACACGTATCCCAATTTGCCCTCAGAGAGCTCTTCGACTCGTAACCGGTTCTGTTCAATCCAATCAAGGTATCGAATATTTCCTTCCTGCTGGGCTGTCAGGCAGGTGATCACAACGTCTTTTGCATCACCTGCATTGCCTGTCTTACTGACCTTCAATACGACTGTTTTACCATTGAGCCCTTCAAAAGCAGCATACGGTTCCTTGTCCAGAGGAAGATACATCCCATTCACCGAATGAATGTAGTCACCGGCTGAAACGCCTACTCCCGGACGATCGAAAGGAGATCTGTTTTCAGCATCCCAGTCTGCAGGTTTGACGATTCGCTTAATCTTATAGCCTTTGGCATCCATGTCCCAGTCAATGCCCAGATACCCGGTGCTGACGTTTTCTACGGGCTGATTATCTCCTCCAAATGTGTAGGTATGCCCTGCGCTCAATTCGGCGACAAGGTTGGACTGGAGAAAACTAACATCCCAACGTGATCTGGCATCCTCGATCAACGCACCATATTGGATACGGAGAGCATTCCAATCTACTTGCTGCATATTTTCGTCATAAAAGAAGTCTCTGTGTCTTCTCCAGGTATCCTGGAAGATCTGACGCCATTCTTCTCTGGGGTTCAGTTCCATTACCAATCCACCGGTTGGGATGGCATCTTTGATTTTTTGATCGGGCTCGGGCTTAATAACTCCGAATTTTGGGCCACTTCGCACTAATAATGATTCTCCATCAGCGGTCTTGACAACTGCATTTATTTTGGCCATGATTGACTTTTCTTCCCGCTCTTTCAGGTCATAGAAGAATAATTCAGGATCACCTCCACCTGAGCCGGAATTAGGAAAACGACGGTACACCACCTTCCCATCAAAGGCCATCAGGTTATTCAGGTTGCCAGGTTCAGCAGGGAGGAGCACCAACCGGCTCTCCAATCCATTCCAATCTACTTTGATGAGCTTTGGAGCCTCCTGCTTTGTGTTTTCCTTTTTTCCCTTTTTCTTGTCTTTATTTTCTTCTGGTTCGTCCTTATCTGCGGCCTTTAATTCATCATTCTTTGCTTGTAGCAGGTAGGGAAATTCCTCGCTCAAGCTTATGGCAGCAAGTTGTGTGGCGTTAGGATAGATCCAGGTACCATCTTGCATGTCGCTATATACTGCACTAAAATTTCTGTCGGTAAGGAAGAACAGGTACTTGCCCTCTGTACCGAACGTCGGATTGCTGTCATTGTAAAAGCCACTGGTAACTTGCCTTGCTTGTTTAGCATTCAGGTCATAGATGAAAACAGCTTCATTGCCATTTTCCATGCCGATGGAGTAGGCGAGGAACTTGGAATCATGCGACCAGCTTATTGGATATCTGTAACGGCCTCCGTGACCGTAATTCCATTCGTAATTATCAGCTACTTCAACGGCTCCTGAAGCTACATCGACAATGCTGATATCATTTTTCTCGTCAATAAATGCCAGCTTTTTGCTGTCCGGCGACCAATAAAGGGTGTATCCGAATCCCTTACCTCGAGAGGTAAGTTTTCTGGCCGCTTGTTCCGTACGTATGGATTGGACATAGATCTCATACTCGCCCGATTTATCACTCCAATACGCGACATGATCGCCATTGGGAGACCAGGTTGGACTATGGTCAAATGCCCCGGAAGAACCAGTGATATTCTTTACAAATCCTTCTTTTACAGGGACATTAAACAATTCACCTCGTGCCTCAAATACAATACGGCTAGCTCCGGGAGAAGCGGTCATGCCTCGTATTTGATTATCTACCTCCAGTCGCCTGGTCATTTCCAGGGTCAGATCACTGACCACATTTACCTCTATCCGCTTCGAATCCTCAGTCGCCAGGTTCATGAGATGGAGTGCACCACCTACTTCGAATACCAGGTCATCGGGACCCGCAGATAAATAGGTGATGTCAAATTCCTTGAACTGTGTCACTTGCCTAAGTGATTCTGAGCTGACGTCGTAGCTCCAGATGTTCAATCGAAAGTCATCCGCACGATCGGAAAGGAAATAGATCTTATCCCCACCCCATGCAGGCTTACCATCATTAGCTTCATTGTTGGTTATGTTTTTTGCGGTGTTGGTTTCCAAATCAAATAAGATTACCTCAGAAGTGAGCCCTCCGCGATACCTTTTAAAGGGGTAGGTCTCGGTGATTTTGGTAATGTAGGCCAGTTGCGTTCCATCTGCTGAATAGGTGGCGATCTCACCGTACGGGATGGGTAATCTCTCAGGCATGCCGCCTGTTTTTGGAATCAGGAATAGTTGGTTTACTCGGCCGGATGGAATCCCGGTCTCCCTTCGGGAGGCAAACAGGATTTTGTCCCCAGAAGGATGCCACTCTACCATCCGATCATTATGAGATCCATAGGTCAGACGAACGGGCACCCCCCCTGTGGTAGGCATAACGTACACATCCGGATTCCCACGGTATCTTGCCGTAAACGCAATTTCCTTACCGTCTGGAGAGAATTTTGGATAGGATTCCTCTCCTGGCGAATTGGTAAGCTGTGTTGCAGTACCTCCATTTTTGTCGACCACCCAGATATCGCCACCATAGACGAAGCATATCTGCGTTTCAGATACATCCACATATCGCATCAGTTTAGCATTGATCTGACCGAATGAACTTAAACTGAACAAAACGAAGAGTAGAGAGATGTGGAATTTCATAAGATATAATTTAGTTGACAGATATAAATAGTACGTGTTGGTTTCGGCTATGATCCCTTCCTGCAAACCTACGGTATGAAAGCTGGTAGGCAGGTCGGCTTCTTTGACTGTCGAAGAAATTTAAGCCAATATTATTTTTATTAAATGTAGGAATTTTAAATGAAGTTCTTCTGCCCAGCTGGATTATAGCCGATGTTGTGCCTGCCTGCCCGCCAAGGCGGGGATCCAGTAGGCAGGTTATAGCTATTAGCTAACGTTTATTTTTTTATACCCTTTTTCGCAATAGCTAGCGGGTGCAATAATTCATTTACCTGACAATACATATCAGTAATCAATCTTCTCCCCTCTGTTTTTATCTCAACTTCATACTCAATTTCGCCAGGAAAATATTCTTTAGCACCTGTAAAATATATTTCTTCTTTAAACGGTACAATTAGATTTATTGAGTCTTGAGACATAGTGTCTGTATTATTATATTCCTCGAGCATAATAGTTTTAATAGGTTTCTCATTTAAACAATACAGAATAAATTTTATATTGCCTTTAGCACCAAATGATGCAAGAGATACCTTGTGAATTGTATCGTTTCTACTCCAGACAATAAATTCTGAATCATTAGATCTAGGTTGATTAGTGAGTTCTTCCCAATTCAATTCATTGCGCTGCAATTTTTCTTTTTTTTCAATTAAGGAAACGGTTTCGTCAATTAATTGAATATCGTATTGCTGACCAACTCCTGACAGGAATGATAATAGAAATATTATTTGGATTATATTCTTCAAAATGTTGTGTAACGGTCTCGTATAACGGTCAGTTGCGGTTTTTAAGTTAGTAAATTATCAACTTGTAGGATCTTATTTATAAAGAACCAAGTGTCCGCCGTTCAGAGCGAAGCGAACAGCGCAGCAAATTGCGGTTATACATTGTTGCCCACAATTATTTCTTTTTGTTTAACCATTCAATCGCCCGGTTTATTCCATTATCCTTTTCCAAATCGGAATTGGGTTCGAAATCTATATTTTCGTCAACATCGACATATTTGTTATATAGGTTGTTTTCTCGGTCTTTGTAATAGCTAACGGAAATGGACATAGCGGTCAAACTGTCAATTTGCTTCCAGTCAGTAGCAGTTATCATTCCCATAGTTTTACTCCCGAAAAACCTTGTTTTTGGACGATTTTTTAAAATTACAGCCAAAGCCTCTCCTGAACTTGCAGTGTACACACTTGTTAAGACCGCAATTTTAGGATTTTTTTTAAGACCGCATTTATTTTCTAAAGCAACTGTTTGGTCATCGTAATAAAAATCTCCATCCTTAATTTTCCATACAGAACTTTCATCTTCGGTAACGCCTTTAGTACCTCCAACTATTCCATCTCCTATAATGTTTGAAATGCCTTCGACCATTGGAAACATATTTCCACCACCATTATAACGTAAATCAATAATCCACTTTTTTGCTCCTTGGTCAATTATCTTGCAAACGGCATCTTGTATTTCCATTGCCATTTTTTCGTTATTTCCCATTGGTAAACCAACTATTCTTACATATCCAATACTGTCTTCCAAAATCAAGGTTTTGAATTCATAGACCTGGCCAGATTGGATTTGGTTGTAAGTTTCTGAATTCATAGTTGTTCTGTGTTCCTTTTTTTCTCCTGTATAGCAGGACAGGTACTGGCTGTTGTGAAAAATCCGACCATGGCTGTCATTCAATTCTTTGAGCATTAAGTCGAGTGCCGGTTTTAGATCAAGAGTTGATTTGGCGTTTATTGTTAGTTCGTACATCTCTTCCTTTAGGGAATTCCAATCGACACTTTCGCGGTAGAGAGAATTGCTCTCTGCGTGTTCAATTATTCTATCAAGTGTTAATTCTGCATCTATTTTTTGTCCACAGGCAGTGAACGAAATCAAAATCAGACAGGACATTAACAGGTATTCAATGAGTTTTTTCATAATTGTGGGCAACGGTTTATGCTCTACCTACCTGCCTAACTACCGCTGGTACGGCAGACAAGTATGATTGTGACGCGGTGGGAAATTCCAAAATACAAATTCCAAATCCCAATTCCTATAATAGATATCTATTCACATGGAACCTGCCTGCGGGCAGGCAAGTTTGGTGCTTGGAATTTGGTGCTTGGTGCTTGCACCTTCGCACATTTTAAAGTACTTCTGTGCACTAGGTGGTGCCTGTGATTTTTGAGGTGTTAGGCAGGCTTTCGTTACTTTTCAATAATTACTTAATTCGACAGAAATTAAACTATCAAGTTCTTTAGCCATTGTCCTCATAATTGTGTACTTACCGTTTTGTGCAGTTGTGACACCTCCTTTGTTTGCTAAAGCAGTAAAATATTCAGAATTCATAGATAGGTTTTTAAAATCCATACTTGGTCTCTTAACTCCGCTAATTGGTCCACTAAAATTTTCTACAGCCTCTTTTGAAGCCCAAACAGTTGCGAGTTTATAGGTAATATGAAGATGCATATATAGTTGCATACTTTTTTCATTGTTTTGCTCTTCTCTTTCACAATACGAGTAATACTTAAATATTTTAGATTGTAAATTTTCATTACTAATTAAACTACCTTGACTACTAGATGCTATTTGATTAATAGTACGTTTTTCTGGAATAAAATATTTTTCAAATGTCAATTCGTTATGCATTCTAGTAAATTCAATTTCTTCATCCTTTGATAATTCTTGTTTAGTGGCAAGTGTGTTGCCAATAGATATAACATAGCCAAGCATCTTTTCATTCGAGGTAATGAATTCATCCAAAAGAATATAATCTTCTTGAATATCTTCTTTAAGATTTATGAGATATCTTTCAGCTTGTTTCTTGTTTTTCTTTTGTTCATTCCAGTTATTGACTTGTAAAGCCAGAAGAATCCCAATCATCACAAGAACTATTTCTCCAATTGCATATTTCAGATACTTTCCAGTTTTGTTTTTCTCCATAAGATCGAATCTTATTTTTCTAAAAAATTTAATCATAGCATTTTAAGACAGGGTTATTATTTATATCCAAACCAAAGGTCTACCAGACCTTTGATTTTGCTCCGCAAAATTAGGTTTGGATAGTGTCTAAAGAACTTAATCATAGTTTCTAATTATATTTAGAGGACGTCCGCAAGCGGCTATCTCAACCAAAGGTCTACCAGACCTTTGATTTTGCTTTGCAAAATTATGTTTCGATAATCTAAAGAATTTTATCATTGGTTAGCGGTTGGTTATAGTTTCTACTACGAAGCTTTAGCGAAGAAGTAATGAAGCGCAAGGCATTAGTGTATGGTTTCGTCACGCCTTGGCGTGATGGACCTGCCTGCCGGCAGGCAGGTTATACACATTGCTAGCCTTTCGTTATTTCTTTCTCAATTAATTCAATAAGTTTAGAACAACTATTATGCATTCGATTTGCATATACATTGGATTCTATACCTCTTAAATTGGAAGTTAACTTTATATAAGATATAAATCTTCTGTCATTCTTTAGTTTTTCAAAGTCGACTGGGGTAGCAGAGTTAAACATTTTGAATTCATCAAAATGGTCAAGTATTAGTTCAAACTTCATTGGCCACCCCTGTATGTTGGCGTCCTCGAATACAAAGGCATATTTGATATCTTGTTCATAGTACTTCGAGATCTCGTTTCTTAAACTATCATTTTCTATCAGATCCAATCCTCTTGCCTTTAATGTTTCATATGGTCCTAAATTTGGCAGGAACACGGTAATATTGGTTGACCTTTCAAAATGTATACTCAGGGAATCGTGATAAGGATGGTCTGTATTCAATGCTTCTAATACTATTTCAGCTGATAATTGTGCATTCTTGTGCCTCTTAGCATTATAATTTATATCACTTAAATCTAGCTCAAGGGCTCTTTTTAATTCCTGAAGCGATTTTGTTTCTAATTGTTGAAGTTTTCTCAATTCATTATTATTGTTAACAGACAACGCAATCAAGATACCAATAACTACGAGTGCAATTTCGCCAATAGCATAAAGTACATATTTACCAAACTTGTTTTCAGCGAGTAGGTGCTGTCTTATGAGTCTAAAGAACTTAATCATATATGTTGCTTTTAATTTCTCCGCAAGCGGCTATCTCAACCAAAGGTCTACCAGACCTTTGATTTTGCTATGCAAAATTGAGTTACGATAATCTAAAGAATTTGATCATTTTATTTGTGATTGGTCATAGTTTCTGGTCAGTAGCTTTAGCGTAGGACTAATGAAGGCTAACGGTATTTTATAACTTTTCGTTGCGTTGAATTTTGATATAAATCTAGCTAATCCAGCTCATATTCCGCTCCAGCTGTATCATTCCGATGGAATCCATTGCAGCAATGAACGTTATACGTTGTTGCAGCACGTTAATTGATTTTCAAAATTCGAGGATCTCCATCAAATTCTGGATTATTTGTTAATCGGGTTTGGCTTTTAGTATCTAAATCATAAACATAGATTTCCCAATTATCATCTTTGTTCGTCCCAAAGTATAATTTCTTCCCATTATTTGAAAAACGAGCGATGAGTTCCATTCCAGAGCTTTCCGATATGTTTTTAATATCGCCACTTTCTAAGTCTTTCAAAACAATATCTTGGTTTCCTTTATTAAAATAGTCTGAACTATAAACTAAAAATATTCTGTTTGGCGAGAGTTCACCTCTTTCATTGTTTGATTTGGAATCGGTTAACTGATGTGTTTTTTTAGAATCAACTTTGTATTCAAAAAGTTCATTGGTTCCCAAATGATTACTTGTAAACACTACACTTTTTCCATCATGACTCCAACTTGGATAATTTGCTACTCCGTCCAAATTATCTGTAATATTGATAGTTTCATTTGTTATTGAGTTGAATATGAAAATATTATTTTTGCAGGGGTATAATTCTGATTCATATGAATAGAGAATGTTTTTATCATCTAATACGCAGTTGGTTGGGTGTTTAAGCATTGATTCATTCTTTGTTTTTAGATTCAACTTTACTCTAATAATAGAATCTTCAGTTTGTCTTAAGAAACTAATCTCATTTTTATTAATCCAAGTCGGTCCCCATTCTTCAAAATCGGTTTGAGTTAGTGCTTTCTTGTTTTCCCCATCAATATCCATCATGAAAACATCCGAATTTCCGTTTCTACTTGATGAGAAAAGCAAGCTCTCCTTCTCTTGAGTGCAACTCGAAATAAGTAAGATTGAGAATAATAAAAAGGTATTTTGTTTCATCATTGTTAATGTTGCTTGTAATATGCTACGGCGGTCTCGGCTATGAGTAGTTGCGCCTGCCTGCCGCGTGCAGGCTTTCGTTATTATTTTAATTCTTTTTTTATCAGTGTTATTATAGTATCTATTTCCTTTTTCATCTTTTCCAATCTATCAATAGTTTCAATTTGAGAGACACTTTTCCAACGATGTATGCCTTCATAGACTAAAATCATTTCCCTTAAATTTTTATCAATATTTAAAAATTCTTTCATTTGAGGTTGATTTTCCAGGCGCTTTGGTAGCGTAGTTGCTCCCAATAATGAACTTAATTTCTGAGTTATCTCCCGTTGTCCTGAATCCGTGGCTTCAAAACGCTTCAAGGTAAGGTTTTGTAGACTTCGTAAATTCATTAGCTTATTTCTTATATATGGAGGAATTAAGCCAATATCGCCACTGTTCTGAAGAGACTCGATAGTATTTGTATTAAATATGGGTGGGTTTGATATTAAAGAAAGTTTAGAAATTTGTTCATAAGCTTTAACAGGGGTTAGGCCTTCATTGTCATAAGAACTTGTGTAATCGTAATATTTTTCTTGGTGATTGCTGAATTCTTCAATGGTATTTTGTGTAGAGATAATGTCACTATTCAAATCGTCTAATAATTGCACGTAATAATCTTGCTTCTTTACTTCTGATTTTCGGTTTTCATTCCAATTATTTATTTGAAGTGCAATCAAAATTCCAATAACTACCAAAACAATCTCACCAATAGCATACTTTAAGTACTTTCCAGTTTTGTTTTTCTCCATAAGATCGAATCTTATTTTTCTAAAAAATTTAATCATAGCATTTTATGAGAGAGTTATTATTTATATCCAACCCAAAGGTCTACCAGACCTTTGATTTAGCTCCGCAAAATTAGGTTTGGATAGTGTCTAAAGAACTTAATCATAGTTTCTAATTATATTTAGAGGTCGTCCGCAAAGCGCCTGCCTGCCGGCAGGCAGGGCTATCTCAACATCCCGATAGCTGTAGGGGTAGGCAGGCTTTCATTATTTTAAACCTGATTTAGAATATCAATTAATTCTTGTGTTGAAATCATGAGATCATCAAGATTTCCAGACCTCGTTGTTAGCATTAGCTGGCGGAAATATAGATTATTTTCAACTGCTTTAAATTCCGATGATGACTTTTCAAGTTCAAAGATTGGGAATTGATTCCTTTTTTTAATTATTACAGTATCCACAGATATTCTGGGATTATTTCTCCATTCAAAGTATCCATTTTCTTTGAAGAATGGATGGAGGTGATTCCAATTATAATCAGTTTCTCTATTAACATGTAATGTCATTTGTTCTACAAGATTATAATGAGAGATTATTTTTTGCCTTATTGTTTCTGGTTTAATTAATCCCATATTACCACTTGTAACTAAATCCGTATAAGTGGCAGTTTTCGGAGAAAATGGAAATGGCTCCATCACATCCATTAGTTTTAAAGCAAAGTCCTCTTTTGAATTATTTTTTCCAACAGAATTTAATGCATTTTGTATTTCATTAATTTGTCTTATCTGGCTCAGATTACGTGATTTATGTAATTTGTAATAATTCAAATCTGAATTTAGTTCGATTACTAAACTCTTTATATAATTTTCTGCAATCTTATTTTCAGAATTGGTTTGATTCCAGTTGTTGATTGAAATAGCAATCAAAATCCCAATAACCACAAGAAGTATTTCTCCGATTGCATAAGTCAGATATTTTCCGAATTTATTTTCAGAGAGTAGTTTTTGCCTGATTTTTCTAAAAAACTTTATCATTGATTACTGGTTGGTTATAGTTTCTACTACGAAGCTTAAGCGAAGTAGTAATAAAGCGCAACGGTCCAGGCTATGCCCCGTTGCTTAAAAAATCCAGGCTAAACCAGGTTTGATTTATAAGAACCTAAGATAGGAAATTAGAACAAGCAATGGGAGGCAATGGGGTATAGGCGTTGTTGTAACACGTTTCATTATTCTATGCTTACATGAATGGAATCGACAACTATAGGAAGTGGTCTTCCATCCAAATGATTTGTAATAAACCAGTAGTCTCCATCTTCCATTCGCTTTTCTGAGTATTCTTTTTCAACCACTGGTCTTATTTTTTCCCATAGTTCTCTAGGAGTATGTCTGAAAATGATCACGGGAGCAATATTTTGGGTACATCCTAATTGCTCTTTACTGACCCATCCTCTTTTCTTGGTGATGTCAATGAGTAGCTTTGAGTTTTTTAAGTCGATCTCCTTCTGAATCGCCCATAACGAATCTACAGTTTCTTGGGAGGGTTGAGGACGTTTGTTGGTAATTTCTCTAGCCACTCTTCCCCATGCAAGTTGTTCTTCCGTGGGCAATGCTGCATATTCTTTTTTTGAGGAATAATTTACCGCAATAATTGAGTCTAGTATTTCAAAGAAAGGATCCGTCATTTCAGGTAGATTTCTGATAGCTTGATCGTCATCGAACATTTTTGCTAGAAGCTCACAGAGCTCTGCATCATTTTCATATGTATTTTCATTTTTACAACTGGAAAAAATTGTCAGAAGTACAAAGAGGAGGAGAGTTCTAAATTTCATAATGTGTTACAACGGTCTGGGCAATGACTTCGTGGCACGCGGCAGGCTTTCGTTATTTTTCTTTTAACGCTTCAATTTCTTTTTTAATACTTTCAGCAACTTTTAAAGCAGCTTCTAATGTTATCTCATGCATATATAACAGTTGAGATTTATCACCTTTACTACGATTAATATGATAAAGTATGTTATCACTATTCTCTAAAAACTCTTTATAAGACGAATTAGTCATTGTTACTCCTGTAGAATCATATCCAAAATATGGTCCAATTTCGCGAGTTAAAGCGTTGCTATAATTTAAACTTTCAGTATCATTTACTAATAATGGTAGTAACTCATAATCAAACTCATATAGATTATTGATGTCATCTCTTAAGGTCTCATTAGAGATAATGGACAAACCTTTTAGTTTAGCTTCTTGAAAATGTGAATCATGTAAAATAATGAACGAATTAGCAACCGTAATATAATTTAGATTGGATATAAAATTTTTATCTAGTTCCTTTTTGTTTAATATATGGTTGGTTAAAAAACTATCCGTTTCTATCCTAAATCTATGCCCGCGAATATTAGAATTTAAATCGATAGTGTCCATTAAAATGTCTTTTCTGATACCTTCTAAAATATTGATTTCTACAATTCTTTGCTTTCTTAATTCGTTTTGGTTATTTAATTGGAGAGCAATTAAAATACCAATAACAACTAGCAGAACTTCACCAATTGCATAGAGTAAATACTTTCCAACTTTGTTTTTGTTGAGTAAGTTTTGACGGATTTTTCTAAAGAATTTTATCATTTACTATTGGTTAGTCATAGTTTCTATTCCGAAGCTTCAGCGTAGGGATAATGAAGCACAACGGCTTTGGCTCTACCTCCCCAGCTACCACTGGTACGGCAGACAAGTATGATTTCGTTTTGACTTAGCAGCGAGCCCTGGCCGTTCAAGCATTTAAGCCAATTTTAGTTTTATTTAAATGTAGGAAATTTCAGGGAAGTTCTAAAGCAGCGCTGAACCTGCCTGCCGGCAGGCAGGTTATAGCCGTTGTTACCTTGCGTTTTTGTTCTTTTTAAATTCTGTTTGTATCAGCCGCTCAAGTTCTCCAAAATTGAAATTTAAAGAACTGGAAGTTATTGAAAGTGGCGTTCCATACATTTTCATGTTTGTTCGCATTAATCTTGCCTTCATTCTACTTTTTGATTTTTCAATATAGCTTTCAGGATTCACGACTTCAATTAATAAAAATTTAGTGGACATGACTTGCTCTGTTTTTATTGAAGTAATGTCATGCCATCTAATTAAGCCAACGCTGGAGGCGTTTGTGTTGTCCGTAATTCCATCTGAGTCCAAAACTAGTCCAGCTTTCTGATCAAATAGTTTTATAAAACCGTAAACACCCGTCGCACCGAAAAATAGTATTCCTGTAATTCCAATACCTTTAATTACTATTGGATTTCTTAAGAATGCCAATGAAATATTCTGAAATTCATTCGCATTTAAAAACAACCATGTTCCAGCTATTACAAATAGTAAGGAGCCACATATTCCTAAATAAACTTTCTTTTGGCTTAATGAAATTTCGATCTTTTCGTCCATTACAATTATCTAATTTGATCTTTTCAAATGCAAGGTAACGGTTCGTATAAGATTAGTGCGGCATTGTGAGCGTGGATTTTCCATTTGGAAAATCCGCAGTAACAAAGCACGCACGGAGAAGCGAATAAAAAACTACCCAAGCATTAATTTTATAGCTTGTTATATGGCGTTTTTATTCCGTTGCAATGAACACATCCACTTCCGATTCCTTTCCGTTCTGCGATTTTTCCCCATATACTTCAAAATCCACCGTATATCTCCGTTTTAACTCTTTATCTTCTTTCCAGACCTTTTTCCAAATATCCAATATCGCATCTGGCATTTCTCCTTTCGCAGTCAGTTTGGTGTATTTACCACCTTCAAATTTCCGTCCAACAAGTCCGTCCGGAATGTCGTCCAATGATTTTACTTTATGTCCGATTATTGCGGTGTATTTTCCTGTATAGTCGCTTTCATAGTCGGTAAAAATCGAATAAATATCGTCCGACTCTTTATTTGGTATTTTCTCAGAAATGCCGTCCGAGTAGAATTTCCCCCAGAGTTTGCCCATTTCTTCAATGGATTTTTCACCTTCGTTTGTCGATTCGATTGAAATTCCGATTACTTTGAAATCCGCTAAGTTCTGTTCCATATATCCATTCCGATTTTTACATGAAAAAATGAAGGTAAATATTACTAAAATGCTTATTACTTGTTTCATTTTTGAAATGCCATAAAACGTTGATGTATAAGATTAGCTGCCTGTTTTAATCATTAAGGTGCAAATAAATCGCAGATAGAAAGTCCGCGAGGACTTTCTTAAATTGGCTAAGACAAGCAATTAATTTTATACGGTGTTAGCACTTGTTTTTCTGTTTAATACTTTAATTCCAAGCGTTATTAATACTACTATTAATGCAATAAAAAATATACTTGTTGAAATGCTTTTTATAACTGAAAATAAATTAGTTGTATAAACTATAGTCTCTTTCAATTCGGGATAGTTTTTGAGCATTGAGATAATTCCGATATTTTCCAAATAATCTGCAATTCCGGCAATTATCGGTATTAGGCAGAGATAAATATACGGGGAATATAATTTGTTCAATTTTTTCAAGAAATATCCCAAAAGCAAACAGTAAGAAAGTCCGAATAGTAGTGGGTAAATCATATCAACGGGTATTTGGTTGGTTAGATATGTCAAACGTCCATTTTCTCCAAGCGAAGTAAATAGTTCACTTACATAATTCAAATCATATCCTGTGGGCATCATATCCAATAATTTCATTCCGTCAGAGAATTCCATTGTTTTGGGAATTGTAACAGTCAGCATAAAGGCGTAAACAAGATTGGTCAAGATAAAAAGTCCTAAAACCTTTTTTCCTGAGATATTCTTTTCTATGAAATTTTTTAATCGTTTCATTTTTTTCTCAAATAAGTGCTAACGGCCTCAGCTGTGATCTTGGCGAGCCTGCCTGCCTTTGGCAGGCCCAGGCCTCTACCCTATTTATGCCAGTTCCTTGTTTTATTTAAATGTAAGAATTTTCAAGTAAGTTGAAAAACAGCACTGAACCTGCCTGCCGCTTGTCCGATAGCGCAATGCTATCGGGGCAGGCAGGTTATATCTGTTGTTGTAGCCAGTTATTTACATTCCTTTTCCTATAATTTGATCACATAGATCAATCCACCATTGCCATTTCCCCATTGGAGCTATTGCCAGTGAATAAAAAGTAACTCCAATTAACGTAAACAGATATGATTTATAGACTTTTTGCTCTTTTCTATAGTCCAGATACATCATATATGATAATGGGATTATTGTTGTCACAATAAGACAGGTATAAATGGAGTCCAAATAAGTTATTGGCGGATTTCCTTCATAAGAGATTAGCAGCGGAAAATACACTAATCTTGCTGTGGCTGGCAATAATATCCAAAAGACGGTAGAGATTAACCATCTAGCATGTTTGTTCGTGTCTTTGGCATTCCAAATCCCATAGATTACACACAAGCTAAAGCCCGTTAGTGCACATAGATCACCAAATGAAAAACCATATTTCAAGACATCTGAAAGAAATTCGTTGACCACTTGATATGGCATTACCTGCAATGCTGAACCCACAACTCCACCTGCAAGGAGAATACCAATTATACCTAACTTCCTGTGATATTTAGCTGGTCTATTGTGAATCAACCAAGGCTGGAGGATTACAAGTATATACCAGGCTGTGGCTGTCAGCCCGTGGACATGTTGGCGAAAGGGTGCTTCATTAAACTTACTCCAGTAGGAAATATAGAAACCGGCCCAGGTTAAAATGAATGGAATCAATAACCAAAAGTGTGCTTTGGGAAACAATTTGGGTTTTATTTGTTCATCCATGACTAGGTTTATTTAATTGGTAACAACGGTTTTGTGTAAGGCGTGCGGCACTATTTGCGTCGCACAGGGAAGACAAAATTTCATTATTATGAAAGTTAATTAAATTTTAGGTTTGGGAAAAAAGCGCTGTGCGCTTTACACGTTGCCACCTGCTGGCGCGATACGTCTAGATTAAACTACTCCGACGATCTCGTTCTACATAATATCCACTTCTAATTATCAGCGATAACGAAATAGAATATTGACAATCTGCCATCCATCATTAGTTTTGGCCAAATGGCAGTAATCATGATATTTTTCGGACAAAACCCTTGCAGTAGCAATATCCATATCGATATGATCTACAATTATTTGATATTCACCTTCTGGATTTTCTCCACCCCCATTTTCAGTCAGTTCAACCATTCTTGATTTTGGTACCATTCGCAACTGTATTCCAATCTCAGAACTGTCGGTAACACTAATTCGTTTCACAAGATCATCGTGTAAAGAACGATCCATTCGTTTGGCATTACCTTGATACCAGCCCTCAATATAATCGCGGAGGACGTTTTCAACCGCTGTTTTTTCTTCTACTTTATCCATGCTTTGTGAATATGAATTTACACAGAATGTCATAACGGAAATGATTACTAAGTACTTCATTTTTAGAGTCTTTTGAATAAGATACAAAATAATTTCCTGAGCGATTGAAGGTAACGGTTAACTATATGAACCGTTTTAATGGCTTATATACATTGTTGTGATTAGTTATTCTTTACGCTGAAAGATCACGTTCAGTGTTCGACCAGAGTTTATACTCAAATTTGATATATTACCTTCTTTATTTCGATTAAATTTTACATAAAATCCAAAATCTGTCTGAAAAAAATCATCGGCAATCGCTGTCAATGCGATTTCACCAATCCAACGATGTTGAATGGTTAATTCTTTTTCTTTTGCAGTTAAGTGATAGACCGTTTCCAATTCATCACTCCAGTAATCACCTTCAAATTCTTTGAATTCATTTTCGGTAGGAGTCCATTTTTTTATTTTTGTATATATCTCTTTTGTGCCATCTAAAACCGTTAATTGGCTTTTTTCTTCGGACAAATTATCAATTTGAATTTGGCCACTCCATCCATTAATACGAAAAGTGTTTTGAGAGCTTGGAATAAGTTTTGTTCTTCCCCCAATTGTTAATGTGTCTTCAGATATAGTTAAATCCAAAGTGCCATTAAGCGTTGAAGCTAGATAAAGACCTGTAAATTGTTCCAGGATTTCTTTATTAATTTCAACTTGTTGGTTTTCATTATTTGTTGGTAAGGTCATATACTCTTCAAGTAATAACTCAGCAATTTTTTCTGTAGAAAGCCAACCTGTACCACCAAAATTTGATATTGATATTATGCCCAAATCGTATTCAGGAAAGTAGCTCAGTTGTGTTGAAAAGGCTTCGTGACCACCAGTATGTTTATAACGCTTTAGTCCGCGATAAGAATTATTACGAATTCCCAAAGCATATTCAGAATTAGATTTATCGTTTAATATAAATGGGTCAAGAAATAAATCGTTTACGGCTTTTCCTCCAATCTCTGCAGTTCGATAATTATTTATCCATTTTACTAAGTCTGGAATACTGGTATAAACTTCTGCTGCACCAAAAATAGCTCGATTACTTTCTTGATTAATATAGCCTTGTTCCTTGTTGAAAGTGTAGGATTCTGCTGTATTAATTATCACTTCTCCTACAGTACTCTCAATCTGGGTATCATTCATTTCGAGAGGTTTTAGAATGTTATTTTCTACCCATTCATCTGCGGGTTGTTCAGTAATTTTTTCCAAAACTTCAGCCAAAATAACCCATGCTGTACTGTTATATGTCCAACGAGAACCAGGTATAAATTCTAGTTGGGGCTGTTTTCTAACAACTTCCAAACATTCCTCTCTAGAGAGGCGATCAACACCAATCGTCCTACCCGCGAGATTTGACATGGTATATGCTTCTCGGTAACCACTCGTATGAGTAAGTAGATGCCTTAATGTCACTGTATGTTTAAACCTAGGCCAATCTTCAAGATACTTATACACTGGGTCATCAATATTTAAAACCCCTTCTACATGTAAGATTGCGAATGCATATCCAAGAAATTGCTTACTTACCGAACCTATGTTATACACCATTTTTGGATCGTTCGGAATACCATATGATAGATTTGCCATTCCATAACCCTTGCTAAAAACGATTTCACCTTTTTTAACAATCCCTACTATAAGACCTGGTGTTGAGTCATTTACTGCAGTCGGTATTAGGGAATCGATTCTATCTTCAAGATCATTTTTATCAATGGTTTGTCCATAGGCATTAAATGAGCAGATTAATCCGGCACAAAATGATAGAAAGTAAATAATATTTTTCATGGTTGTTTTAATTAATCACAACGTGTTTGTGTATGGTTAGTTGTGTGGTTGAGTCACTATTTTAGTAAACAAATACGAACCCGAGAAAATTCCGAAGGAATTTTCCAAATAAGCACTTGCCAAAGCAATTAATTATACACGGTGTTGTAATGTCGTTATATTTCTTCTTTTGCCTAGAGCTCGCTCAAGTATTTTTCAATTGCAAGTTGCAGTTCTGCTCCAACATCTATGGTTTCACCATACTGAGGAATTAATAGCCTAATGACATCATCCTCATACCTAAGCAATATAGCTTTCAATGAAGATTTACTTTTGAGTATATTCTGCCAGTCAATTTCATTATTTACAGATTCTAAATTACTAAAACCCTTTCTAACTCTATTATGCTCGTATAGGATACTGAAATTGCCATTCGAAAATGCTTCAAGTTCCTTTTCTTCAATAAAGTAGTTGAGTCTTTCTTCATCATAAATCAGCCGTTCAATTTCATTGACATATTCATCGATTTTCTCTCGTAAAGTTTTAAACTCAGCGCCTTGAAATAGTTTCGAAGAAAGAACTTTATCAAAACCATTCTGATTCCGTTTAAATTTCCTTTCGTAAAAAACTTCATTAAGATTATTATTAATCCAATATGAGAAACCTTTCATCTCGCCACCTTTCATAAATTCATCTAGGAATTTTGAGCAACCTTGAGCACCTGTTTTACGCTGATCTCTTAGGATAAGTAAATCAGTATTGTCTTCCGCGATATCTTCCAAGACGTATTCTAAATCATTTTGTAATGTTCTAACATCCTTTTTTTGTCCGTTCCATTCATTAATTTGTAGAGCCAACAAAATTCCAATAATCACGAGTACAATTTCTCCAATGGCATATTTTAGATACTTTCCAGTTTTGTTTTCCATAAGCAAGTTTTGCCGGATTTTCCTAAAGAATTTTATCATTGGTTAGCGGTTAGTCATAGTTTCTATCCCGAAGCTTCAGCGTAGGGATAATGAAGCACAACGTTCTCGCATATGACCTGCGCCGATTACCAGCAACAAGAGTTACGCGAAAATTTATTCAATTGAAAAGTAATAAATTTTTGGGTATGGTTAGAGGCGTGGGTTATATGCGTTGTTGTGCTTTCGTTTTTTTTTTGAAAAAATACCGTCCCAAAATTAATTACCGGTATTTCTTGATTAATCAGATTTTATATATTCTGTTTTTTTATCATAGAAGTGGATGTTAAGGCCATTAAATTCTCCATTGTCATCAATTTGAAATGTTACACTTCTATTATACGAATCTTCAAAACTAAATGTATCATTTCCTTCATGGATCAAATTATATTGATCATTGTTATATAAAAAACCTTTTTGATTGACCTCTATTATGTTTTTCTGTGTAGAATCTTTTTGTTTGTAAACACCAATGTATTGTTTGAGGTTTTCAGAATCAACTATATAGTTCTTTAAATGATTAGGGATAGATTTACTTGATTTTGTAATTACATCTAAATGCTCATATATTATTGTTGCATCAATTTGATATTTTTTATAAATATCATCAATCAATAATTGGAACTCCTTAACTCGATTTTTATAAAATGGATCATTAAGAAAGTAATCAATGATTGTGTCATTGGACTTGGATGAACTATAGTTTGAAGAAAACCATTCCTTGTTTTCCGATAAATACTTTATGTTTTCGTAAACAGCATCACCAATTCTATTATTTTCATCTACCAATATTCTCTGAGTTTGCTCATATAAAACTGCTAAAGAGTCAAATGCAGGTTTATGATTGGGTGGGATATTGTTTACATTAAGTTTCAAATTTTCGTATCCATTATTAATGAATTGAAAATCCTCAAAATAAGTTGTCAGCTGAAATAGATAAGGAGCTCTTAGTGTTTTATAGTCGTCTCTGACTAATTTATCATTAAGAACTAAATAGGCCAACGAATCTATAAATTTATAAGTTGAAATGGCATTTTTCACATTTGATAAATCCTTTAGTAAATCAGTTTGAACTTCTTTGAAAAGTGAAACTATTTTAATTTCATTTTTTCGTTGCTCATTCCACGTATTAATCTGCAGAGCAATCAAAATCCCAATTACCACAAGGATAATTTCGCCAAAAGCATATTTCAAATACTTGCCAGTCTTACCTTCTGAAAGTAAGTTCTTTCTAATTTTTCTAAAGAATTTAATCATTGGTTGGTTATTTCTCGAAAGGTAGGATAATTAATTCACCCGAGTTTTGGACAATGAAGCACAACGGTCTTGGCTCTACCTACCCAGCTACCGCTGGTACGGCAGACAAGTATGATTTCGTTTTGACTTAGCAGCGAGCCCAGCGTTGGGTTTCCTGCCTTGCAGGAAAAATTAACGGAGGCAAGGCGAGCTGCCAGGCTAAGCCTTTAACCTGTTTCTCTATTTTAAAAATAGGGTAAATATTTGAAGTTGCGTTTAGCCAAAATGAATTATAGCCGTTGTTAGCTACAGGCTTTATTTTATTATTTTCAGTTCTTTAAGGCTTATTTCAAGTCTCAATCTTTCTCTTTTCTCAAAAATTCCGTATTCAATTTCAAACCCTTTTTTATATTTCTGAAGCTCGTTCCATTGAACAAATTTTGGATTAATAAAGGGTCCAATTTCAAATGCATTTTGATCTGGATTTTCGTCAAATCCCGAAACTGCGATTATTAAATTATGTGATACTTCTGAGGTATCGAATCCAGCACTTATGGAACCATTGTCGAGAGAATAAACTCTTACCGATAAATAACTCTCTTTGTTTTCGCCAATTAATTTCGCACTATTCAATGCCTTAATTAGCTGGAGATTTTCAGATTTCCTAATATTCAAATTATCCTGACTAAAAGAAACTTGAAACAAGCAAAATGTTAGAAGAAAAAGGGGAATAGATTTTAGAGTCATTTTTCAGCTTGTAGCTAACGGTTTTGGCTATGAGTCCGGCACGGCCGGGAAATTCCAAATTACAAATTCCAAATCCCAATTCCTATCCAAGGTACTATGCTCTTGGAACCTGCCTACCGGCAGGCAGGTTTGGTGCTTGGTGTTTGGAATTTATGAGGCGCTAGCCGAAGTGATGGCTTATAGCCGTTGTTCTATGCCGTTGATTTTACCTTTTTAAATTTCAGGTAGGAATAAATAATTGGAATAAATGTGATCAACGCAGTTATGATAATAAATATGGTAAAATTTAGGCTTTTATCTAAAATCAAGCTGAAAACCACAATTAAAATTCCGCCAATAAACCATAATTTACCGCCCAACTTATGGGTTTCTTTCCAGACATTCTCATTTTCCAAAGTCCAAGGTGTTCTAATTCCTATGAAATAGTTAGGTTTAATAGTCTTGAAATAATTTCCAAGAATAATAAATAAAACACCAATTAATAAAACGATATAATTTGGATTAGTAAAGGTCTGATTTTTTGCAGTATAAATAATGAACAATGCCAATATTGACATAAAGGTTGTCAAGAAGAATTTAATTGATTGAAGTTTGTTGCCCATTTTATTCAGTTTGTTTTTTGGGT
This sequence comes from Muriicola sp. E247, assembly GCF_041358175.1. Classification (NCBI taxonomy): domain Bacteria; kingdom Pseudomonadati; phylum Bacteroidota; class Flavobacteriia; order Flavobacteriales; family Flavobacteriaceae; genus Muriicola; species Muriicola sp. E247. The sequence continues at coordinate 531,453 of NZ_JBGKBE010000002.1, forward strand.
CAATTTTAGGAACAACCAAAAAGATAACATACACCAGTAATGGCAATAGAAAAGGAATTATTATTAGTTCGGATTTATCTCCATATCTGTCTATTTCCCCTTCAATATTCCAATGCATTGGGACTTTACTTGGCAACTCGTTCCATATATATGCCAAATAGATAAATGGTAATAAAACAATTGCCAAAATGGGCAGTTCTTTTTTTAAGTTCATAATTTATTTCTTAAGCGTTAGTATCCAGTTTAGTAGATCTTCCAGGATGCTTGTATTTAAAGAGTATTCTACAAATTGTCCTTTTTTTTCACTCGTTATTAAGTCTGCTCTTTTTAAAATATCTAGATGATGAGAAATACTTGGTTTTGATATACTAAATCTGTCTGCAATTTCTCCGGCATTCATATCTTTTTCTTTCAAAAGCTCGATAATCTGTCTTCGAGTTTCATCATTAAGTGCTTTAAAAAGAGAATTCATCTATTTAGTTATTTAGACAAATATCTAAATATTAAATCAAATGACCAAATGTTTATCGATTATCAAATGGCATAGAACGGTCTTGGCTATGATCTCGGCGCGGATTAGGGGCGAAGCTCAGCGGTGGGTTTCCTGCCTTGCAGGAAAAATTAGCGCCGGAAAAAGCGAGCACGGGCCTCTACCCTATTTAAGCCAGTTCCTTGTTTTATTTAAATGTAGGAAATTTCAAGGAAGTTCTAGAGCAGCGCTGGATTATAGCCGTTGTTGTGGTTAGTGTTTTTTTGTTATTTACTTAATTTCAATATTCTAAATGCTCCTTGAATTACCAAAACAAAAACGATTGTTCCGATAATCAAATCAGGTTTGCTTGAACTCAACCAATTCACCAAAAGTCCAGCAATTATTACCCCTAAATTTATAATCACATCGTTTGAAGTAAAAATCATACTCGCTTTCATATGAGCCTCTTCTTTGCTTTTTGACTTTTGCAAAATGTAAAGACAAATTCCGTTCGCAATAAGTGCGAAAATCGACACGATAATCATCGTCAAAAAATCAGGAAGTTTTTCGTCTCCTAAAAATCTTCTTAATACTTCCACAAATCCAATAATTGCAAGTATTATTTGGAAATATCCAGCGATTTTTGCAATCCGTTTTTTTCTCGTCAGAGTTCCGCCAACTGCAAACAAGCTAATTCCGTAAACGAAACTGTCGGCAAGCATATCCAAACTATCAGCAACAAGTCCCATTGATTTTGAGATTATACCTGTTGTCATTTCGATTATGAAAAAGGCAAAATTGATTGCAAGTACAGACCAAAGTAGCTTTTTTTGGTTTGCATTTTCTTTAAATTCCGTTTGGTTGGTCTGTTCGGTCGAGATTTTCTTTCCGCCTAAATTTAGTTCAATAACGGACTTTTCGATTTGGTCAGATTCTCCACTGTGAAAAACAGTCAGTTTTCGGTTTGGAATATCAAAGTCCAAATTCGCAATACTTGAGATTCCATCCAATTTCATTCGGATTAGATTTTCCTCCGAAGGACAATCCATTTTGGTAATCTCAAATATCGTTTTGTTCATTCAATTTCTTGGTTCTTGTACATTAACCACAACGGTTTAGCTATGCGCAGTATCCCAAAGGATATTGCGCATAGGTTTTGTTGTGTTTCGTATTACTCCCTTTTGAATTTACCCATAAGTCTCTCCTCATACTCTGGATGAATGTTTTTATAAAAGAAAGCTAAATCTATCGCGGTTTCGTTATCTAGATCAGTGTATCCATGCCTACCTCCCGCGGTTTCTATGAGGTAAACCTTCTTAGAGCCAAGGGCGGTCATTTTTGCGTAAAACTTTCGTGATCTTGAAGGGTGCGATACATCATCGTTTCTGCTACTTAATAATAACACAGGTGGATAAGGCTTGCCTTTTTCCAACACATGAAAAGGAGATATCTTTTTCATGTACATCCATTCTTGGGGTATTGCATGGTCTCCTCTTTCTCCTCTTACGGGCCCAAAAGAATTACCAGTTTCTTTTAAACTTACATCATCCAATTTTAGGGAGCCACTTCTAATTAAGATTGCACCAAATGTGGAAGGATGTTGAATAAAGGCGTTGGCAACCAGCAAACCTCCATTACTGCCACCATAAATTCCGATACTTCTTTCCTGACTGAGTCCAGAATCGATAAGATCCTGGGCCACCGCGAAGAAATCATCATATGCGTTTTGTCTTTTGCTTTTTATTGCTGAATAATGCCATTCATTCCCATATTCTCCACCTGCTCTTATATTGGCAAGAACATAGGCTCCTCCGTCCATAATCCAGCGCCATCTTGCACCAAGAGGTCTTGGTAACATGGAGCGTCCCCAACCCCCATAAGCTGTCATCATAACAGGAATGGTACCCTCCATTTTTAATCCTTTTTTATGTACTAGAAAATAAGGAACCTGAGTTCCATCCTTGGAGGTAGCAAATTGCTGTTTCACTTCATATTCTGAAGGCTTGATCATTTTATTAATACGCTCAGCATACTTTGTAATCGTTCCATTTTCGTCTCTTAGGAAAAGTTTGGTGCCGAAGAAGTCTTGTTGCCTAATTAAATAACGATTGGATTCTTTTTGCACTTTGGTGACAAAAATATTCCACCCGCTGGGATCTATTATTTCTTTTGATTTCCATTGGACATCAGAAAAAGTCCACTCATATAAAGAGGATTGTACATCTTTTAGTACCCTTAAGATCAATACATCGTTCGTATTCCAAATTTCATCCAGAACAAAGGCTTTACTCGATTCCGCCAATAGCTGAAACGAGCGGTCTCCTTTAAGAAAGGATTCAAAATTAATTGTGATCAAACTACTCGGTCCGAAATCAAAATCCTTGGTTTTCCATTGACTTCTAAGATGTACAATAAGTTGCCCGGATACCACGACGAGGTCTTTTACATCCCTGGGAAAAAATAAGGGGTTAAGTTTGTCTTCTTTAAGATGATACCAACTATCATCATAGGCTTGCCTTTGTTCTTTTATTAAAAGCGCATTATTCAGTGATATTAGCTCTACGGTGGTGTAGGGTTCAGGAGCTTCAAATATGACTTTTGCAGTTTCAATAGGACTGCCTCTTTCCCAAATATGTAGCTTGCTTGCAGATCTGTAAGGGTTTTCAAGATTGGTACAAATATAAATAGACGCTTCGTCTCTCCATTTTGCCGTGGTTCTAGATGGTGGCAACTCAAACCCATTTTCAACCTTGCGCTTATTTTTTGAATCAAATTCAACAAATCCCTGATGCTGTGTGTGCCCCTTCTTTTTATAAAAGACGAGAGATTGGTCGAAATTGTTTGGGTTACTCTCCACTCTGTCAAATAACCAATCCTCAGCCGAGTTAATATTAAGATCTTTAATTTTAATTTCAAAAAAGCCAGGAGACATGCCAGCCAAATAGGTTTCAAATGGCATACGAAACCAGGTTTTACCTGTAATACCCTCAGCATACAGCCCAACTTGTTCTGCCTCAGTCAAAAATTTTCCAAACGTTTTCCAATCGTATTGTTTATCGAATTTAACCTTCCATTTTTCAAGGTCATTCAGCAGCTCAACGGATTCAAAGTAGTCTAAACTCTTAGTGTTTTGTTGTTCAACCCATTCGATTACCTCCGTTGAATGCCGTTCACTCAGCCACTCATATTGATCAGACTTATTAATTTCTTGGCTGAAAGCGAATTGATAAATAAAAATGACAATTAGAAGGTAAATATTTTTATTCATGATTATTGATTTATGAAACACAACGGTCTTGGCTATGACTTCGTGGCAAGCGTCAGACGTTTTTTTGTTTCTTTAAAAATAGGAAAAAATGGCCAAGCGATAAGCCATGAGTTATAGCCGTTGTTGTGCTTTCGTTATTTTTATTATTGTTTAATTTCATTTTCAATTCCATCAATTACATTTTTAACGGTTTCAAGAATTTCGGCTTCTTCGTTTACGACTAAACTTCTATTCCAAAGCGATAATTGTAATGTCTTTAGAAGATTGTTGTCTGTCAAAAACGTATCGTAATTTTTTATTTTTAATTTGTAAACCTTAATCGTATCTGAATGTTTAAAGCCATAGTTTGTAGGTTCATTTGTATCAAGAAACAAATACTTCATTTGATAAGGATACAATTGTTCAGTGATATTAAAACTGGTATTTTGCGCACCTAATTCATCTCCTAAGCGTTTTAAATCTAGTTGAAATAAGTTTGAGATGGAAATACGAAGAGTGTCGTTTGATATTGTGCTTAGACCAATATTTTTAAGGTTTTCAAAAGCACTTGTTTTGGGAATTATCTTAAAATCACCTCCAGCATCAGCGAATAATCTATATATAGAATCAGAATATGATTTTTTATTAGAGATATCAAAGATAAGTTGTTGAGTAGATTTAAGGATTTTTTTATGTTCGGAAATTACCTTTTCAATATCATTTTTAGTTTGAACCAAATCACTTTTTAATTCTTTGTAAATCTGTGTCTCAAGTTTTTTTACTTTTCTATCCCCATTCCAATTATTAATTTGAAGTGCTATCAAAATTCCAATAACAACAAGTACAATTTCGCCAATTGCATATTTAAAATACTTTCCAGTTTTCCCTTCTGAAAGTAAATTTTGTCGAATTTTTCTAAAGAATTTTATCATTGGTCATTGGTTGGTCATAGTTTCTATTCCGAAACTTTTCGGCCTTCGTAGCTAGAGTACTTCGGCGTCCGCGTGTCGCCGAAGCTTTAGCGGAGGCACAAGTAGGCTAGCGTAGGGATAATGAAGCACAACGGTCTTGTATATGGCTCGTAGCGTGTAAATTAGAAAATTATTTTCGGATTAAGCACAAGCCAGATTTTTAAATTTTACTATTTATCTTTTTTATTGGAAATCGTCAAATTTAAAAATTTGGCGACTTTCCAAATATGCCTTAACTTCGATTAAGCAACTAATTAGCTATGAGCTATATACGTTGTTGTGCTTTCGTTATTTTTTCAATTCATTTTCTATTAATTTTAGCAGCTCTTCGGCATTCTCCTTAATGTTTTTTACCAAATTCAAACCATACGTATCTCTCCCAATTGCCTGTCTCAAATAGTTTCTTCCTTCAGTAGATTCAGTTATTTTAATTAAATCTTCTTTTCTCTTTTCAGAATTATCTTTGAACGGTAACTCGCTAATATCAAACAAAATATCTGGTAATCCAGATTCCCAATTGGTATTATAACTCCAAAAAAAGCTATCTCTTTCTGAATTTTCTTTGGCCCAATTAATAAAGTAATCGTAATGAGTTATCGCAATATTGTAATAATCACTGACGGCTTTATTGATTTCTGGTGTTCCTAAAGTTTCTTGCAATCCAGTATTTTTTATTTTTTGAAAAGTTTGATCTGAAGTTCTATTTAGATTCCAGTAACTCATAATTAGAATATTAATAGAGTCTACTTCAAGTTTCTTATAATCATCGTTTTTTAGAACCCTACTATTGTTGGTTATATTAGTGTTAAATCCAATGATATTACCTTCATATTGACTAATATCCGATTTTAAGTCCTCTGTCATACTCATTAGGTAACCAAAAATTTGTTTTTCTTTCAATCTTTCCTGATTCCAATTATTAATCTGTAATGCTATTAAGATTCCTATTACAACTAGTAGTATTTCGCCTATTGCATATTTAAAATACTTTCCAGTTTTTCCTTCTGAAAGTAAATTTTGTCTAATTTTTCTAAAGAATTTAATCATTGGTTAGCGGTTTCTGATAATGAAGCACAACGGTCTCGGCTATGAGTAGTTGCGTGGGTTAGCACTTAACTTTGCAAGTACACACCAAGTTGGAAATTCCTGTGGAATTTCCAAAGTAGACGAGAATAAGCAATTACTTATAGCCATTGTTGTACCACGTTATTCTTTGATTCTTCCATACTTTTTCAAAATTTCAATGACTCTTTCTTCTGGCATTTCGTATACAGTCGTATTGTTTTTGCCAATCATTGTTTCAGCAGCCACTAATGCATTTAATATCGATTCTTCTGTTGCTTGTGCTGTTGCTTCAAAAAGCCTGGACATTTTATCATTAGGTATCATTTTAACCATCTGGTCTTTTTCTCTATCGGCTGCCTTATTATTGGCTGTAGAAAACGCAATAAAAATATCTCCAGAGCCATTGCCGCCATAACCACCTAAACGACTAATTCCTATCGGAACTCTACGAGCAAGCCTTTTTAATTGATGTGGAAGTAGTGGTGCATCTGTTGCAACAATAACTATTATCGACCCTCTATCTTCTTCAGACCTGATTGGGTTCCAAAGTGGCATTTGGTCAGTGATTTCTTTTCCTACAGGAACACCTGCAATGGTTAATGATTTACGACCACCATAATTAGCTTGAACGAGAACGCCGAGTGTGTAAGTGGTAGAATCAATAGTTATTTCACGAGAAGATGTTCCAATTCCCCCTTTAAAAAGATGACAAATCATTCCAGTTCCACCTCCCACATTTCCTTCTGTTACTGTACCTGATTTAGCATTGTCCAAAGCTGAAAAAGCGTGTTCTTTTTTTACGTGAAACCCATTAATATCGTTTAGGTCTCCATCATAGGTTTCGGCTACAACTGGTAAAGCCCAAAAAATGTCGGGTTCATTCGGAAGCGGGTCAAAATGTTTGTTTTTAAATTGCCATTCAACTACTGCATCTCTTACAACTCCAACACTATGAGTATTTGTTATCATTATGGGGCCTTCTAAAAAGCCAGACTCTTCAATCCAAGTAGTGCCTGTCATTTCTCCATTTCCGTTAAGGCTATACCATCCCGCAAAAACAGGGTCGTATTCTTTACCTCTCGGCAATACAGCCGTAACTCCAGTTCTAATTGGACCATCCCCAACAACTAATTTACCTTCGCCTGATATTAATGTTGTATGACCAACCTCAATTCCCTTAATATCCGTAATTGCATTAAGTTTTCCAGTTTTTCCATCTAGTGGTATTCCTAAATCTCTAGCTCTTGGCTTTTGTCCGAAGGACTGTGAACAAATAAGAATTACTATAAAAATTGAAATTATTCTATTCATATTGGTTGGTTTTTAATGTGGTACAACGGCCCTGGCTATGCGTTCGGCGCTGCTTTACGGCGTTGTGCCCGCGGTTGGTTTTCCGGGCTTTCCGGAAAAGATTAGCGAGGGAAAGGC